>NZ_JAYRTF010000001.1:0-252672 GCF_041919735.1 Acinetobacter sp.
GCGACTCATGAGTGCTCGGTTATATGCGGGCCAATTGGTTGTGCGGTAGATTTTGTGTGTAGGCTTCTTCATTTGAAAATTATATCGCTGAAAAAGCCTTTACAGATAGGTTTGTGCAACAAAGCCCCCCTTTGTTAATTTAGCGGTCATCTTGGACTGCTCAACATATCAAAGATCACCCGTGCAAATATGCTAGCCTTCGCCGGATCAGACAGCAACTGCATCATCTGTTCCTGATGTGCGGCACTGCTACCAAGAATGGCATCATCCATCGCTTTCGGGAAATCACCCAGCATGGCCTGTTCACGGGTATTGTTGGCGATCTGCTTCATCACAATCTCATTTTCCGCCAGCTTGTCACGTACCGTATAGGCATAGTTCAGCATGTCTTTATCGGTTAGGTTATCAGTGATAAAGACATCATTCAGACGCTCTATAATCTGTGACAGGAACTCTTCTTTCTTGTCACGTGGCTTGGCTGCACCGAGGTCATTGCCCGGTTCTAGCTTAAAATCTTCGGCATCTTCTTTCAGCTTGATGTCTTGCTGACGGATCTTGGACAAGCGGTAATGGCTCATGCTGACATTACTCAGATCCACCTCATCATCTTTCGTTGCGGTTTCACGCAGCAATGGACGCAGGTTACGCGCATACAGACTGAGCTTCTCCAGTTCTTTGTCATCGTAGTCCACGATCTGCGACATAAACTCGTAAAAACGAGTAAAGCTGCCCAAGTCTTTTTTAAAGATTTCCAACTTGTCTTTTTCAAGCTTGGCCTCTTTAAAGGCATTGTCGGCATTAGCAATCAGCACCGCATCATTGGTTTTCTTGCAGCGTTCCAGCATGTCTCTGGTGGTATTATAGGCTTCGATGGCCTGACTATAACGTTTCTGCCAGCGTTCAACCGCGGGTTTGCAGATATTACTGATCGCAGCATTGGATTTGTTCTTGGTAAAGAAGGCTTCTACAAACTGTTCAACTTCCGTCCACAGAAAAATCTTGGTAGCTTTCAGCTTTTCAAACAGGTCAAAGATCTGATCCGGATTGGAGACATCGGCCAGTTCTGCGGTTTGGTAATAGGGCTGAAAGGCTGCCAGAATGTCTTCGGGATCGTTAAAGAAATCCAAGACAAAGGTGCCAGATTCCGCCTTGCTCGGATAGGTGCGGTTCAGGCGTGATAAGGTCTGTACGCATTCCACACCGCCAAGTTTCTTGTCCACGTACATAGCACACAGTTTCGGTTGGTCAAAGCCAGTCTGGAACTTGTTGGCCACCAGCATCACCTGATAGTCATCACTATCAAAGGCCTTACGCATTTCCCGCCCTTTTAGCCCCGGGTTCATGTTGCGTTCATTAAAGGTCTGCCCGACTAAACCACTGCTGTCGGTATCCTTGTCATTAAACTCAACCTCACCCGAGAATGCGACCATAGCCTGAATGGACTTATAGCCCTGATCCGTCACGTATTTATCAAAAGCGAGCTTGTAACGCACCGCTTCTTTACGTGAACTGGTCACCACCATGGCTTTGGCCTGTCCACCCAATAAGCCCATCACGTTATTTTTGAAATGCTCGACAATGACTTTCACTTTCTGAGAAATGTTGTGGTCATGCAGGCGCACCCACTGATTCAGTCTGATCTTGGCTTTTTTGGCATCGACCTGTTTGTCGGCTTCTTCAATTTTTTGTTTGAGCTTATACACCACTTTATAGTTGGTATAGTTTTTCAGCACATCCAGAATAAAGCCTTCTTCAATGGCTTGGCGCATGGAGTAAACATGGAAGGCTTCCGGCTTGTTCTGCTTGGATGGCGGGAGCTCAGGATTGGGTACACGGCCAAACAGTTGCAGGGTTTTGTCTTTCGGTGTCGCGGTAAAGGCATAGTAGCTGAGGTTATTACTGCCCTTACGTGCAGCCACCACCGCATCCAGAATATCTTCCGAAGACAGTTCAGCATCCTCTTCGCGCTCTTCCAGCATCAACACTTCTTTCAGTTGTCGTGCCGTAGAGCCACTTTGTGAAGAATGCGCTTCATCGGCAATCACCGCATAACGTCGCTGTTTCAGATTGGTACTGTTTTCAATCGCACGCAGCACAAAGGGGAAAGTCTGGATGGTCACAATGATAATCGGCTGTGAGGTTTCCAGTGCCTTGGCCAGTTTTTCCGATTTGGAGCCATCACCTTCTTTGTTATTGATGCGTCCGACCACGCCATCGGCATGTTCAAACTGGTAGATGGTGTCCTGTAGCTGGGCATCCAGAATGGTACGATCCGTGACTACAATCACCGAATCAAACAGTTTCTGATTCTGTTGATCGTACAGGGTCGAGAGCTGATGTGCTGTCCAGGCAATCGAGTTGGACTTACCTGAACCTGCACTGTGCTGAATCAGATATTTCTGTCCAGTGCCCTCCTCTAAGGCGGCATTGATCAGTTTGGTGACCACATTCCACTGGTGGTAACGTGGGAAGATCAGCAGTTCTTTTTTGTACTTGCGTCCTTCCCAGTCTTCTTTTTCTTCAATTTGCAGATGGACAAAACGTCCAATGATATTCAGCAAATTGTCCGGTGTGAGGACTTCATTCCACAGATAGGCGGTGGCGTACTGATTCTGGTCTTCTGGCACATCATTGCCTGCGCCACCGTCATGCGTACCTTTATTGAATGGCAGGAAGAAAGTATCTTCTCCGGCCAACTGGGTCGCCATATAGACTTCGTATTGACTCACGGCAAAATGTACCAATGCGCCACGCTTAAACATCAGCAAGGGTTCAGGCTTGTTGGTTTCTGGATCTTTCGGCAAGCGGGTACGTTTGTACTGCAACATGGCATTCTGCACGGCCTGCTTAAACTCGGACTTGAGTTCCAGTGTTGCCACCGGAAAGCCGTTGATAAACAGCACCAGGTCAATGCGCCATTTCTTGGCCTGTTTGCCCATGTCCTGTAACTCGGCAGCCGTAGCATACGGGCTATAGACCAACTCTGGCACAATGCGGCAGATGTTCTTTTTGTAATTGGCTAAGGTATCGGGATTCAGCGCATGTTCTGGTTTAAACTGACACAGGAAAAAACGGGCACTGCGGGTTTTAACTCCGTGACGCAGTACACCCAAGGTGCCATAGCTACGTGACTGTTCATCAGTGGCATTGATGTCGGCTTTTTTTAGCTGGGCAACCACCGCATCGAGAAAATGCCGTTCGGTATCATTTGGAAAGATGCGCTGAAACTTCTGCCAGTCTTGTGCTTGGGTCTGTTGCACAAAATCCAGTACGTCCTGTTCATACAAGGCGGTTTCACGGTTGTAGCCTTGTGGCGTACCGAGTTGCCAGCCCTGAGCCAGCATCTGCTGAATGATGTCGTTCTGGAAAATGCTTTCGCGGGTGGCGTCTAGACTCATGCGCTGAACTCCGTGTCTGCCTCAGCAACCGTTGGCGATTGCCAGTTGCGGACATCGATTTTTCCAGTCACTGCGGCTGAGATCAGGGCGATTCGGCGTTCTTGCATAAGTTGAATTGCTGATTCAGCAGATTTGATCAACGTGTCATATTTTTCTAATTTTAGAGACAGATATTGGATAATTTGTTTCTGTTCTTCTAATGGCAATTCAAACAAGGGAATATTTTGAATATCGGACATATTAAAATGAACGACTGTACTACCTTGTGAAAGCTGTTTGATAAAGTCATCAGCCAGACCTGAATAGAGAGAATATAAGACAAATTCTGGCAGAACTTTTTCTTTTTCAAGTTTAAACAATACCATCCTTTGTCCTAAGCATAATGGGATTGATCCATCGTAAATACACGCTTCACCAGCGGGTGCTTCACGAGTAAATGAATGTCTCCTACTTCGGGGGTGGCTCGTTGTGTCCATTCTATAAATGTTTCATAGTTAGTGTACTTTCCGCCATCTAAACGTAAATTACCATCACGTACATTGGTAGTTCGACAAACAAGATATTCACCATTATCAAAATAAGGTGCAGTTTTATGTTCGGCATCAACTATTTGTTTAACTACATATTTTAGTTTAACGACTTCCCAATGCTCCGGCACTTCCCCTAACCATGCCACACCCGAATCTTTCATCGGGACATTTGGGTCGAGTCCTTTGGTCACGGCATGGCTAATTACTGCCTGGCGTTTTTCTTTAAGCAGTTCAATCAGTTGTTTTTGTTTTTCAATCAGATGATCGATTTTGGCAGTTTCGTGGTCGAGGAAGTTGGCTATTTGGATTTGCTCATTTTTGGAAGGGAATCCAAATTTTTCCATCAGGTAGGCTTCAGAATCTAAATTCTGAATACCTGTAGTCTGTTTAATTGAGGGAAAATTAACACGTCCTGAATATAAATGAGCAAACGCGTAAGTTAAATATTTACTGTCAGTTATTACATTCGGTGTCATTTTGGCAACAAAATTTGATGTAATAGCTGGAAAGTCTTTATCAAACTGTACAACACAACCGACTAATGTCTTTTCACCACCACCTGACTTTTCAATCAATAAATCACCTTTTTTAAGTAATCTACTTTCCGCTTCCTTTGGTAAAACAGATCGTAATGTAAGCTTATCCTCATTTATCGTAAAATTATCACGATTGAAATCAGCTACTCGCAAAACACAAAGATCATTTCTTCCATCAGGCTCACTCCCCCAAAAACCATTAGTACATTTATCGACTGATCGTTTTAAAGAATATAAATTCCAATGACTAGGGATCTCCCCCAACCACTCAACCCCTGAATCCTTATATTCCGTATACGCCTGATACTTTGCCATTATGAATGCACCTCTTGTAGCAGCTGCATAATCTCGGCACTCACCGCATCAAGATCTGTATCAATCTCGGCTAAGTCACGCGGTGGCTGGTACACGTAGAAATGACGGTTAAACGGAATTTCATAACCCACAATGCCAATCTCGCCATCTTTTTCATCGCGCTTATCAGCATTGATCCAGGCATCCGGCACGTGTGGCTTTACTTCACGTTTGAAGTAATCTTCAATCAGCTCTGTAGTGCTGACTTTTGGATTCAGTGCAATGTTCTCCGCATCACGCAAGTCACCATCCTGCACAAACTCGACCACTTTGCCCTGGTAGCTGAACTGGCCATATAGTGGATTTTCCGCATGTTTCAAGACCTTGCTAATCACCGGTTCAGCTTCAGGATTTTTCCAGGTGATGGCTTCTAACAGCTGTTTCTTCTCTTTGGCATCCAGCTTCATGTCGGTCTGCTTGAGGGCTTTTTTCAACACTTCATCAAACTGGTTAAAGTCATCAAACTGCTCAGTACCAATCACCTCTTGTAACGCCTCGGCTTTTTCCATCAGGGCTTTCTGGAATAGCCAGATTTTGCTATCCAATACCTCTTTAATGTCTTTTTCTTTTAGCTCAGGGAACTCGGCTTTAATCAGGGCACGCACCTCAAGCGCCACGTCCTGCAACTGACCATAAGTTTCTGCTGTCCACGCTGTACCAAAGGCTGTGCCCAATTGCGCATCAATACTTTGCATCACGGCATTAAACGGTTTTGGCGCAAAACGTAATGCAGCAATCGCGCTATCCGTGATCTGTGTCGATAAACGTAATGGACGTTCAATGGTCACGCGACGGTAGCCAAATTCATGACTATCAAAAATCTTGCTGGCGAATGGTTTTTGCTGTTCGGTTTCGCCATCCTGCGCCAAGGTGTCTACCGCGACAAAGTCACCGTAATTTTGGGTAATGGTGGCAATTTCAGCTTCAGTCAGATAGTTACGTTTTGAACCCAGCGACTTACGCATTTTGGTACTGAGGTTTGAGGCATTGATCAGCTGTACCTTGCCTTTACGTTCAGCGGCTTTTTTATTGCTGAGTACCCAGATATAGGTGGCAATCCCGGTGTTGTAGAACATGTCATTCGGTAAGGCAATAATGGCTTCCAGCAAGTCAGCTTCTAAAATGTAGCGACGGATCTCGCTTTCACCACTGCCTGCACTACCGGTAAATAAAGGTGAACCATTCAGGATAATCCCGATGCGGCTGCCACTCTCGCTACTACTGGCATCACGCATCTTGCTGATCAGGTGCATCAGGAATAATAGTGAACCATCCGATACCCGTGGCAAGCCTGCACCGAAACGGCCATCAAAGCCTTTTTGTTCATGCTCGTCCTTGATGTCCTGTTCGATCTTTTTCCAGTCCACGCCAAAGGGTGGATTCGACAGCATGTAGTCAAACTGATCAACAGCAAGCTGGTCATTTGACAGCGTGTTACCGAGTTTAATTCGGCTCACGTCCTGACCTTTGATCAGCATGTCGGCTTTACAGATGGCGTAGGATTCTGGGTTAAGCTCCTGACCAAAGGCACGCATTACGGCATTCGGGTTTAGCTCATGCAGATATTCCATCCCTGAAGACAGGAAGCCACCCGTCCCGGCTGTCGGGTCGTAAATGGTACGGATAATGCCGTCTTTGGTCAGCACGTCATCATCTTCCATAAACACCAGTGCAGTGGTCAAACGTACAATGTCACGCGGGGTAAAGTGTTCCCCTGCGGTTTCATTAGAACCTTCGGCAAAACGACGGATCAGTTCTTCAAACACCAAGCCCATGTCATGGTTGGATACGTTCTTTGGACTCAGATCCGTGGTGGCAAACTTTTGCACGACTTTATACAAAAGGTTGGCATCATCGAGGAGGCCCACAAATTCGATGAAGTTAAAGTATTCAAATATCTCACGGGCATCTTTGGAGAAACTTTGCACGTAGGTGCTTAAGTTGGCCTTGATGTCACTCTGCCCCATTTTGCTGAGATCCATTGGGGAGATGTTAAAGAACGCCAGACCATTGGTGGCACGCAGCAATAACTTTTCTTGAGCTTCTTCTGGCAGATTCAGCTTGGAGACTTTTTCATGTTCTGCCAGTACCGCAGCCTTGCTTTCTTCCAGTACACACTCCAGACGACGCAACAACGTAAATGGCAGTATGATGCGGCCATATTGCGATTGTTTGAAGTCACCACGCAGCAGGTCGGCAACCGACCAGATGAAAGAAGCGATTTGTGAAAAGTTATTGTTGGTCATAGTGGTGAATCAATTCCTGAATTCTTATCTGTGATCAGTATCTGGCGACACTTCGGTTACTAGAGATAATACTGATAATTTTTTAACTATTGGATAATATTATATTATTTAAAAGCAGATTGTTGATTATTCATTTATTGCATGACAGTTAAGCGACAAATTTTGTCGTCTGGTTTCAGATTTTTCTCATAGAAGGTTCATCCACCATAACGCTACAACCCTACTTTTGAAAGCCGTGCCTATTTATAAGCCCATCTGCTAAACTAGGCTTACATTATCTTTGTTCAAGGAAATTCCAAAATGCTAAACACTCTCGAACAGAAAAAAAAATATATCCAAGCTACCCGCTTGCAGAATTATCAAGCCAGTTTAAAGCTGGAAGGCATTAACCCATCCTCAACCGCACCGGCATTAAGTAAAGCTCAGATTCTACAGAAATATAAGAAATTCTCACAGACCTCGGAATCGTGATCAGGCTTCCTTATGGATAAATATGGTGAAATGGGTGACAGCATTTACTGTTACCCCGACTCGGACGTCCTCAAAAACAAACTAAACATTCAGGATGCTGAAATTCTGCAACAGGCAGAACTGGAGTTGACTGAGTATGCCAGCACACGCATTGAGTATGCGGAGCCACCTTACGATCTCAAATACCTGCAATCCATTCACTTTCAGCTCTTTTCAGACCTGTATGCCTGGGCAGGTGAACTAAGACAAGTGGATATTGCCAAAGGCGATACCCGCTTTTGTACCTTCCCACGTATTGAAATTGAAGCCAATAAGCTCTTCAAGCAACTTGAGCAGCAGAACTATTTTCAAGGTTTAGCAAAACCAGCACTTATCCAAAAAATCGCTGATTTTTATTGTGAACTTAATATCATTCACCCTTTCAGAGAAGGCAATGGACGCACTCAGCGTATTTTCTTTGAGCATTTACTCGCCCACTGCGGCTATGGCGTACAATGGGACAAAATTGACAATAAAGAAGTTTGGATTCAGGCCAATATTGATGGATTCAACTGCCGGCTAGATGGACTGATCGCTATTTTTGAAGCCTGCATTATCACTCCTGAATAACAAAAAAATTAAGGGAGCCGAAGCTCCCTTCAATTAGTGACTAGCCAACTTGTTCAGAGTCCATTAATTGACTTACCAAGCTGACTAGATAATTCAACTGTGCTCAATTCACAGCTCTAACACTCTGCTGCAACCCCTGCTGAATCTCCTGCACATAGCTCAATTGCACTGAATGCTCCGTATCTACAGCACTGTCATTGTTTGGATAAAACTCCTCTAGCAATTCCATCCCCTCCTCTGCATGCACCTCAAACTTGGCATTGGCAAAACCCTGCCGCGCAATCTGATCTAATGCCGCCTGATCAAACCCAGCCTGCTTACCTTGTTGGTGAATCTCCTTGGCTGTCTGTATCGCGGATTGCAAATCCACACCTTCCCGTAACGTTAAATCCACGTAATACACAGGCTGACGATAGCTTTGGGTGGTGCTTTTCCCACGCAAGGTGAGCTGCAATGGTAAACACGACAACAAACCACCTGAAGCTGCATGGTAATAATTCAAACGTGCTGCCAAAGTGCGAATACTGTTAAAGCCTGTGGTTCTGAAAATAAAAGTCCCAAACTCATCTGCTTCACCTAAATTGACATGCAGGCGTCCATAAGGCTTGCAATGTCCACCTTGTCCAAGTGGGCATAAGTCGGGTGATGGACAAGGATGTTGCTCTACACCTTGTGATGTCATACGTTGGCAGGTTTGACCATTCCCCACACAAATCGGGCGACCTGTCTGTCGGTCAAACAAGCTGTACTCGGCACGTAAGTTCAATTCAGGGTCATTGAAGATCATACGCACAGGGATGCTGCGCAGTTTTTGATTCGGTGCTTGGCTACGCAATTGCTCATCCAAGGGGTGTTTAATCCAACCGTCCTTACCCTGTATTTGACTGGTAATGGTGAACTGATCGTCTTTCTCTGGCAGACGCTTGCCATTCTTTTCTATTACACGGCCAATACTGATCCGTCCCAAGATGGGTGGTGTGATTGCTAGACCTTTAATCATGTTGAAATTCCTCTGTCGTTGAGATGTTTAGATGTGTTGCACTGTTTGCTTAAATTAAAATCGGCATAAAAAATCCCGTGCAGGGCTGCACGGGATTTCAGGTTTCTTCTTGCTGAGCGTTTGGCTCTAGGCTTTGAGCTAATCGTGATAAATGTTGAAACGACGGCTGCCTGCTTTCTGCAGTGGGTATTGTTGGATGAGTTCAGGTTGGTGCTGAAGTAAGGATTTGGTATCTAGGCTAATACTGTCCTTGCTCTTTTTCCATGTCACCGAACCTTGCTGAAATACGGCACGCTCATGCTCCTGCATCAGTGCTTGAACACGATGTTTAAGTAGGTCAAACTGAGTTTGGTGTTGTTCAATCTGCTTCTTTTCTTTAATCAGTTGATCAAACAGTTCATTGGCAAGTTGGACCTCCGTTAGATCAACACAGCTCAGTGGAGTATGTTCAGGATAGAGCTGTTGTAAAGCTTTGGCTGCCGATTCACTGGCATCCACTGCTGGTGGAACGTCATTTTCAACACATTCCCAAAATAATCGTTCTGCCTGAATGATTTGTTCAATCAGGGCTTCGTTACGACTGACTTTGTAGATTTTGGTTTCCTGCCCACACAGCAACACACAAATATGTGCCGCTTGTTTACCTGTCACCGCCAGTTGATGTTGTACCTGACACAACACGTATAACGGCACACCATCTCGCCACAGTTTGGCACCATATTCCCCTGCGGTTTTACATTCTAGGATTTGCACGTCTTCATTGCCCACAACGGCATAATCCAAGTTCGCCAACATAAAGGCTTTGTCAGGATCAGGGTGCTGCAGTACCGCATTGACCCGACGGACTTTATTATTGGTATGCAGACTGTAGTATTCAGCCACTAGCGGTTCTAGCTGCTTGCCCCAATATAAAGGTGCATGTCCTGAGCTTTCATCTTCAATATTTTGCTGTACCCGTCCTGTTTTGATCATCCACAGTTCCAGCATCGACATATAGGGATTCAAGCCACAGGCAGCTGCGGCATCACTGCTGCCTATTCCCTGTTTACGCACTTCCAGCCATGCCTGATAGTCCAGTTGTTTGGTGTTGATCAGACGTTTGGCATTTAAGCTGCGTTTTGAACCTGATTGACTTTGTTTAGGCTTGTCATTGGCTATAGTTGGTAAATACTGAGATTGAGACGTTACTGTTGGGTTTATAATCTGATTCATGGGTTTATCCTTCTATCATTGATTTTAAAACGGCATAAAAAAAGCCACATCCGAAGATGTGGCAAAGAGGGATCGTTGATTAGGAGGACACTTGATCGTACGGATCACATGCCCTGATGATAGAATCTCAAGATTAAATCAAGCTTAAACAGCCAAGTGTAAAGCTTGTTCCAATCCACGTTGTTTCAATGCTGCCCCTGCACCAAACCAAGCAGAGTCAAGGCGGTGATCAGTACTCATCGCGCGACGTTCGTGATCGACAAATTCTGTGATCGCGCAAAGCAATCCATAAGCGGTGTCTTTGGCTGAAGATAAGTCTGCTCCACGTCCCTGCCCATTAAACATATTCATGACTTTGGTCATGGCACGTCCATTCGGTTCAGTTTTATTGGGCTGTGGATTGGCTTGAGATGCAACATTACGGTAGTACTGAATAATGTTATCCTCCTGTTCCATCGCACTTAGGCTATTGTTGTTAAATACCGCATCAAAATAAGCTGCTGCTTCTTTCTGGGTGACTTTACGCTGGGTGAGTTGTTTCATTTCATACATGTGGTCGTACCATGTTTTCACTGAAATACCGAGTTGATCTTTGACCTTGTCGGCATCAAACTTAGTACTGTGCGGTACTTTGACCACGCCTGCATTGGAACTCTGCCCTCGTAAGGCAATCGCTAAAGTATTGTTACACACCACACGGATATTGGTGAATTGTGCTGTGGTCGCCAACGTGCCGTCACATGCGGTTGCCAACAGAATATAGCCATTGCTGACATCCCCACCTTTAAGTTCTGCGGTTTGTCCTGTACGTGCCAGGGCCCAGAACTTCTTGCCACCTTTTAAGACACCTGCGGTTTCCAGTTCAAAGCCCGATTGCTCCGTTAGGTCTCGGTAGAATTCCAGAATCTCCATTGGCTGGACTTCCTGATAACGCTGACTCACCACCGATAAAGGGGTATGGGTATCTGAACGATACAGTACCCGTTGTTCTTCATACGGCATGATGATGCTTTGTCCACGTGAGTTTTGAGCCATGTAGCTGACATTGGATGATTCAATACGCCAATCCATACCTGCTTGCTTGGCCCAGACTTCAATCGGTTGGTTTTGGCTAAGTTGATTGCCCAGACCATGCCAAGGGGTTTGTCCGACATACGCCATTTGTTCAAGTTGATGTGCCATTTTGATTATTCCTTAAATAAAAGTGAAAGATGTAAAGATGCAGAAATGTGCTGAAAGGGTTTAAACAATCCATCTATTCAAAGATGTAACCGTGTAAAGTCAGAGATGCAATTACGGCACCCATGCAAACGCTTGTTGGCAATCCAAACAGAGATACTGCTCGGCATTGTTGTAGTATTTTTCAAAGGCATACTGACTCACCACCACCAGTACGCCACCCACCACGACCCCAACGGCTGCACCGAAGAGTGGTGAAAAGCCTGACTTGCGAGCGACCTGCATGCCAAACATCGCCATCTGTGTTGGTGAGATACAACGTTGTAGTTGCTCAAAATAATTGGCATGCGCATTGCCTGAATCGGTTTGTCTGACCTGGGTAGACTGACAGTAGGGACATCGAATAAAAGACATGAGGATTCCTTGCGAAATGAATTCAGTGCAAAGCGCTGAATGAAGGGCATAAAAAAACCGTGCCCATTGAGGACACGGTTTGATTTAATTTTGCTTTGTCGAGGAGAGTCGCTATTGAAAGCTATAGCTTGCAGTACCTTTATCTGTTTCGACATCAACCTGCACCACATTACTGTAGCTACAGTCTGTTAATTTCAGTCTTAAACGTTGCCCCATCTTAAAATGCTGCGGATATTCCAATGATCGACGATAGCCTTCATAACGACATTGTCCATGATTGACAGAAACATTGCTGACATCGAGAGGCTCTGCAATATTGGAACGGATGGTCAATACCGTAGCGGATTGATTTTGGGCATACCAATTACTGGTATCAATTACATCGAGTTCTACCGTAAACGTGTTTGGATCAAGACCTGCATTACAGCCACTCAACATGATGCCTGTCGTTGTAGTCACTGCGAGGAGTAAGGGTTTTAAAAGTTGCTTCATCAAGTTCATCCTTAGCAGTAGTTATAGCTCACGCCATAATCGCCTGTATTTAAATCAATGCTAGCCAAATGGATTTCACAGTCTGTGCCGTTATCAAATTTATAGACGTAGTAGCGATTACCCGCTTGCTCCGACTCCAGTGCGCCATGTTCTTGCAAGCTAAAGTCTTGCACTGATTTGCCTTTATCTTTTGCGGCTTTGGCAAAGATATAGCGTTGATACTTGTCTATATTGTCCTGCTCAAATTCAGGCAGTTCATCATAAGGCAGCATCGACAGTAAGTTATCCGCCGCCTTAAGGTTTTGATCAAACTCAAAACTCAGCAATTCAGGTTCATGGTCTGCTGGACTCAGACTTTTGCTTCCCGTGGTCAATTCTTTGACATCAATCCCATCCACTTCCGCTGCTGCAATCTCAGTGGATACTGCTTCTGAACTGGCAGATTCTAAAGGTTGTGCAGAGCTGACCTCAGAAGTGTTAGCTTGAACCGTTTTTTCAGTTGCATGTTTGGGGCTAAAGAAATAGAAGCCTGCGATGCTGATCAAGGTCAGGGCTAAGATTGCCGCCAAGCCCAAGATGGTTTTTTGGGTCATTTGAATGTTCCCCTCATTTAGTTGGGCACAGTGACTTGACCATTCTGCGCATTAAAGTGAACAAAACGTGGACAACCACCTTGAAAGTTCACCGTGAAATTACGCCAACCACGGTTGCCAGGATTGGTTTTATAAAGACATTGATAAACCCCACCGCCTGTATGACGTGCTTGAACAAGGTGGGATTCACTGGCTTGTGCAAACCAGCCTGCCTGCGCCAATGATGCGCCTGCAAGTAGTGATGAAATCAGGGTCGTTTTTAGGAAGGTTTTAAACATCATCATTTTCTCTTTTTTATAGGCATCACTGGTCTTGGTCTTAATCAGACACAGTGTTCCCCATGTCATAAATGTTGGAATGAATATCTATGTTTTTTTGAAGTGTTATAGACGATAAAGCACACAAATCTATGCCCCTCAAAACAGCATGAGAGATTCATCTTCATATCGGTAATATGTACTTAAAAAAGTTTTATTCTTAGAAAGTCATCGACACAGCTATGCATTGACTGCACAGCATCAGGTCTAATCATCCAACGGCACAAACATGTAAAAAGAGAAATATAAAAGACGGTCTTGATGTAAGCGCATGGCGTACTCCTTTGTTTTAAAAGAATCCTGCCAAATCACTGCTAATATGATGGTGGCAGAACGAAGGAGGGTTAGCAGACTGGTAACAAAGAAACCAGCACGCGCAAGCGCGTCCCCCCTCCGCCCTACCGCAAAGAAAGGGGGACGAACGGGTCCACAACATGCAAAATGAGATTTCACATATTGTCTTTGTTAATGGGTCTGCTAAAACCCGCTGACGATGTAGGTCAGCAGATTAAGGATAATCTGCACGCTGTAGAGCGTCAAGCAAGCTAAGTAAATGGGAAGTGAAAATATTTATAATTAAGAAATGTTTGAATAAGAATATAGTTAGATTTAAATACAGCTTATTAAACTATATTCCTTAATCTTCCAAATACCACCAAAAGAAATCAATCCAATCCAAAATTTGATGAGGGGTAAGTTGAGGGGTAAAACTACAGACAAAAAATAAGCCCTTGTAAAAACAAGGGCTTATTTAGATATTTGGCGGAAGCGGTGAGATTCGAACTCACGGAGGACTCGCGCCCTCGTCGGTTTTCAAGACCGGTGCATTAAACCGCTCTGCCACGCTTCCATGGACGCCATAATACGGTGCTTTCGGCATTATGACAAGAAAAAATTCAGGCTAAATCATTCAAATGAATATTGTTTCACCAATTCTTTACAGCTTGGCTGCAATTTCCGCACCTTCACGGATGGCGCGCTTTGCATCCAGCTCTGCCGCCAGTTTTGCACCGCCAATAATATGATAATTGGCCAAAGTTTTTTCAGTCTCCGATGGCATAACATCTTTGACAGACTCCTGACCTGCGCACACCACCACAGTATCTACACGCAGCAATTGATCATGTCCTGCATGTTCAACCCATAGACCTTCATCCGTCACTGCTTTATATTGCACGCCGCGCAGCATGCGGACTTGATGCTTTTTCAGCTGCGCGCGGTGCACCCAGCCCGAAGTTTTGCCCAGCCCGGCTCCCAGCGAAGTAGTTTTACGCTGCAGCAAATAAATTTCCCGGACAGGCTCATGCACTTCAGCTGGCTGCATGCCGCCTTCAGTCACATAATTAGGATTCGGATCGACGCCCCACTCACGCTGCCAGTCCGCCAAAGGCTGAGGTTGCGGCTGATGCGGCGGTTTGAGTAAAAATTCAGACACATCAAAACCAATGCCGCCTGCACCAATCACCGCCACACGGTTGCCGACTGGCGCACCGCGCAGCACTTCTGCATAAGACAATACTTGCGGCGCATCACTGCCTGCAATCTGCAACGCACGCGGCACAACGCCTGTCGCCACAATTACTTCTTCAAAACCTTCGCGTTCCAGCTGATCGCGGCTTGCTTTGGTATTCAAACGCAGTTCGACACCGTTTTTTTCAATCTGCACTTTAAAATAGCGGATGGTTTCATGAAATTCTTCTTTGCCTGGAATCACTTTGGCCAAGTTGAATTGCCCGCCTACTTCATGGCTGGCTTCAAACAAAGTCACCTGATGCCCACGGCTGGCCGCAACAGTGGCTGCCGACATGCCTGCCACGCCGCCGCCAATCACCGCCACACGTTTAGGCTTAGCCGCTTTTACATAGACCAGTTCAGTTTCAAAAGCCGCACGCGGGTTGACTAAGCAGGTAGCGCGCTGATTTTTAAAAGTATGATCCAAACACGCTTGGTTGCAGGCGATACAGGTATTGATTTCATCGACACGGTTGGTCGCAGTTTTATTCACCCAGAATGGATCTGCCAATAATGGGCGGGCCATTTGCACCATATCGGCTTTGCCCGAAGCTAAAATTTCTTCCGCAGTCTCCGGCATATTGATACGGTTAGACGCAATAACTGGAATCGATACCTGCTTTTTCACCTCGGCAGTATAGTCCGCAAACGCCGCCCGCGGCACAGAAGTCACAATGGTTGGAATGCGCGCTTCATGCCAGCCAATACCGGTATTTAATAATGTGACGCCTGCCTGTTCCAATGCTTTCGCCACGGTAATCACTTCTGCCATGGTGTTGCCGTCATGCACTAAATCCAATAAGGATAAACGGAAGCAGATAATGAATTTTTCACCCACTTTAGCGCGGATAGCTTTCACAATTTCCACAGCAAAACGCATGCGGTTTTCAATTTCACCGCCCCATTGATCGGTACGCTGATTGACATGGCGGCTTAAAAACTGATTCAGCAAATAGCCTTCAGAGCCCATAATCTCTACACCATCATAACCCGCTTTTTTAGCAAGGCTGGCGCAGTTTGCATAATCATCAATGGTTGCAAGTATTTGTTTTTCACTCAGCTGGCGCGGTTTAAACGGCGAGATTGGCGATTTAATTGCGCTTGAAGACACGACAAAGGGTTGATAACCATAACGTCCTGCATGCAAAATTTGCATCAAAATTTTTGCGCCATGCTTATGCACGGCATGCGTCACCAAACGGTGCGGTGCAACATCGCCCAAGCTATTCATGGTGCCGCCTGCTGGGAGCAACCAGCCTTGGCGGTTTGGTGAAATACCACCAGTAATAATCAGGCCAACCCCACCCTTTGCACGCTCACCAAAATAAGCTGCCAATTTAGGATAATTATAAAAACGATCTTCTAATCCCGTATGCATGGAGCCCATCACCACGCGGTTTTTAATCGTGGTAAAACCTAAATGCAGTGGTTTTAAAATATTTGCATAGCTAGTCGTTGTCATGCGGAATCCTTTTATATTTGGCTTTGCAACTTGTTGCATAATACTTTAACGCTATTTTTATCTTTTACGATGGCAATTCAGCAAAATTTGTCTGTGCTTTAGGTCAATGCAATCGCAGTTTTATCATTGACGTATTTTTCTAAGCAATTCTATTTACTTATTATTTTATTATTCACATATCCTAAGAAAAAGCCAATGCGGATGATTCACTGGCTTTTAAATACAAGTCTGAGCTAATTAGCACTTACGGAAAATGCTTATTTCCAATATTTGAGTTTACTGGTCTGCCCGATTCCGACGTTAAAACTATTGGTTGGATCAAGTTTTTGATAATGATTTTTTAAAGCCGGTTTAGCCACATAAAGATGCCCAACATTATGCTCCGCTGGATATTCTGCGCCGCGTTGATCCAATAAATGCCACATTTGATGTTCCATGGCTAAAGGATCCACGCCTTTTTTCACAATATAATCCTGATGGAACACATGGCAAAGAAAATGACCGTAATACAATTTATGGATAATCAATTCATCCATTTCCTTGGGCAAAGTTTCCACCCACTCACGGTCGTTGCGGCGCAAAGCAATATCCAGCGCCACAATATCTTCTACCTCTGAACGGTGCGTATCGCGATAGCGGATGGCTGCGCCAGCCACAGCAAAACGGTGCAAAAAGGCTTTACGGCCTTCTTCTTCTGTGCAAGGAAAATAACTGCCTGTTGCCTTGGCTTGAAAATAGGTTTTTAAATAGTTTTCAGCTAATTCGGCATCCTGATTTTCAATTCGGATCACCAAATGATGTTCATACAAATCGCGGAATTCATTCATGCGTTTTGGCAAATGATTCGGCATAAATTTGGTCATCAGCTGCAAAACTTTATCTGATAAACCGCGTAATCCCACTTTTTCTAAATAGCCATCGACCTTGTCTTTCATGGCAAATGCGGCAGGCACTTTGGCGGTGCCAAATTTCTCAATAAAGACAAAAGTGTCTTTACCGTATTCTGCACCAATGTCATAGGCTACACGGTGGATGTATTCGCCAGCAATCGGCAAACGTGGCAAATCTTTGAGTAAGAAGCGGCGGATTTCAGTTAAATCATCCTGCGAATTGGTACCAACATAGAATACTTGGCTCGGGATTTTTTCAAAAGTATCCAAACGCACGGCAAATACGCAAACTTTACCCGCAGAACCAGAAGCTTCAAATAAACGCGATGGATCTGCATTAAAACGGGCTGGAGTATTTTCATCGACTTGTTTCACATCATGCGCATAACGCTGATCTGATGCACAGCAGCTGGCATTATTCACAATGTCATTCAGCTGATAATTTTTATTTTCCAGTTTAGTCAGAATCTCTTCAGGCGTTTCCCCCAGATGAACACCTAAATGATTAACCAGCTCCAGTTCACCTGCATCATTCACCCGTGCATACAGCGCCAGCTCAGTATAAGCAGGCCCACGGCGCACCAATGCTCCGCCTGAGTTATTGCACACGCCACCAAGCACGGATGCACCAATACACGATGAACCAATCACCGAATGCGGTTCACGGTTAAACTGCGCCAATTCTTTTTCAAGACGGTCTAAGGTTGCGCCCGGCAGGCAAATCACTTGCTGACCTTCATTAATCACTTGAATACCCGCTAAGCGGCGCGTGCTCATCAAAATCACAGGACGATCATAATCCTCACCAAAAGGCGTTGAACCTCCCGTCAATCCCGTATTAGCGGCCTGCATAATCACAATACAATCTGCTTCAACAGCAGTTTTCAGCACTTGCCATTGTTCAAGCAATGTCCCCGGAACTGCAACCGCCAGCACTTGACCAGAACCGTAGCGGCGGCCTTGGCGGTAAAGGCGTGTGTCGTTATCATCGGTCAGCACATGTTGTTTACCGACAATATTGATGAGTTTTTGAATGGTTTGCTGTGATGATTGAGTTTGCATATTTATAACATCTTCCATTTTTTAATATTCCCTCTCCTGAGCGTGTTTTAAAGCACTGCTTTAAAACTCAGCGCAAGTGAGGGTTAGGGAGAGGTGCTTTTCAATTAAATGAAGGAATAATCCTCCCCTCATCCCAACCTCATCCCAAAGGGAGAAGGAGTATCGCTATTTGAATCAAATAACATTTCCCACTTTTACAAAAGGGAGGGATTCACTATCAAAAGTAATTATTCAGCCAACTCTTTATCCAACTTCACCAAACAATCCGAAGTAATATCTGCAATGGTTTTCGCACCCGTCAAGGTCATCGCGACACGCATTTCTTTATCGATCAGTTCCAGTAAGTTGCTTACGCCCTCACCGCCTGCTGCACCTAAAGCATAGACAAATGCGCGGCCAAGCATACAGGTGTCTGCACCTAGCGCCAGCATACGAACCACATCCAAACCATTGCGGATGCCTGAATCAGCGAGGATTTTAATGTCGCCTTTGACTGCATCAGCAATTGGCGGCAAAGCGCGCGCTGAAGATAAAACTCCATCCAACTGGCGGCCACCATGGTTCGACACCACAATGCCATCGGCACCAAAACGTACCGCATCTTTGGCATCTTCAGGGTCTAAAATGCCTTTGATCACCATCGGACCATCCCAAAATTCACGGATCCACTCTAGGTCTTTCCATGAAATTGAAGGATCGAAGTTATTGCCCAACCAGCCAATATAATCTTCCAAGCCTGTTGGCTTACCTAGGTATTTAGAGATATTGCCCAAATCATGCGGACGGCCCATTAGGCCAACATTCCAGGCCCAATGCGGGTGGAAGCAAGACTGCATATAACGGCGCATCGCGGCATTTGGCCCACTCATGCCAGAATGCGCATCACGGTAACGCGCGCCCGGAACAGGCATATCCACGGTAAAAACTAAAGTTGAACAGCCCGCAGCCTTGGCGCGTTCCAAAGCATTTTTCATAAAGCCGCGGTCACGCAGCACATACAGTTGAAACCACATTGGACGGTTTATTGCAGGTGCCACTTCTTCAATCGGACAAACTGATACGGTAGAAAGCGTAAACGGAATACCTTTTTTATCTGCTGCGACAGCCGCCTGAACTTCACCGCGGCGTGCATACATACCTGTTAAACCTACAGGCGACAGCGCCACTGGCATCGATAAGGTTTCATCAAACAGTTTGGTTTCAAGGCTCAATTGCGACATGTCATTCAGCACACGCTGCCTTAACGCAATTTTTGATAAATCTTCTACGTTGCGTTTCAGGGTATATTCCGAGTATGCCCCACCGTCAATATAATGAAAAAGAAACGGCGGCAGGCGGCGCTGTGCGGCTTCACGATAGTCATTCGCAGAAGAAATAATCATGTCTATGTCCTATTTAATCGGCTCGCACGCTGACGACGGGCTTCTTCCTCATCAATCATCCGTACTTGCTGTACTACAAATTCAATGTGTCCGCGAACTGCATTGCGTGCAGCTTCAGGATCACGGCGTTCAATCGCATCCATCACATTAAAGTGCTGGTCACGCAATTGATCATAGGTTCGGGCTTCGGTATACACTTTGCGGCGGCCTAGCACCACGTTGTACTGCAGTAGGTCAAACAATCCACGCATCATTTGAATCAGTACCAAATTGTGTGAGGCTTCGGCAATCGCCAAGTGGAATGCAGCATCGGCTTTGGCGGCCTGCGCATCATCCCCAATCGATTGGAAATGCGCGATCTGCTCATAACATTGGCGGATATGTTCTATATCTTCCACTGTGGCGCGCTGCGCGGCATACCAAGCCGTGCCGCCTTCCAAAATGCTCCGTGCTTCCTGAACATCAAAACGGTAAGCCGGGTCTTGATCAATCAAATTGCTGAGCGGCTCAACGATTTGATGATTCGACCAATTGGAGGGCAACTGCTGCAAAAAAGTTCCCGAACCTGCTTTACTGATCAACATGCCCGTGCTGATCAACTGCTGAATGGCTTCACGCAATGATGAGCGGGAAACTCCCAACTGTTCGCAAAGCTTGCGCTCCGCAGGCAAACGGTCTCCAACCTGAATGCTGTGCTGTTCAATCAGCAGTCGTAATTTCTGTACGGCTTGGTCGGAGACTTTCATCTGTTTTCCTTAAAGTTTCACTTCAGTCTCATGGAATCATCCATGGGAACATATAGGCTTGTAGAGTAATCAAAATACCCATCATGATTGTGAACGTTATACTGTGTTTTACGGTAAAACGGAACAAATCAGACTCTTTACCCACCAAACCGACCGCCGCACAGGCAATGGCAATCGACTGCGGTGAAATCATTTTGCCGGTAACACCGCCGCTGGTATTGGCTGCAACCAATAAAACTTCCGGTACACCAATTTGCTGCGCCGTAGTGGCTTGCAATGCGGCAAACAATGCATTTGCCGATGTATCTGAACCCGTCAGGAATACCCCCAGCCAACCCAAGAATGGCGAGAAGAAGGTAAAGGCATCACCCGTATGCGCCAGTGCCAAAGCCAAAGTGGCCGACATACCTGAATAGTTGGCAATGAAAGCAAATGCCAGCACCATACCAATCGAATAAATCGGCACTTTCAGTTCATTTAAGGTTTCACCAAAAGTCACAATCGCTTGTTTCGGCTTCATTTTAAGGAAAATAATAGTAATGATAGCGGCAAAAATAATCGCGGTACCCGTTGCAGAGAACCAGTCAAATTTATAGATCGCATCGTAGTCTTTGATTTCAGGCACCACCGGCGGCATCTTTTGCACCCATTGATGCAAATACGGTACTTTGACCGAGATCACCCAATCTTGTAGCGCGCCATCTTTGGCAAATAAGCTCTTAAAAGGCTTAATGCTCCAGATCGTGACCATTGCCGTTAAAATTGCAAATGGCGACCATGCCTTGGCAATTTGGCCCAAGCTGTATTTTTGCTGTGTTTGTTCAGCTAAATTTTCCTGAATATCTGCATCTTCATTAGCAAAACGGAAAATATGTTTTGGCTTCCAAAACTTCAATAGAATCGTGAGTGACACCAATGCCGCAATCGCCGCGGTAATATCCGGCAATTCAGGCCCTACAAAGTTCGATGTTAAATATTGCGCAATCGCAAATGAACCGCCACCGACAATCACTGCAGGCCACGTCTCTTTCACACCGCGCCAGCCATCCATAATCGCCATGATCCAGAACAGCACAATGATCACCATAAATGGCAGCTGGCGGCCGACCATCTGGCTGATTTCCATGGTTTCAACGCCTGAAACCTGCCCCGCCACAATAATTGGAATCCCCATTGCGCCAAATGCTACTGGCGCAGTATTCACAATTAAGCAGAGACCTGCGGCATAGAGCGGTTTAAAACCGAGTCCGACCAATAATGCGGCGGTAATTGCCACAGGCGCGCCAAAACCGGCTGCACCTTCAAGAAACGTCCCGAAAGCAAAGCCAACAAAGAGCATTTGTAAACGCTGATCTTCGGTAATGGATAAAATCGAAGAACGGATAATGTCAAATTGACCGGTTTTTACGGAAACTTTA
Organism: Acinetobacter sp.; assembly: GCF_041919735.1. Taxonomy (GTDB): domain Bacteria; phylum Pseudomonadota; class Gammaproteobacteria; order Pseudomonadales; family Moraxellaceae; genus Acinetobacter. The sequence goes on from NZ_JAYRTF010000001.1 coordinate 21,824, forward strand.
TACAGGAACACTGCGCCAATAATGATCCATGCGATTGGCCATAGACCATAGAAAAAGCCATAAATCATTGAGGCAAATGCCATCGCAGATGGCATCTGATACGCAAACAGTGAAACCAATAGTGCCAAAACCACCGTAATGGTACCTGCCACACTGCCTTTTAAACGGAAAACGGCCAAAGCCAGAAAGAAAAAAATAATCGGGATCAAGGCAACCAAGCTCGAAAGCCAGATGTTCCCCATCGGATCATAAATCTGTTGCCATTGCTGAAGCATTGTCATCTCCTTGAAATGCTTTCCAGAACACATACTGGTCTGAACACCCATCGAGTTACACTATAATTGATATGACCAATATTTAATAAAGTAAAAAATATGTATCTAAAAGCAAAAATATCGTACTTTTTACAGAATTAAAGATCAATCGTTAATTTAAATAAATTAATTGGTCATACCAAAACAAACAGCGAATTTAAAGCCAAATTTCATCTTAAAAAATGATTCAAAGAACATGGATAAGGCATTAATAAGCTAATTTTTAATATTTTTTTATTCTGTTCACGCTCAAGCGGCATCGAATTACTATACTTTAGTCTAGATTACTGATTTCAGAGCGCTGAATCCGTATAGCGCTGAAATTTTCAGCAGATTTTTTTCCATTCAAGATCGGAATGCACAGCAATTTTCTCAGTGCATTGCAGCCCCATCCTCTTCTGCAATCTACGCCGCATCAAGGAAAATTCAAGATAAAACCAGCAGCATCAGAATAATGTACGCTCATGATTTTTATTATATTATTTAAGCATATTGATAAGAAAACCAAAACATGTCCACGGCCTAAGCCATAGCCATGTCATTGAGCTTGGCTGCAGCTATTTTTCCCATTGCTTGGCAGTGGTTTTCCATAAGCAGAATAAGCCCAGCAATGTCCCGATGGGGAAACTCAGCAGCATCAGCACCGCCATGATGCGGGATAAAATCAGCCCTGCATTATTGCCTTTTTTCACTTTCAGGCAAGCCAAAACATTGAAACCAAACATCAACAGCATCAATGCGCTTAATGCGCCAAGTTCCAGCATCGGCATGCTGCTTTGCTGGTATTCCAAGTACCAGACAATCACTAAAGCGCAGAGCAACAAGCCTGCATAAATGCCATGCACCAAGCTTAAAGTTTCGTTTTTGCTTTTTTGATATGGATAGAGCGGCGGTAAATGATTCATGGCCATAATGGCAAGACCCTCAATTCAAACTAAAATAGATTTTCAACTTCACCAGTTTTTTGAACTTGATGATTGCCTATCCCAAAATCAAGTTTAAAAAACCGGCCCTTATCTTGCAGCGCAATACGGCAAGACAATATGACAAGGCAATACGGCAAGGATGTTATTCATTTTTTGATCTCCGTTGCCGCTATCAATATACCAGCAACAGATGCTTCTTATGTGAATGTACTGCACTTTAATGCCGGTTTTCCATGATGGCGCGCTGATTATTCCGCTTTGATGCAAAATTCAATGTACTCAGAATAATGCCGGAACCAACCCAAACAGCGCAGATCAGAATATTGAATGTTCTCAGTTCATGCCGCAGCGCATGGCCAAAAAGACCGGTAAATATTGTGCAGATTTAAGCTCGATTTTAAGCCCTATCCGCAGCTGCTGGGCTGCCGATGCATGAGACGTGCCGGCTGAACCGGCACTTTTACATGCAGTGCTGAACACATCTGCGCCAACTTGCCCACGCACTGCACACAGCCCAATGAATACGGCTTAATTAGGATAAACGCCTTATTTTATTCCGCATATATGGCCGATTTTTGCGGCGCGCCGTCCGCTCCATTCTATTTCTTCGATAAGAATCTATTCTTCAAACCGTTTTTTTTATCTATTGCAACTTTTTTCAGAAAAAAGTTGCACCAAAAAGTGATATGATTGCAGAAATTTGTATTCTCTTGGGCCACCCATTTCAAGGTGCCTATTTTCATATCGTTAGGATTAACAATGACTGATAATGCAACTATCTTGCAGAATGTCCCTGTTGGCAAAAAAGTTGGTATTGCCTTCTCTGGTGGTCTAGATACTTCAGCTGCTCTTTTGTGGATGAAACAAAAAGGCGCAGAACCGTATGCTTATACAGCAAACTTGGGTCAGCCTGATGAAGATGACTATGATGCGATTCCGAAAAAAGCAGAAGCTTACGGCGCAGTAAAAGCTCGCTTAGTCGATTGCCGTCTACAGCTTGCGCTTGAAGGCATTGCAGCGATCCAGTGCGGCGCTTTTCACATTTCGACTGGCGGTATGCCTTATTTCAATACGACTCCACTAGGTCGTGCAGTAACAGGCACCATGCTGGTTACCGCAATGAAAGAAGATGACGTCAACATCTGGGGTGACGGCTCGACTTATAAAGGCAACGACATTGAACGTTTCTACCGTTATGGCCTGCTGACTAACCCATCACTTAAAATCTACAAACCTTGGTTAGACCAAACCTTTATTGACGAATTAGGCGGCCGTGCAGAAATGTCACAGTTCCTGATCGACAATGGTTTTGACTATAAAATGTCAAAAGAGAAAGCGTACTCAACAGATTCAAACATGTTAGGCGCAACTCACGAAGCAAAAGATCTTGAATACCTGAATGCCGGCATCAAAATCGTTGACCCAATCATGGGCGTTGCATTCTGGAAAGATGACGTAGAAGTTAAAGCTGAAGAAGTTTCTGTCACTTTCGAAGAAGGCTTCCCTGTTGCATTGAACGGCAAGCGCATCGAAAACCCAGTGGAATTCATTCTTGAAGCGAATCGTATCGGCGGCCGTCATGGTTTAGGCATGTCTGACCAAATCGAAAACCGCATCATTGAAGCGAAATCTCGCGGCATCTACGAAGCACCGGGTATGGCGCTGCTTCACATCGCTTATGAACGCCTTGTAACTGGTATTCATAACGAAGATACCATCGAGCAATACCGCATCAACGGTTTGCGTTTAGGCCGTTTACTGTACCAAGGCCGCTGGTTCGATTCACAAGCGCTTATGCTTCGTGAAACTGCACAGCGCTGGGTAGCGAAAGCAATTACAGGCACTGTGACTTTAGAGCTTCGCCGCGGTAATGACTACACCATCATGAACACTGAATCTGAAAACCTGACATACGAAGCTGAACGCTTGACTATGGAAAAAGGCGATTCTATGTTCTCTCCTGCAGACCGTATTGGCCAATTGACCATGCGTAACCTCGACATCACAGACACCCGCGCGAAATTGGGCATCTACACTGGTGCAGGCTTACTGGCTGTAGGTACTGGTTCTGCTGTGCCTCAGCTGAAAGACAAAAACAAATAAGATTTGTTGAGTCAAAAAAACCGCTCATTTGAGCGGTTTTTTTATGCTTAAAATAAAATTGCAAATCCAGTACAGAATTGATGGGCTTCCGCTTTCGGCATTGTCCGCAATGCATTGTTTAGATGAAAATAACGGTTCAAGTTTAAGTCAAAAAATCAGCAGCTTAAAAGCGGAAAATCTAGCTGAAACTTAAGCCACGTGTGCAGCACGGATAGATTGATAATAAATCTGATTGCGGCCCAATTGTTTTGCGCGGTACAGCGCTTGATCCGCAATAGACAGCAAATCTTCTTTGGATAAGTCTTCACCGCGGAATACCGTAATCCCTAGGCTGATCGTGACATGGCTGGACACCGACGATTTCGCATGCGGAATTTCTAAGCGGTCAATGGCCTTGTAAATATTGGATGCCACCGCATAAGCGCCATGCGCATCGGTTTCCGGCAGCAGCACCACAAATTCTTCGCCGCCGTAGCGCGCGACAAAATCCATATGCCGGATGGCATTTTTAATGGTTTTCGCAATGGATGAAATCACATCATCACCTTTTTGATGGCCATAAAAATCGTTATAGTTTTTGAAATGGTCAACGTCAATAAATAAGATGGAAAGCGCGCTTTCATCGCGTTTTGCCTGCTCATAGCAGGTATCCAGCATTTCATCAAACGTGCGGCGGTTTGAAATTTTCGTCAGCTCATCATGCTGGCTGAGATGCAGCAGCTCCGCGGTATGAATACGGTGGATTTTTTCACTGACATCGGCGCGCAGCATACTGAGAAAAATCATCCGTTCGCGCGTACACAGCATTTTGCTGATCGCAAAACCAAAGACGCAGCTGCCGACCAGTACCCGCCCCATCACCATGGCATCAAATTTCACATACAGCGAAAACAGCATCAGCAAGGTCACAACCGCCGCAGTCAGCCCAACCCACAGCATTTGCACCGGTTTTACCCCTGTTAAAATATAGCCCAAAATATAGATCATGCAGATGATCATCATGGCCTGATGCTTCAGTGCAGGCGTATGCACCGTCATGGTCAGCCATGACATGGAAATCACCGACCAAAAGACCACGGCCATCGCCGCATGCGGGAAATAGGGTTTCAATTTTTGATGATGGGCAAAAATATACAGCATCAACAAGCTGAGCGCGCCATTGGCCAGCCCAGCCAGGCAATGAATGAAATCGTGCGCAAAATAAGCTTGTTCAATAATCCAGTAATCGCCGGGAATGATCAATAAAATGAGGATGAAATAAGCTAAGACGCCGGTCCAGACATATTGATTGATATTGTCTTTGGCGCGTTCTAGATTCGCGCGCCAAAATTGAGTCTCAAGCCTTTTAGGAAAAACCTGCCCCACACGGCGGTTTTGGCGTGCAATCAATTCTTCTAATTTTTCTTTATCATATTGCAATTTTGCAAGGTTATACTTGTATTCCATTGCCAACGATTGATGTAATTATTTTAGTCTATTAAAGATAACATATTTTTTTCGGTTTATTTACAGCACTCCCGCCATTTGTCTTTAAAACACGTTACCATTTTCACACTTTATGCATTATCATTTGTTTTATTTCCAAGTTTGAAATCGCCTTGAACACGATTACTATCCTTCAGCCAGATGACTGGCATGCGCATTTGCGCGACGGTTTAGCATTAAAGCGCACAGTGCCTGATTTAGCCAAGCAATTTGCCCGTGCGATCTGCATGCCGAACCTCGTCCCGCCTGTAAAAACAGTTGAAGAAGCCAATGCTTACCGCGAGCGCATTATGGCGCATGTGCCGGAAGGCGTTGATTTCGATCCTCGCATGGTGCTGTATTTCACCGATAATACTGCGCCAAGCGAAGTCCTGAAGATTAAGCAGTCTGAACATGTCAATGCAATCAAGCTTTACCCAGCTGGCGCAACGACAAACTCTGACAGCGGCGTAAGCGACATCAGCAAAGTGTACGGCGTGATTGAGCAAATGGAAGAGCATCAAGTGCCTCTATTGCTGCATGGTGAAGTGACGCATAATCATGTCGACATTTTTGACCGTGAAAAGCGTTTCGTGGATGAAGTGCTTTCTCCGCTGCTGCAGCAGTTTCCAAAATTAAAATTGGTGCTGGAACACATCACCACCAGCGAAGCTGCGCACTTTGTTCTGGAGCATGACCGCAATGTCGCTGCCACCATTACCCCGCAGCATTTGCTGTTCAACCGCAACGACATGCTGATTGGCGGCATCAAACCGCATTTTTACTGCCTGCCGATTTTAAAGCGTCAAACCCATCAGCAAACTCTGCTTGAAGTGGCGACCAGCGGCAACCCTAAGTTTTTCTTAGGAACAGACAGTGCGCCGCACTCAAAAAATGCCAAAGAAAATGCATGCGGCTGCGCAGGGTGCTATAGTGCGCCTACCGCAATCGAGCTGTATGCTCAAGCATTTGATCAAGTGGGCAAAATTGACCGCTTGGAAGGCTTTGCCAGCCACTTTGGCGCAGACTTCTACGGCCTGCCGCGCAATACCAAGACCATTACCTTGGTTAAAGAAGATCAAATGATTCCTGAAAGTTTAGACTATTTGGATGGTGAACAGATTATTCCGCTGCATGCGGGTAAAACCATTCAATGGAGAAAAGTGTGACAGATGAAACTCTACCAGTAATTGGTCAGCGTTTCCGTGGATTTCTGCCTGTCGTTGTCGATGTCGAAACCGCAGGCTTTAATTCACAGACCGATGCATTATTGGAAATTGCAGCCATACCGATTGTGTATGATGCAGCAGGAAAATTTGTGCCGGGCGAAGCGCATCATGCGCATATCAACCCTTTTGAAGGTGCAAATTTAGACCGCAGATCATTGGATTTTATTGGCGTTGACCCGTTTAATCCAATGCGCATGGCTATGGCTGAAGATGAAAAATCCGCATTGAAACGGATTTTCAAATCAGTCAATGAAGTGCGCCGCCAGCAAGGCTGCACGCATGCCGTATTGGTCGGCCACAATGCGCATTTTGACTTAGGTTTTGTACAGGCTGCAATTGCGCGTACTGGCACCAAAAATCAGAATCCTTTCCACAGTTTTTCTGTTTTTGATACCGTGACATTAAGCGCTGTGGTCTTTGGCCAAACTGTCTTAGCCAAATCCTGCATTCAGGCCGGCATTGAGTTTGACGGCAAAGAAGCCCACTCCGCACTGTATGACACGCAAAAAACGGCTGAATTATTCTGCTTTATCTTGAATAAACTGGGCCCAAGTTTGTTAGATACCTTAAGCGCAGATAAATAACCGCTGCCCTGCCCCGCTGACTGTAAATTTGAGCAGATTGAAGCCAATTGGCTGATTCAAATTGAAAGCGCTGCGGGGCTTATTTATTTTCAGCCTTCTCCCCCGTATTTTTTTATTGCCTTCTTTTTAGACTTAAAACCAGCCCATATTGAAAATAATTCTCATTTATATTGATTAATTCATTAAAGTTAATAATAATTATTCGCATTATTATTAACACTATCTTCAACTATTATGCGATTTGCCTATTCCCCGCTCACTTTGGCTATTTTTGCTGCGCTTAGCCCTCTCGCATATGCCGGTGATCTTGAAAATACCCGCATTCAGCCTGCGGCCAAACTCGATACCATTACAGTTGAAGTCACCAAAGCAGACGAAGCAGGCCAAACATCGTATAGCAAAGAAGATTTAGAAAAAACGCCGAACAGTTCGAAAAATATTACTGATTTTCTGAAAGTAAATCCGAATGTGCAGTTTGACTCAAACGCACGCAGCGGCTTAAAGCAAGGTGAACTGAACTCTTCCGAAATCAGCATTAATGGCGGCCTGCCCTATGACAATAAATTTCTCATGAATGGGATGAGTATCAACAACAGCATCAATCCTGACAGCAGCGCCGGCAGCGCAAATGTTTCGGAATTGATGGGAAGCTCGCAAACAGTCGCGGTCAATACAGACTTATTGTGCAAACTTACCGTTTTAGACAGCAATGTCAGTGCAGAATACGGCGAGTTTACCGGCGGTGTGGTCAGTGCCGAAACCTGTGCGCCCGCCACGGCAATCGGCAAAATGCATGGCCATATCAGCTATGACTACACCGCAGATCGCTGGACGAAAATCCACTTTCCGACGCAAGAACAAGCGGACAGCTTCGAAAACTCCGTCAGTGAAGCAAACCAGCCTTTCTTTACCAAACAAGGAATCAGCGCCACGGCTTATGGCCGGCTGTCTGAAACATTAGCCATGAACGCGTCCGGTTCATACCGCAGATCCGATATTCCGCTCAAAACCAGCATCAGCACGCCTGCGGATTTTGATCAAAAACGTGAATCATCCAATGCCGGCTTAGAATTATTTTATACTCCGAATGATCAAGCCGCTCTGAAAATCGGCGCACAGTTGATGGCATCTGAAGGCGCCTATTTTCTAGCGACAACAGCCAACTCTGAAAGCATTCATGTTTCGGACAGCCAAAATTTTTATATCAACTACGATCAAAATTTCAATACTGTTCAAATCGAACAGCAGCTCAGCTACCAGACACAAACTGCATCGCGTGAAGGTGAAAAAGACAACTACTCATGGTTAAAGTCATCCACGAAAAACTGGCGCGCATCCGGCACGCAAATTGAAGGCAGCTTCGGCACCATGGAACAGCAGGAAGAAAAGCTGGAATACACGGCTAAAGCCATATTTGAGCCGATCCATATTGGCCGTACCCGCCAAACCTTCAAGCTTGGTGCGGGCTATGGGCATTACAATGCCTATTGGGAAAGGCCTGAAACAACTTATATTTACTCAGGCGCGGCAGGCAGCAAAAACAATCTGACTTGCTATGATGCTTCAGGCGAGCGCTTGGATGCCTGCGATGAAGGCAATGGATCTGATGGGCAATATCTTGCGAACAGAACAGCCTACTTAGCAGGCAAAATTCAGATGCAGCAAGACCGCTGGCATGCGTTTGCAGAAAATCAGATTCAATGGGATCAATATTTCACTGCGACATTAGGCTTAAGAACAGACTACGACAGCTTAACCAAAAACAATACGATTGCGCCCCGCAGCGCATTGGTTTATAGGCCTTTCGGCAGTGACAGCCTGTATTTCTCTGCGGGCTGGAACCGCTACTATGGCTTAAATGCATTCTATAATGAGCTGCAAGACCGCAAAGGCTTATTGCTGGCCAGTCAGACCCGTACGGATTTAAGCAATAACTGGAAAGATAAAAACACGGCAGCCTCTTATAGCTACCGTTCACAGCTTGACAGCCCCTACGCGGATGAAACCCTGTTTGCCGTGAATGGCAGATATGCCAATGCGTTCATGGGCTTAAAATGGGTCAACCGTAAAAACAAAGACCAGCTGCGCAGAACGCAATCGCTGATTGATCCGAGCATCGACAGTGCAAGAAGCACCTATACTTACGATAATTCCGGGCGTTCAGAATCCGATATTTTCAGCCTGAGCATCCGCAATATTCAGCCGCTTCAATTCTTAAGCAGCCAGCATCGGTTCAGCTTCGATGCGGACTATACTCAAACGGAGCGCAACTTTAACTCGTACAGCTCGAGCTTCTATATAGGAACGCCAGAAATTCATTATGACGGCAAAATCATCAACGCCGAAGACCGCCCTGCCGAAACCTTCAACACGCCATGGACAACACGCCTAGGCTGGGATATTCAGTTTGACCGCTTGCCTTTCTCCATTAATAACTTCATCAGCTATCAAGGCAAAGCCGACGCCATGAAAAAAACTGTCAAAGGCTATACCGATGAAAACGGCATCGAATATGACATGTACACGCCATATACCGCTAAAAATAAATTTTACTGGGATTTACGGGCGGCATATGACATCCCGATGGCTCATGGCAGCCAAACAACACTTAGCTTAACCGTAAACAATGTCACCGACCGCAAAAATACCTATGTGTCTTCGGGCATCGTTTATCCAGATATCGGCCGTCAATTCATTGCCGACATCACCTTTAAATTTTAGCGCTTAAATATTTGCCTGACTGAAAACAATGCAGCTTGTCTTCACAAATTTTGCGGCTTACAGCCTGCGCTGTTTTCGCTATACTGTGCGGGCTTTTTCAATCTTTCCCACATTTATGCTTAAAAATATCCTGCTGGTCATCCTGATTCTGCTTCCTGCTGCGCTATATATTTATGTGGTGAACCGTGATGACAGCGCTCAGCCTGCAAAATCCAAACAGCTCTCTTCTGCACCGCGCCCGGCAGCTCAGCCCGCCCCTTAAGCCAAACATTTATATCTATTTTATTGATAACAAAATATAAATCATAAGAAAAAATCGATTTATATGATTTTTCACATAATGAACCTATAAAATATCGTTTTAAAAACTTTTGTCTTCAATCTATGCAATCTCCCTCTCAGCCTTCGCAGCACTCGCCTGCGGAAGGGAATTCGCCGTCGTTAAAACGCGCGATGACTACACGTCATTTGATTATGCTTTCTTTAGGCGGTGCAATTGGTACTGGCCTATTCATGGGTTCTGGCGAAGTGATTTCTCAAGCCGGGCCTTTAGGCGCTGTTCTGGCGTATATCATCGGCGGCCTGATCGCCTATATGGTGATGCTGTGCCTAGGTGAATTGGCCGTACACTTGCCGGTCTCTGGCTCTTTCGGGGCATTTGCCACCAATTATATCGGCCCCGGCACAGGCTATATGGTGTCTTGGATGTACTGGCTAGGCTGGTCTGCAACCTTAGGGACTGAATTTACCGCAGCAGCGATGCTCGTGCAGGAGTGGTTCCCGCAAACCTCCATTTGGCTTTGGACGCTGATTTTTGCCGCAGGCGTGCTGATTTCCAACCTCAGTTCTACACGCACCTTTGCAGAATCGGAATTTTGGCTGTCCTTCATTAAAGTGGCTACCGTTCTGGTGTTTATTGCGCTGGGCTTTGCCTGCATTTTTGGCTGGATTCCATTTGAAGGCTATACCTCAGCGCCGCTGTTCAGCAATTTAACCGAACATGGCTGGCTGCCGAACGGCCTGTTCCCGCTGTTTGCGACCTTGCTGATTGTGAATTTTGCCTTTAACGGCACAGAAATGATCGGTATCGCCGCAGGTGAAACAGAAAATCCTGAGAAAAATGTGCCGAAAGCCATTCATGCAGCCGTATGGCGCCTGATGATTTTCTTTGTCGGCACCATCATTGTCATCAGTTCATTGCTCAACTATACCGATGCCGGCTTAAATGTCGGCGGTCACGGCGGCCTCAGCAGCAGCCCATTCGTATCGGTCTTCAATTTAATGGGCATTCCTTATGCAGAAGACATTATCCGTTTTGTGATTATTACCGCCCTGCTGTCTACGGCCAACTCAGGCTTATATGCCGCTTCACGCATGATGTGGGCGCTGTCTGCGCAAAACCAGCTGCCGCGCGTTTTCTCTAAAGTCAGCAAAACAGGCGTTCCTGTGGTCGCCATTTGGGTCACCATGATTGGCGGCTTGCCGGGCCTGCTGTCTGAACAATTTGGCGCCGATGTCATCTTCAAAAACCTGATGGGGGTGGCTGCCTTTACTATGGTGATTGTCTGGATGAGCATTTGCTGGAGCCAATTCAATTTCCGCCGCCAATGGCTGAAAGCCGGACATAGTGTATCTGAACTGAAATTCAGAACGCCATGGTTCCCTCTAGTGCCTATTTTAGGTTTTGTCTGCTGTACGGCGACCGGCCTCAGCATGGCAGCAGACCCTGAAATGCTGTCTGGCTTTATTGGCTGCCTGCTGTTTATGGCGGCGTGTTACGCCAGCTATTACTGGCTGTATCACAATAAAAATTAAGAACGGCTGCCAATGCTCCATGCAGCCTCTCGCCAGATTTTTTTAGAATCGCCTTTAAAAACCGTTTTTAAAGGCATTTTCCAAAACATCAAAAGCGCAGCGTCAATGCTGCGCTTTTTTAATGACCGGTTTTTATTGACTGCCTATTCATTCGGCTTTTTTCAAATAGCTTGCTCAGGCTGCCTATTTTAAATGAAGGATTCCACCCCGCTTATTGCCCAAGAATGGCGCATTGAAAATGCGCCGATTCAGGATAAATGTGCTTTGAAATTGGCCGGCTTAAAATAAATCTTTCATTTTTTAATCACATAATTCAAGATTATAAAAATAATGCCATCTCGGGTTTGACAGCTTTTTTAAAAATCCCTAATATAGCCATCACCTCACAACGTCCCTATCGTCTAGAGGCCTAGGACATCGCCCTTTCACGGCGGTAACCGGGGTTCGAATCCCCGTAGGGACGCCATATCTTGCTATATTCTCTATTTTCATAGATTATCATTTCATCAAATAATTAAATCGCGATTGCACTCTTGCTGATTTTCTCTACAATAGCTCGCCTCACTGTTTTTTCTTAATGACATTTTATGCACTCATCTCCGAATGATGCTTCGCATCAGGGCAATTCTGCGCCTTTAAAACGCGCTATGAGTACTCGGCATCTGGTCATGATTTCGCTTGGCGGCGCAATCGGTACAGGCCTATTTTTAGGGTCGGGTGAAGTCATTGCACAAACGGGGCCTGTCGGTGCCATTCTTTCTTATTTTTTAGGCGGCGTTATCGCCTATATGGTCATGCTCTGCCTTGGTGAGCTGGCTGTCCACATGCCTGAGTCCGGCTCTTTTGGCGCGTATGCCACCCGCTATATCGGCCCAGGCACAGGCTATACCATGACGTGGCTGTACTGGCTGACATGGTCTGTAACCTTGGGAACGGAATTTACCGCCGCTGCGCTGCTGATGCAGGAATGGTTCCCTGACAGTTCCATGTGGATGTGGACGCTGATTTTTGGGGTATTTGTATTCCTGTTGAATATGACCTCGACCCGCTGGTTTGCCGAATCTGAATTTTGGCTGGCTTTGGTCAAAGTGATTACCGTGGTGGCCTTCATTCTTTTAGGTTTATTGGCTATTTTTGGGGTACTGGGTTATCGCGGTTATGAATCTGCACCGCTATTCAGCAATTTAACCGCTCAAGGCTGGTTCCCAGAAGGTCTTTTCCCGATCTTCACCACCATGCTGATTGTGAATTTTGCCTTTTCAGGAACAGAATTGATTGGTGTGGCTGCCGGTGAAACCAAAGATCCTGCCAAGAACGTGCCTAAAGCCATTAATACCGCAATTTTCCGCTTGCTGATTTTCTTTGTCGGAACCATTGTGGTGGTCACTGCTTTACTGCCGCATCAGGAAGCTGGCTTGGCCGCTGAAGGCGTCAGCAGCAGTCCATTCGTGACCGTCTTCCAGCATATCGGTATTCCTTATGCCGAAGACATTATCCGTTTTGTGATTATCACGGCATTATTGTCTGCGGCGAACTCGGGCTTATTTGCAGCATCACGTATGATGTGGTCGCTATCTTATAAAAAACAGCTGCCAGCAGTATTCTCAAAACTCAATTCACGCGGCATTCCTTATGTTGCGGTGATTGTCACCATGATTGGTGGTATGCCGGGCTTGCTGTCTGAACAGTTTGCACCAGAAGCGATTTTCACCAATTTATTGGGAATTGCAGCCTTTACCATGGTTGTGGTCTGGATGAGCATTTGCCTCAGTCAATTCAACTTCCGCCGTCAATGGTATAAAGCGGGTCACAGCAAAGAAGAACTGGGCTTTGCCGCTCCATTGTTCCCAATTGTGCCAATTCTCGGATTTGTGTTCTGTTTTATTACCTGCGTCAGCATGGTCTTTGATCCAACCATGCGCATCAGCTTCTTTGGTTGTTTGGCCTTTATTGCGGTCTGCTACATTAGCTACTACACCTTGTATCACAACAAAAATTGATACATCGCTTGGTCAATAGCAACATTAAAGAGCAACTTCGTTGCTCTTTTTTATTTATACTGAATGAAAATAAAATGATTGGTTGCGGGAGCTGCTTATGAATATTGTTTTTATTCACGGTATGAACCAACAACGCCAAACTGCACGATCTTTAGAAAAACGCTGGCTCAATTTGCTTGAGCAAAGTCTAAAAAACATCCATCAGCACTGTCATTTTCCTTATTTAAAGCAGCATTTTCGTATGCCCTTTTATGGTGATTTACTATCACGCCATCATTTAGAAAACACCTTAAGCGCCAGCACACTGATGCCACAAACATGGATACATTTACCATTTATTCATCCTGCAAAACCGGAAGAACATCAACCTGCAGCCAATCCGCTGCCAGAAATGCAGATGAATGATAGTCACAGCTTTCAGCATGAACTACATACGCTGGGCGCATTAAGTAAAGATTATGCATTGCGCGATTTTGCCCTGCTGATGAATTATTTTCCGAAATTGCATGCCACACTGTTGCACAAATTTTTAGTTGAAACTTATCTGTATTTATCCAATCCGCATTTTATGCACGAAGTTCATGTGCGCATACATGAACAATTACACAGCACCAAACCAAATGTCATCGTGGCGCATTCCTTAGGTTCTGTGATTGCCTATCATTTTTTGCTGCTACATCCTGAATTAAATGTGCCTTGCTTTATTACCCTTGGTTCTCCCTTAGCCTTTCGGGTAATTCAAGGTCATTTACCACAGCCCATTCAGCGCCCTGCTGTAATTTCAGGCGACTGGATTAATTTTTATTCACATGATGATTTCCTGACTGCTTTTCCACTACAAAATGCACCTTTTGATTTCAGCCCCGCCATTATTAATCACCAAATCCGCACATCGATCGATCGCCCGCATGATATCGACGGTTATTTAAAACATCCTGACGTGATTCAGGCCATTGTCGATACGTTTAAAAATTCAACATAAACAATGTATTTTTCAAACAATTGCATCAGATTGTTTTAAATTTATGCACTCAGCACCTAAAACTGAAATTATTTATAGAAATGCGTTTGACACCCCCCCATTTTCACCCTATTATACGCCCACCTCTGAAACGTCCCTATCGTCTAGAGGCCTAGGACATCGCCCTTTCACGGCGGTAACCGGGGTTCGAATCCCCGTAGGGACGCCAATTTTCAGAAGTACATTTTATTAAGTCCCTATCGTCTAGAGGCCTAGGACATCGCCCTTTCACGGCGGTAACCGGGGTTCGAATCCCCGTAGGGACGCCATTACTTCAAATGATTTGATCAAAAGTATTGGCTTTAAAATTGATCTTCTGTACTGTCCCTATCGTCTAGAGGCCTAGGACATCGCCCTTTCACGGCGGTAACCGGGGTTCGAATCCCCGTAGGGACGCCATATTCGAGATTGATTCTTTCTAGAGTCATCTTATAAAAAAGCCCAAGCATAATGACTTGGGCTTTTTTATTGCTTTAATTTCTAAATACTTCTTGCAAATGCTTCGAATCATAAATGGCTTTCGGCGCAATCACCGTTTCACTTAAAGGAATGTTTTGACCATAGCGTTGCTTCATCAACTTTTGCACTGAACTTTGTTTTAAATCAAATTGTTTTAAGTGTTGTAATGGCGCAAGCTGAATACCCAAGGCTTGGTCATAGGCTTTCCAAATAATTTCAGAACAATAGATTGCACGGTTTGACCATTCAAAATAAATATCATAAGGACGGCCGAGGTATTGCTCAGCATTTTTTACCAACTTTTGTTTTTGACTCACATTTAAAGCTGACTGCATTCGCTTAACCACATAATGCCCTTTTACCCCACGTGCAATCCATTTATTCAGTGCAGTATATTGCACAGGTTGTATCGCCTCTAACACCCAAGTTTGACCGTTTTTATTCACAATCATCCCCATATGACTATAAGGTGAATGAGTTACCTGCTGAATGACTAAACTTTGCTGTGATTTTGAAATATGAAAAATAATATCCCCAGTCTGAAACTGAGGATTGGCAAATACATGTGAACTGAGCCCACAGACAAACAGCATATAAATTATTTTAAACATGAATCATTTTTATCGTATCAAAACAGGATGACCCTCCACTTGGTCAGTAAAAGGGTCACCCAATGAAAAATTACAGAAAATACGTAGACTTAAATTCCTTCAATCCGTCTAAGCCGATTTACGTGAATTCACTCGGCCTTTAATCACCGCAGTTAAATTGCCTTTTAAATAATTAAAGAACACTTTTAACGGCGACAGTTTTGGATTCGGCTGTTTGCCTTCACCAATGGCTTTAAACTGCGCGGCATACCAGATGATTTCCATAATCGCCATTTTATCAACCATAGGAATACCTGTTTTAATTTTATCAACACCATAACGCACATCCTGACCTGCAATTAAGCGGTCTGCCAGCGCTGTTTCTACCGCAAATGGACGCGCAATACCGATAAATTCGCATGCGCCACTATCCAGCGCCGCATTCATGCCTTCAACGGTACGGAAGCCACCTGTCACCATGAGATAACATTTCACTTCTTGACGGATTTTTGCTGCAAAATCTAGGAAATAGGCTTCACGGGCAATGGTCGATGCTTTGCGTTTATCTTCCTTGGCACCGGCCATAGCTGGCGCTTCATAGGTACCGCCAGATACCTCGATCAGATCAATGCCCGCTGCATCAATGGCTTTAAATACGGTCACTACATCTTCTTCAGTGATGCCGCCACGCTGAAAATCGGCTGAATTGAGTTTTACCGAAATAATAAAATTGTCAGACGTTGCTTCGCGGACGGCTTTATAAGCCTCAAGCAAGAAGCGCATACGGTTTTCAATGGAGCCGCCCCATTGGTCGGTACGTTGATTGGTTAATGGCGATAAAAACTGGCTGATCAGATAACCATGCGCACCATGCAGCTGCACGCCTTCAAAACCGGCTTTTTCACACACCGCTGCTGCTGTAGCAAAACGCTGGATAATATCTAAAATTTCTTCTTCACGCAGTGCGCGCGGTGTGCCAAAAGTGGTTGCCAACATTGGGCTAAAAGGAACAGCTGAAGGTGCAACCGTTTCTTTGTTTAAGCCTTTCGGACATTGGCGTCCCGGATGCGACAGCTGCACCAATTGCACCATGCCGTATTTTTTACCGACATCAGCCCATTGCTTAAGTAAAGCCAAATCGCGTTCAGACTCAACTCCAACCACGCCCGGTTCATTTTTGGCGCGTAAATCCACCATCACGTTGCCGGTAATCGCGCAGCCTAAACCGCCCTTAGCCCAGGCCTCATACAAGCCAAAATGCAGATGGTTTGGCTGCCCTGCCATATTGGCTAGCGCCTCGCTCATTGCGCCTTTAATAATGCGGTTTTTAAACTGTGTATTGCGGATTTGAATTGTTTTAGCAAGATGGCTCATGTGGTGATATCCATTATTTTAATTGATGCCTTTACTCTAATGACATTTATGTGCACGTCAATAGCAGCTAGACAATTTATATTGTCACTTTAGGCAAAGCCAGCCCTGCCTTAATACTGACTGGCGGCAATTAATTTCTGCGTATATTCTGCCTGCGGATGTGAAAATAGTTGATCCGTATCCTGAAATTCAACCACTTGTGCATGACGCAGCACCAGCACTTTTTGGCACAGCGCTTTCACCACTTGCAGGTCATGGCTGATGAACAAATAGCTCATGCCCGTTTCTTGCTGCAAATGGCGCAGTAATTTTACAATCGCACGCTGTGTGGTACGGTCCAATGCCGAAGTCGGCTCATCCATAATCAGCACTTTTGGCTGCAGCACCAACGCCCGTGCTAGCGCAATCCGCTGACGCTGACCGCCTGACAGTTCATGTGGATAGCGCTGTTTAAAACTGACTGGCAATTCCACCTGCTGCAAAGCCGCCTCAATTTTCGCGCTGATTTCCGCCGCTGACAGCTTTTTCAGCGCCAGACCTTCACCAATAGTCTGCTCAACATTCAAACGCGGGTTTAAGCTGCTGAACGGATCTTGAAATACAATTTGAAAATCACTGCGTAAAGGCCGCAGCTGTTTTTCATTCAGCCGATTCAAATCCTGCCCTTGCAATAGGATTTGGCCTTCACTGTCAATTAATCGCGAAACCGCCAAAGTCAAGGAACTTTTACCTGAACCGCTTTCACCGACAATGCCAATGGATTGACCTTGCTGCAACGCCATACTTAACGGTTCAACTGCGACAAAGTAATCTTTGATCCGATTCAGCAAGCCTTGCTTGATTGGAAACCTGACGCCTAAATTTTCCAATTGCAGCAGTACGGGCCGAGCTTCAAGCTTTAATGCTTCACCAAAATCATGATTCAGCAAATCTCGAGTATAGTCCTGCTCAGGCGCAGCAAAAATCTGCTGTACGCCGCCCTGTTCCACAGCCTCGCCTTTGTGCATCACAATCACTTGATCGGCATATTTACGCACCAGATTCAGGTCATGGCTGATTAAAATCATCGCCATCTTACGGCTTTGCTGCAGCTCTTTAAGCAAATTCAGAATCTGGGCTTGCAGGGTTACATCCAGTGCTGTGGTTGGCTCATCAGCAATCAGAATCTCCGGATCCAGTGCCAAAGCCATCGCAATCATCACCCGCTGACGCTGACCGCCAGACAGCTCATGTGGATAGCGCTTTAATTTTTCTTCAGGTTCAGGAATGCCGACATCTTGCAGCAGCTGAATCACTCGCTCTCGGGTTTTGGCTTTTGACCAACCACGCAGCAGCAGGCTTTCACCGATAATTTTTTCCACACGATGCAGCGGGTTTAGCGCAGTCATCGGCTCCTGAAAAATCATTGCAATCTTTTCACCGCGGATTTGGCGCAATTGTGCTGAGTTCATCGCCAAAAGGTTTTGCCCGTTTAGCAACGCCTGCCCTTTAACCTGCAAATTTTTCGGCAACAGCCCCAATATGGCTAGGCTACTGATGGATTTTCCAGAACCACTTTCACCCACAATCGCCAGTGTTTCACCCGCCTGCAACTCAAAATTCAAGGACTGAACTAAAGCCAGCCCTTCATATTCAATATGCAGCTGACAGACCGACAGAATTGGACTTTGCTGTTTTGTATTCTGCTGCACGGTATTTTGCGGCATATTATTGACGTCTTGGATCGAATGCATCACGTGCCGCCTCCCCAATATAAATCAGCAATGACAACACAATCGCCAAGGTGAAAAAGCCTGACAGCGCCAGCCACGGCGCATTTAAATTATTTTTACCCTGCAGCAGCAGCTCGCCTAATGACGCTGCATCTGGCGGTAAGCCATAACCTAAAAAGTCCAAAGCTGTCAGTGCAGTAATATTTGCGGTCAGCATAAACGGCAGTTGTGACAGACTCGAACTCATGGCATTCGGCAGTATATGTCGGAAAATAATCGCGCGATCCGACACACCTAAACTGCGCGCCGCGCGTACATAGTCAAAATTCCGTGCCCGCAAGAACTCTGCACGCACCAAACCGACCAATGCTGTCCAGCCAAACAGCAGCATAATCACAAACAGCCAATACACGCTTGGGGTAAACATACTGACCAAAATCATCACCATAAACAGCATCGGCAAGCCGCCCCATACTTCCAATATGCGCTGTCCAATCAGATCGACCCAACCACCGTAATAGCCTTGCACCGCGCCCACAATAATACCAAGCAATGCTGAAGCCAGCGTCAAAGCAAAGCCGAACAGCAGTGAGACTCTTAAACCGTAGAGAATACGCGCCAAAACATCACGGCCTTGGTCATCGGTGCCCAGCCAGTTTTGTGCAGTTGGTGCAGATGGCACTGGCACGGCCAATTCTAAATTTGGGGTTTGATAGGAAAAATGATTGATCGGCCACAGCGCCCAGCCTTTTTCATCAATCAATTGCTGCACCGCAGGGTCTTTATAATCCGCTTCGGTTTCAAATACACCGCCAAACTCAGTTTCAGGGTAACTTTTAAATGCGGGCACATACAGACTGCTGCCGTATTTAACCAACAGCGGTTTATCATTGGCAATCAGTTCTGCACCAAGCGACAGCACAAAAATCACGGTAAAAACAATGAAGCAGCCAAAACCCAGTTTATTTTGCTTAAAGCGTTTTAACCGCGCTTGCATAATTGGGGACATTATTTTGCTCCCCGTGATTCAAAGTTAATCCGCGGATCAATGACTTGATACAGCACATCACTGATTAAACGCAGAATTAAACCCAGCAAGGTAAAAATAAATAATGTACCGAAAATCACCGGATAATCACGCTGTACAATGGCCTCAAAACCCAGCAGACCTAAACCGTCTAAATTGAAAATAATCTCAATAAATAAATTTCCGACAAAGAAGATGCCTATTAATGCTTCGGGCAAACCTGCAATCACAATCAGCATCGCATTACGAAATACATGGCCGTACAACACGCGTGACTCGGTTAAGCCTTTGGAACGCGCTGCCAGTACATACTGCTTATTCAGCTCTTCCATAAAGGAATATTTGGTTAAATAGGTTAATCCTGCGAAGCCGCCAATCACCATCGCCAGCAGCGGCAAAGTCATATGCCAGAAATAATCGGTGATTTTGCCCCACAGACTGAGTTCAGCAAAATTTTCCGACACCAAGCCTTGCAGTGGAAACCATTGAAAATAGGAGCCACCGGCAAAAAATACAATCAGCAGAATAGCAAAAGCAAAGGCTGGAATGGCATAACCGACTGCCAGTAACATCGACGTGGCTTTATCAAACAATAAGCCATACTGACGGGCCTTTTTAATGCCTAAGGGAATCGACACCAAGTAAATCAGCAGTGTACTCCATAGGCCCAAAGACAGTGAAACCGGAAGTTTTTCCCACAGCAATTGAGTCACAGGTTTATCTTTAAAAAAACTGGTGCCAAAATCTAAAGTGGCATAACCTTTCAGCATGTGCCAAAAACGGATATGGGCCGGCTGATCAAAACCATATTGCGCTTCAATCTTTTGCACCATCTCTTCACTCAGGCCTTTGGCGCCTTGATACTTACTGCCGCCTTGCGCAGTTTCTCCACCGCCCGCGGTTCCCATGCCCTGAAAAGCTTCGGCCTGCTGAATCGCTTGTTCCACTGGCCCGCCCGGTGCGATCTGAATGACAATAAAGTTAATCAGCAGAATCACCAGCAGTGTGGGGATAATCAGCAGCAGACGTTTTAAAATATAGGTGCCCATCATTATTATCCTTATGCTTTGGGCTTATTGCTTGCGCAAATAGCTGGCGACTTTCTGCGCTTGTGCAGTATCGCTCCACCAGTAATCAATACCGGTAGACAATTTCGGCTTCACGGCTGGCTGTTTATACATATTCCAATAGGCCAGCCAGTTTTCCCCTTTGCCATAGGTCGGAATTTGATAATAACCTGCCCGCAGCAACCGGTCTAAAGCGCGCGTGCGGATGACCAAAGCCTGCCGGTCTGGCGCACGGATCACCTGCTCGACCATCGCATCAATTGCGGGATTTTTAATGCCCGCATAATTGTAATTGCCGGGCTGATCCGCCGATGCACTGCCCCAAAACTGTGCCTGTTCATTGCCCGGGCTTAAGGACTGCGGCATCACACTGGTGGTCATATCAAAATCTTTGCTGCGCATGCGCTCGATGTATTGCGGCACATCCACTTGACGGATATTTACCTGTATGCCCAAACGCTTCATATTACGCACAAAAGGCATCAAGGTGCGCTGCAAACCTTCCTGATGGATCAGAAATTCAATTTGAATCGGCTGGCCTTTTTTGTCCAGCAGCTGGCCATTTTTATATTTGTAGCCTGCATTGAGCAGTAACTGACGCGCTGTCAGCAGGTTATTGCGGTTGAATCCACTGGCATCTGAAACAGGATACTTCCAATTTTTCAACACCCCTGCACGCTGCACCGAATCCAATTTCGGCAGCAGCGGTTTCAGCACCGCCAGCTCTGCGGCTGAAGGTGTACCTTTGGCTTCCAACTCACTGTTGGCAAAATAACTTTGTAAACGGGTATATTGTCCATAAAACAGCGCCTTATTCTGCCATTCAAAATCATAGGCATAGGTCAGCGCCTGACGCAGACGGATATCCTGAAATGGATCGCGGCGGGTATTAAAGACAAAACTTTGCGTGGCAATCGGGTTGCTGTGCTTAAAACGGTATTTCACCACCATGCCAGCTTTGACCGCAGGAAAGTTATATTCCGTCACCCATTTGCGCGCAGTGTATTCTTCATGCAAGGTGTATTGCCCAGACTTAAAGCCCTCAAAGGCAATATCTAAGCTGCGGTAATACACATATTTCAGGCGGTCAAAGTTATAGCGGCCTTTGTTGACAGGCAGATCTTTAGCCCAGTAATTCGGATTGCGTTTAAAGCTGAGGCTGCGCCCTGCATCAATACGGTCTAAGAGATAAGGCCCTGAACCCAAGATCGGCTGCATGGTCACGCGGGTAAAATCTTTTTGGGCCCAGTCTTTTTTCGAATAGATCGGCATCTGCGACAAAATCAGCGGCATTTCCGCATTATTGTCCGATTTAAAACTCATTTTGACTTGATGCTTGGAGAGCACTTCGGTTTTAGCCAAATCGGCCAAATACATTTGCAGGCCCGGATTGGATTTGCTCTGATAGGCATCAAAGCTGAATTTGACATCTTCTGCTGTTACGGGCGAACCGTCACTGAATTTAGCTTTGGGATTCAGATGAAAAATCACATAAGCAGTTTTCTTTGGATCAAACGTCGCCTTTTCCGCCAACAGCGGATACATTACCCCCGGCTCATCGAGCGAACTGCTCATTAAGGAGTCAAAGAGATAATTGACGCCATCGGCGGCGCTGCCTTTGCCATTCATGCTGTTTAAATTATCAAAAGTACCATTGCTGGCAGTACTGAGATAACCGCCTTTAGGCGCGCTGGCATTGGCATAGGGCATGGCCGGCAAAGAGGCATACAGCGGCGTACTATGCAGCGCGATATAAGGTGTGGTCTGCACTGCTGCCCACGCCCCTTGCGTTAAAATAGCCCCAATTGCCAGCACATAAGGATTAAGCTTGGCTAATAAAATATTCACAGCGCTCCCTGCGGTGTTCTGGCTTTAGTTCGGGACTTTAATGACTTCACCAATCCGCAGCTGCGCCGAAGGCTGAATATTATTTAGCTCAGCCAGCGCACTGCTGTTCATGCCATAACGGCTGGCAAGGCCAATCAGCGTATCGCCGCGCTTGATGCGGTAATCAGACACCGTTTTCGGAACCTGAATTTTTTGCCCCACGCGCAAACCTGCTTTGGCGCTCAGATTATTCAGCTCAGCCAATTCCACAACGCTCAAACCCGTACGGCTGGCAATCGAATTCAAAGACTCGCCTGATTTCACGCTATAGCTTTCAGTATTGCGCTGCTTGCCTGATGAAGACGGTGCAGCGGCCTGCGCGCTAGACGATGAAGCCAACTTGCTGTTTGCCGCTGGAGCCGATTGTTCAGCTTCCGCTGTATCTTCTGCAATTTTCAGCTTTTGCCCAATACGGACTGGGCTGTTGCGGTTCAGATTATTCAGTTCGGCCAAATAGTTCAGCTGCAGTTTATATTTTTGCGCAATGGATGTCAGGCTTTCCCCCGATTTAACCGTATGCGTATCCGGCATTAAGCCAGCAGCGGATTTGTCATGCTTTGGCGCCGTTTTAGCTTCCGCTTTAACTGAAGCTTTCACTTCTGGTTTTTCTTCCGGCGCATCACCGGTCAGCTGCAGTTTCTGTCCCACACGCAAACCGGTATTGCGGCTGATGCCGTTAACATTGGCAATATAATCAATGCTTAAATCATAGCGGCTGGCGATAGCGGATAAACTGTCGCCAGATTGCACCACATACTGTTCAGGCGTTTTATTTTGAGCCGGCACTTTCAGGCTTTGCCCCGCGCGCAGGCCGGTATTGGCAGCGATGCTGTTGATTTCAGCCAGCTCAGCGACACTGATTTTGGATTGCGCTGCGACGCTGTATAAGGTGTCACCGCGCTGTACGCTATAGCTTTCGGTCTTGTAGCTTGGTGCAGCTGTTTTCGTCTCAGCTTTTGCAGCAGATCCTTTCGCATCTGATTTCACAGCAGCGCTTTCATTGGCCTCATTCACATCATTCAAAGGCACATTGATTTTTTGACCCACCATTAAACTGCTGCCTGCAGTCAGGCCATCGGTCAAATCTGCCAGTTCCTGATTGGAAAGCGCATAGCGGTCAGCAATTAATTTCAAATATTCGCCGCGCTTCACGGTATAAGGCTTGGTTTTCACTTTCAGCGCTTTTTTCTCAGCTTCAGCTTGCTTGCTGTCTGCTTCAAGTTTGGCCTTAGAGGCTGCAGTTTCTTTTAACGCCAATTTTTGGCCGACGAATAAACCGCTGGTGGTGCTGAGATTATTATAATCCGCCAGCTGCTTGACGGATAAGCCGAATTGGCCGGCAACGCCGGTCAAGCTGTCATTGGCTTTGACAACATAGCTTTCAGGCTGCGCCTTTGCAGATGATGGTTTCGACTTGGTTTCATCTGGCTGCGCTGCAGGTTTAGCATCATATAAATAGATGGTGGTGCCGACAAATAATTTAGAGTCCGCATCCATTTGGTTCCATTTTGCAATATCACGCCAGTTCACGCCATTTTTCATGGCAATCACAGCTAAGGTATCGCCCGACTGAACCGTATAGGTGCTGCGCTTGCCTTTCGGCGCAACCACCACGATTTCGGAATCCGTTTTAATGATATTTTTGCCTTGATTGCGGCGGACTTCATCTGAATCAGGACGGGTGCTTTCCGCTACGCTTTTAGGATAGGCAAAGCCTTTGGTCAATTCTTTGCCTTGCTGTTCTGCCACAGACAAGCTGGTTTGAATAGCCGTCAGCTTAATTTTGCCGTCATACGGATCGACAATTTCTGTGCCTTTAGGCGCCAGCGCTGTCAGCTCCTGAACCACTTCATCCTGCTCGGCTTTGGTTGCAACCGGTTTCAGCACTTCATCAACCGTTTTGGTCTCGCCTTCGGCTTTAATCGCCGCCATAATCTGTTCACGTTCTTTGGCCGACAATGGCGGCTCAGCAGATACGGATTTCACTTGGGCGCTTGGCGTTACCGCAACAGGAATACGCGGCGCGCTAGGAATATCAGTACTGGATGCAAAAGCCGCCAGCGCTGCAGAACCTTGCGGCGTTTGAGCTTGCGGTCGGCCTAAGGCTGAGGCGCTGCTTGCTGCTGGAGCAGCAGGTTTTGATGCTGAGATCGCCGGCGGCGCCGCTTTAGACGGAGTAATCACCTGCGTATTCAAAACTGGCGGAGTTTGACGCGATGGTGCAATGGCCGCATTATTTTGCGACAAATTCTGCGTTAAGCCGCCTGCCCAGTAGCCGCCAGATGATGATTTCATCTTCTTCAATTTTTCATCGACTGACGGGCTGATGTCTGCAGGAATTAAAATCCGCATTGGGCTGGATGTATCAATCACATCACCGCGGTGCCCAGGGTTCAATGAATACAGCTCAGACCGGCTGAGGCCTGTCACAGAAGCCACTTCATTCAAGTTTGCAGGCCCGACCACCACTTCACGAAAGTGAGGACGGTTGGCGATTGGCGGCAAACTTACACCGTATGCGCCAGGATTTTTTACAATTTGCGCTACAGCTAAAAAACGTGGCACATAGTTCATGGTTTCCTGCGGCAATTTCAATGACCAGTAATCGGTCGGCAAACCGGCAGCTTTATTGCGGTTAATCGCCTGCTGAATGCGGCCCGGTCCGGCATTATACGCCGCTAAAGCCAGCTCCCACGAACCAAACTGATTATACAGTCCGCCTAAAAATTCATAGGCAGCGCGTGTCGATTCCACTACATCACGGCGGCCGTCATACATGCTGGTCTGCTTTAAGCCGTAAATACGGCCGGTGCTTGGAATGAACTGCCAAAGGCCGGCAGCGGCCGCACTGGAAGTGGCTGCCGGGTCATATGAGCTTTCAATGACGGGCAGCAGCGCCAATTCTGTCGGCATGCCGCGGCGTTCCGCTTCTTTAACAGTGTGATACAAATAGCGTGAGGCGCGCGCGCTGAGGCGGTCAATATACGGCTGGCGAGAAGCGAACCAGCCGCGCTGCGCTTCAATGCGGGTATCCCAATGGTTGAGATCCATTTTAAAGCCCACGGTCATGCGCTTCCAGACATCACCATGTTTTAACACCTGCAGGCGGTCGCCTTCTACTGCGCGCATGTCTGTTGCAGACAGCAAATCTTCAAGGCCATCTAAGCTGTTGGCGTCCAAGTAGCCCGATGAACCAACCATTTTCGACTTCGAGGCGCTGGTTGCGCTTGAAGATGATGAACAGCCCGTTAAGCCTAAAGCCGCTAACGCTGAACCCAGTACTGTAATTTTAAATAATGACGGGAAATTAGGCTGACACCAGATTGTGGTTGGTTTATACATAAAAAAATCCAAACAACTCGTATAAAATTTATTTTTTAGATATGCCATTGTAGTGAAGCGGTACGCAGACACAAGGCGTTAATTTAACGCGTTTCCAGTATAAATGTTACAAGAAATTAAAAAATCATCAGGATATCCCTGTTCCAATTCCATTTGCGTTATACAATACTCCCCTGAACTCAGCCTTAACTATCCGGATTCACATTTATGTCACAAACAATCACGCTTTATGTCGATGGCGCCTGCAAGGGCAATCCCGGTTTAGGCGGTTGGGGGGCATATGTCATTACCGAATCCGAAGAACATAAGCTCTGCGGCGGGGAAGCCGAAACCACCAATAACCGCATGGAGCTGACGGCAGCCCTTGAAGGCGTGCTGTTTTGCCCTGCAGATGCCAAACTGGTGATTTGGACCGATTCCAATTATGTGAAGCAAGGCATTACCGAGTGGATTCACGGCTGGAAAAAGAAAAACTGGAAAGACGTAAAGAATCCGGATCTTTGGAAAAAACTCGACGCCGCTTGCCAAGGCCGTGAAATTGAGTGGAACTGGATTAAAGGCCATGCGGGACATGCCGGCAATGAAATGGCCGATCAATTGGCCAACCTGGGCGCAGAACAAACAGCGCAGCAGCTGAAAAATGGCGCTGCGGCAGCTGGCAACACCGATAAAAAAAAAGCTGAGCCGGACTGGCTGCTCACCGATCCCTTTGGTTTAGATGCCGCTGATGAGGAAGACGAAGCAGAGGAAATGAATGAGCCTGAATTAGAGCCCGCTGAAATTGCTCCAGTCGAAATGCAATCTGCAGATGATGCCGAAGAACCAGTAGAGGCGCCTGCGGCTCAAGCAGCGCCTGCTTCGCCGATGCACCCTAAAATTGTGATTACGCCTGCAACCGTGGATTTGCAAGGCCCGCGCCAGCTGATTCTGGATACGGAGACCACCGGTTTTTATTTTCAGGACAGCGACCGCATCATTGAAGTCGGCGCCATCGAAATGATCAACCGCAAACTGACCGGCAGCTCCATTCACATTTATATCAATCCGCAAAAACCGGTCGGTGAATCAGAGAATATTCACGGCATCAGCGATGACTTCCTCAAAGACAAGCCGCTGTATGCTGAAATTGCCGATACCTTATTTGACTATCTGAAAGGCGCGGAAATTATTGCGCATAACGCAACCTTCGATATGAACTTCCTGAATATGGAGTTCACCCGTGCCGGCTTCCCTGCACTGTCAGAAGTCTGCGAAGTCACCGATACCTTGGCCATGGCCAAAGCCAAGCATCCAGGACAGAAAAACTCCTTGGATGCGCTCGTGCGCCGCTATGAAATTCCGCAGCGTGACCGTACCTTCCACGGCGCCTTGCTGGATGCGGAAATTCTGTCCGATGTCTACTTAGCCATGACCGGCGGCCAGGTGTCTTTCGATATTGATGCCCTGACGCATAGTGAAGGCGCGCAAGGTGAAGCGGCCCGCCAAGCGGTGCAAATTGAGCTGGCGGCCATTTTACCCAGTGCCGAAGAATTGGCCGAGCATGAGAATTGGGTCAAACAATTTGAAGAAAAGCATGGCGCGCCTTGCCTTTTTGCAAAATAAAAACTCAATTTCCTGTTACTTTTTGTATTTAAACCGTTAAAACATACGCTATAGTAAAACAAAAGATGGCCCGCCTGAAACATGGCAGTTCACAAACAAGATAAAACCCTAGGAAAGGTGCAGATCCATGTCTTACCAAACCTCTATACATTTTGACCCAACGGCTTTGCTGATAATAAAAAATGAGGTTGATAACTCGATCAAGTTAGTCGAATCAGCAGTCAGCACCTTAGTAGAAGACCAGACTTTACCTTTCGGCATTGATGATGCGCTGAATCAATTCGAGCAATGCGCTCAAGTGCTTGCGCTGATTGATATGTGCAGCCTCGCTAAAATCGCTCAATACTCGGCGGAATTAATGCGCAAGATCATGGGGAATCCTGCCGTTATCAATGCTTCCGATGTGATTGCGCTGAGCGAAGGTACCACCATGCTGAAGCGCTATATCGAATTCATCTGCCTGCGCGAAGTCAAGATTCCGCAATTCCTGCTGGACACCTTAAACCGTCTGGAATTGGCTTTAGGCAAACCCTTGACGGCTGAAGGCCAGCATATTGAAATGCTGCTGGATTCCATTACGCCGGACTTCCAGCTGCCGCAAGCGCCGGCTTTGGAAAAATCGCAATACGTGCACCGCCTGTATAAGCTTGCGCTGAATAAACTGCTGAAGCAGGAAGAAAATGAATCTGACCTGCAAGCCATCAAACTGGTAGGCGCATATCTTTCCGGCATGTCAGACCGGCATCCAAGCAAGCAGTATTGGGGCTTAGTCTTCAGCGCTTTCAGCCAAATCGACCATTTGCTTATCAGCGATCCCCGCCTGCGCACCCTCATCAGCATTGAACGCAATATGGCGCAGTATTTCGGCGCGCCGGAACGCTTTAAAGCTTCGCTGCCAGACCTTGCCAATGTCCTGAGCCTATGCATCAGCCAGGAAGATGAAGTCTCTCAGCATATCCGTGAGCAGCTGCATATCGGCGATGAATTGCTGACTGATATTCAGCTGCAGGTGTTCAGCCGCCATTTATATGGCCCGGATTTTGACACCATGCACACCATCAGCGATCTTGTGACTGCTGAAATGGCGCAGATCCGCAACGATATCGAATACAACTATCAAAACATGACGCCTGAAAAAACCCAGGAACTGCAAAGCAAGTTGATGCAGCTGGGCAATATTTTCAAAGTGCTGAATTTGAACGAAGCGCATAACGACTTGACCCGTCAGGCGGCATCGCTGGATCAAGATGAAAGCTTTGCGCAGCAGCTGATGAATTGCATTTTATCGGCCATGAACTCGATTGGTGTTCTGGAGCGCCATCACACTTCGAGCCGTTTACAGCTTCGCGTCAATAATATGAATATTTCATTAGACCGTCTGGATGAAGCGCATAGCGCCTTGCTGAATGAAACCCGCGTGCAGATTGATGCAGCCAGCCAAACTCTGGTGCAATACGTGAAAGATCAAGATCAGGCGGTACTGGAAGCGGTGCCGGCGCAATTGCGTGAAATCGGCGGCGCATTGCTGTTCCTCAATGCAGAAACCGGGCAAAATGCGCTGAATACAGCGGCAGCCTTCCTGCAAGACCGCCTCGAAGCAGGCAAGGCCATTGACACGCAGCATATCAATCATGTGCTGGATACCTTAGCCAGCGCGGACATGCTGATTGACAATTTAAAAAATAATTTGCCTGTATTGCATTCCATGTTTAAAGTAGCAACGGACAGCAGCGATAAACTGAAAACAGCAGCCTAATGACCACACTTTCACTTGCCTATATTTTCAAACAGCAGCAGCTGCTGGTCGATGAACATTATCAGCTTCCACAAGTTGAAACACTGGCAAGTGATTTGCTGATCGGCACGGGTGATCAAGTGATTGCCCGTGACCTGCACGATGATGAATCCATCCCTGCCGGCTTGCAGCTGGTGCCGATCCGCCAGCTGCTGCAGCTGTGGAATATTAAAGAATTTGAACAGGCCAGCCGGGCCATTCAGCTTTTAGAATGGCGGCGCAATCACAAATTCTGCAGCCACTGCGGCCATCAGACAGAAGCGCATACCACTGAATACGCCATGATCTGTCCAGCCTGCAACTATCATCAATATCCGCGCGTGAATCCTTGTATCATTACCGTGATTACCCGCGGCGAAGATGAAATCCTGCTGGCTAAAAATGCGAAAAACACCCGCGGCATGTACGGCTTGATTGCAGGCTTTGTCGAAGTCGGTGAAACGCTGGAAGATGCTGTACGGCGCGAAACATTGGAAGAAATCGGCTTAAAGCTGAAAAACATCCAATATTTGGCCAGCCAGCCCTGGCCTTTTCCCAGCAACCTGATGATTGCGTATAAAGCTGAGTATGCGTCTGGCGAGATTAAGCTGCAGCCGGAAGAAATCAGCGATGCCGCCTTTTTCAAATTTGATCAGCTGCCGGAAATTCCATTTAAAGGCAGCATTGCGCATGCCATGATCATGCACGTCATTCACGGCACGGCCGTCGCGGATGATACCCAAGCTTGGCTTTAAATCCTTTGAGCCGCTTCTGGCGCATGTAATTGGCCCATAAAAAAACCGCTCCTATGTGAGCGGTTTTTTATGGCATGGCATTTGAATGCCTGACTTATTTTAAAGCGTCTTCCAAAGCCTGCATAATTTGCGATTTGGTGCTGAAAAAACGGCTGAAGATGCTGGAAACTGACCCAATCATGGTAATGTGGCCGACCCGCGGCACAGAAATCAGCTGGCTGTAATTGCCTAATTCCTTGAGCCTGGCATCCAAATCCGTACTGTTGCTGGGGCCAACAATATTGTCATTGGCCGCGGTAAACAAATAGTGCTTGATGGTGTTTTGCTGCACAAAATAATACGGCATCACCTGCTGATATGGCAGTTCCTGATCAAAAGCATCCGCACACAGCGGGTCGCCTTTGTAGTCAAAATGATACGGCCCAGCCAAGCCAATAATCGCGCGGATTTTGTCTCTGCTCAGCAGCTCATAGGGCTTTGGATTATACAGCGCCGACATGACATTAAAAGCGCCGGCTGAATGCCCCATCAGCACGATATTTTCCGTCACCACCTGCAGTTTCTGCTGTGACTGGCTGATAAAGTTTAATGCCAAGCTCAGATCATCGATATAGCTGGGAAAAATATGCGCTGGCGCCAGATGATAGTTGATGACTGCGACATCAAAACCTTCTTTGGCGAAGGCTTCGCCAATAAAGCTGTAGTCTTTTTTATCGCCATGCATCCATGCGCCGCCATGCACAAAGACAATCAGCGGCCGCTGCTGGCGCGGCGCGCTGCTGCGGTACAGATCCAAACGGTGGCGCGCTTTGAGGCCATAAGGCACATTTTTCTGTACGCTATAGCCCTGTTTTGGTGTTAAGCGGTTTAAAGCATAGCTGCCAAAATCATAAATGCGGAAATCCCGATACAGTATTTTGACCGCTTTAACGGTTTCATTCAGCTGGCGGGACCAGCGCTGCAAATTAAGGCGCATTCGGGTCAACGGCATCCGGGTCAATCGCTACAGGAGTTTGAGCAGCCGGCGCAGCGTTCAGCATCGGGGAGCTGAAGCTGGAAGCCATGGAGCTTTGCTGCGCTTGGTCAACATTATCCACCAGCGTGACGATTTTGGTGACATTGCCGACCTGCTGCAGCACTTGGTTCAAATCATTGATTTCAGCCGTATTCAAACGGCCCATCACATACAGCACGCCATCTTCGGTGTGTATATTGACTTTGCTGTCGGACACGATTGGCGCTTTCATGATCAGGCCGCGGGTATTGGCGGTAACTGCGGTATCCTGCATGATGGTGTTATAGCTGATTTGATTGCCCACGGTAATAAAGTTGTGAACGCTTTTTACATCGCTCATGGCTTTGACATTGTCTTCCGCCAGCTGCTTTAAATGCCCGTCCGGCACCTGCCCTGTCAGCAGCACATTGCCATGAAAACTGTCGATATTGATCCGCGACTGCTTAAAGCGCGCATCAAGCTTATACAAATTAATTTTTGCTGTTCTGACAATGGATGAATCAATAAAAACTTGGCCCAAAGAACGCGCGCCGCTGTCTGTGCCAACAGGAGCAGTCCCTGTGCCGCCAGCAATAAAACTTGCACATCCTGATAAACTCGCGACACACAGCATTGTCATTGCAATACGCTTAACCACTCGGCAAGACTCCTCATTTTTTTCAATCGTTTTCTATCTATGCATTTACACAGTCTATTTTGTTCAAAGATTAATAAACTCTGGATCAAAAGTAAAAGCATTTTCTATCCATTGCGAATCATAAGTGAAATTGGAAAATTCATGCTGTAGTGATTTTGCAAACCTTTGATAAAAATCAAAACAAATCACATCAAAGCGGCAATAGTATTGCTGAAAATGAGGGTGTGCATGCAAAAAATGCAGCGCTGTTTTTAGCATTTTACGCTGCTTATGTATGGAAACCGTTTCCGCCGCCTGTGCATATGCGGTTTTAGAACGCGCTTTGACTTCGATAAACAGCAATGACTGCTCCGAGGCGTACTGAACAATCAGATCGATTTCACCATAGCGGCTGTGATAATTGGCCTGCACCAAGACAAAACCCTGCTGCTGCGCCCATTTCAGCGCCTCCCGCTCGGCCCATGGCCCCAGCGTCATCATGTGGCACTGCTCAAAATATAGAAAAATGCGCGGTATTGAAAAAGATGAATCTGCATTAAAGCGCCGCCACGCCTTTGCGGGTATTTTGATAGCACTTTGGACTGCGCTGAATCTGATTGCCGCTGATTTGAATGCTGCCGGTGCGCCCTTCAAAAGCAAGGTTCTGAGCTGTAGGATTCTGCAGGTACAATTGCGCGATGCTCCACGCATCTCCGCCAAAAGCCAGCAGGCGCTGATACGGCATGGTGACCGGATGCTGATTATACGCGCTGTACATATCTGCCCACTGCCCGCGGTACAGCGCCGGCGTGTCGCAGAACTTGATGCCCAGCGGAATCGGTTGGCCTTCTTCAATCGCATTGGACAGCGTATAAATCTGTTTTTTTGGCAGCTTCTGCTCATTCAGCCAAGTATTGCCGCCCAGCAGCAGCATGGCTTGATGCTTCTTTAATTTCTGCGGATAGGCATCCAGCACCTGCATCGGCAGGCCAGCCTGCGCGACCAAAGCCATCAAAAACAGCTCATGCTCTGTTTCGGTTCCGGGCTGGCGCAGCACCAGCAGTTCCTGCACCTGATCTTGTTCCATGACATTTTTCAGCGCTGCTACATCATCTTTTTTAGACAGGCTGAACTGGGTAATATTGCCCGCCTGCTTGGCGCCTTCATTCAGCGTCAGCACGCGCAGTTTTGGCTTGGCTTTCATCAAGGCATCGACTTCACTGCGCCCCAAGGGGCCTACAATCAATTTGGTTTTGGCCGTGACATGTTTTTTCAGCACGCTGGCCAGCTGTTTCTGATCCGAATTAACAAATTTAACCGGCTCTTTCTCGCCAGAAGCGCTGTATGCGCTTTGAAAACCCAGCTTGATGCTTGAAGCCGCTCGCGCCATAGGGCCAGATTCGGGTAAAATAACCAAAACCTCTGCTTGGGCGCAGGTCATTCCTCCCATCAACGCCAATACAAGTAAATTTTTCTTATTCTTTTGCTTATTTTCAAACATGGAGAAACCTATGGGTGCTCAGTTATTTGTTGTTGCGACTCCAATCGGGCACTTAGATGATATTAGTTATCGTGCAATTCATGTGCTGAAGTCTGTTAGTATTATTGCCGCAGAGGATACACGAACTTCTGCGCAATTGCTCAAACACTTTAATATTCAAACACCGCTTACCGCCTGCCACGACCACAATGAAAGCAATAAAATTGATCAGCTGATTCAGCGCCTGCAAAACGGCGAAGATATGGCGTTGATCAGCGATGCCGGCACGCCGCTGATCAGCGATCCCGGCTTTAAGCTGGTGCGTGCAGCGCAAGAAAAAAATATTCGGGTGATTCCGGTACCGGGCGCCTGCGCCGCCATTGCTGCGCTGAGTGCCGTCGGCCTGCCAAGTGACCGCTTCAGCTTTGAGGGCTTTTTGCCGTCCAAGCAGTCGCAGCGCCTGCTTGCTTTAAATAAGCTGAAAGATGAAACCCAGACCCTAATCATCTATGAAGCGCCGCACCGCATTGTGGATTGCTTGAAAGATATGGCGGACGTTTTCGGCGCTGAACGTCCAGTCGGTTTTGCCCGTGAAATTACCAAGACCTTCGAAACTATCAAAAAGATGACTTTGGGCGAATTGGTGACTTTTGTAGAATCGGATCACAATCAGCAAAAAGGTGAAATTGTGCTGGTGATTGGCGGCGCGACTGAAGAAAAAGACATGGAGCAGGAAAAACTGGATCAGCTGCTGAACCGACTGCTGCAAGACCTATCCGTTAAAGCGGCATCACAGCTGGCTGCTGATTTGACTGGAATTAAAAAGAAAGTGGCATATCAGCGCGCTTTGGAATTGACCCAGCAAAATAACGGCGCCGAGTAAATCACCCAACAGCGCATGGCAAAGGCCTGATCATCCGCCCTTTGCCATTATCTGCACTAAAAATAGATTTTAAAGCTTCAAATTGCGCATTCACTTCCATGGCTGAATGCGCTTTTTTTATTCCGCTAACTTTATTCCGCACCAACTTCAATCTGTTTTAAGGTCAATCCGCTTTAATTTTAAATTGCTCTTACTATGAGTAGGGTCTGCTTTTCTATCGGCTCTATCCCTCGGCTTTTCCATCTAAGCTGCCCACAGCGCTGCGGCCCGATCAAAAAGCATCACTTGCTGAAAGGGATGCATGTTTTTAAAATCATTGCAGTTCATCAAAGAGCATGATGCAATAATGAAAACGATAAAAAGCGTGTATGTCTTTAATGTGTTTTGGCTGCTGGGGTTACTGCACATTGGCTATTACGGATCAAAACCTTATCCGCATTATATTTTTGATGAAATGATCACTCCAGATATTCAAGCGGTGCTGATGGCTTGCGCGGTGTATTCACTGTATTTTATTGCCGACAACCTGCTGCGCCTGACACCGTTTTGGCGCCAGATGCCCCGCTGGGCATATCTCTGTTTAAGCGCAATTTTACTGTTTCAATGCTTTGTCTCTTTTATCGGCGCAATGCATGCACCGCCTTACTGGGGCGCGCTGATCATCAACTGCATGCTGATCCTGCTGGCGCATCTGGTATTTTATCCCCTTTATGCGCTGCGCAGAAAATATGCACAAAAGAAAAACACCGCATCATAGCGGTGTTTTTATAGCTGATAAAGCAGGATCAGTCATGCGCTGCTTCATCTGGCGGCACTTCAGTAATTTTACCGCCGCGCGCTAAAAATGCGGCCACTTCATCTTCCAAAGATTGGCGCTGTTTCAGCTTCGCAGTAACAGTCAAGGTTTCCGCTTCGGCGACATCACCATCTGATGCGCCTTCAGCTGAATCTGATGCGCCTTTTTCAGCAGCTTTCGCTTCATCATCATCAACAGCAGAATCTTCTGCATCATCATAATCATTCATATCTGTCATCTTGCTCTCCCCACGAATGACGGCTTGTACTACTCAGGCAATTTCCTGATTTTGATTTAAAAGAAATTTAACAATCTCTTGAGCTTTCGCATAGAGCCAACAGTTAAAAAATTGTATATTTCTTAATCAAAATCGTAATCAAGTATTTACAGATGCTCAAAAAACTCGCTATTTCAGCCTAGGCGCTGTAACGGGTTTCTTTCAGCAAAGACAGGCCATTGGCCTGCGCCATGAACGCATCTTTCAGCGCAGGCTGGTTTTCGACCTGCTTTAAGCCAAAATTTCGCGCCCACACGACAGGAAACAAAGATGATGTTTCCATCCAGCCGATCGCAGACATGCTGTGCATCATGGCATCATTCTGCCCTTTGCGGCGGTGCTCATAGCGCTTCAAGGTCTGTTCATGCGCCCATACGCCACGTTTTAAATCATGCAGCAATGCATCACATAAAATGGCGGCATCCAGGCAACCAATATTCACCCCTTGCCCTGCCAATGGATGAATCACATGCGCAGCATCTCCAATTAGTGCCAGACCATCGCGCACATATTGCTGCGCCGCACGGGCTTTGAGAGGGAATTTTGCACGTGGTGTGGCTTCAAGCACTTCACCCAACATGTGATGGCTTTCACGCGTCAACAATTGGGTAAATTCAGCATCAGAAAGCGCCACATATTCGTCGGCATAATCATCAGGCAAAGTCCACACAATCGATTGCCAATAACCATTTTCCTCAGCTTTTAAACTGGCCATCGGTAAAAATGCCAGCGGCCCAGTTTCTAGGAAAATTTGACGTGCCACATGTTGATGTGGTTGTGCGGTTTTAATCGCACAACTGACACCAGCCTGCTGGTAATCTAAAACATCCAGATCAATAAAGGCTTGCTCACGAACAAAGGAGTTTGCGCCGTCTGCACCAATCACCAATTTGGTTTTAAGCTGTGTCCCATCGGCGAGATGAATAATCCATACCCCCACGCCTTGCTCTACTCGTGTCACTTTGACTTGGGTACGATAGTCTTGCAGCTGTTCCAGCATTTTTTCTTGAATGGCTAAGTTCAATAAGCTCGGCTCAACCATCGAACCCAATGCTTGCTCCACTCTTGGTGTATGTTCTGTGGCATGACCAAAGTTAATTTCACCATAGCCATTTTTATTCCACACCTGCATGCCAGTATAAGGTTGCTGACGGGCAAGCTTGTCCCAGACATCAACCGTTTGCAGTAAATGAATGGTTGCTTGACTAAGGGCTAAAACACGTGGGTTGGCAACACCTTTAGTTTTTTCAGCATCTAAAATGGGAGCTGCATCGAGTACAGTCGCTTGTACGCCACCTTGAGCCAACAATAAAGCCGTTAAGCCGCCAACTAATCCACCGCCCACGATGACCACATCAAGAATGTCTGACTGATTTAAACTCATGCTTTTAACCCCATTGCATAATTGGCAACCAGAGGTTTAATACCCGGAATAGTGTCAAAGGCCACCAAACCGGTATTACGGATCAGTTTTAAAATTGGGTTTTGATTACTAAAACCACGCACCACAGAGTCGCAGAACTTGATGACGCGTTGCTGATCGGTCAGACGGGATTTTTCATAATCCTGCAACATTGCGGCATCACCTAAATCGGCATGATTTTGTACTTGCTCAGTTAAATAGCGTAGCAGCACATAAGCATCACGCATACATAGGTTAAAGCCCTGACCTGCAACAGGGTGAATGGTATGTGCTGCATTGCCCATCAGCACCACACGCCCCACCGCTTGTTTCTCTGCAAGGACTTGGGACAGTGGGAAACTAAAGCGTTTACCGGTTTTTTGGAATTTACCTGCACGGTCGCCATAAGTTTCTTGCAAGGCATCAAGGAAATGTTGATCATTTTCATCGCCTAACCATTCACCTTCTGTGCCTTTAGGTACGGGCCAGACCACTGAACGGCGGTATTCACCCGGCAATGGTAATAGTGCCAATGGCCCTAAATGGCTAAAGCGTTCAAAACCGACATGGTGATGCGGTTTCGAAGTTTGCACGGTAGTAACAATCGCCACTTGGTCATAATCATGTACGGATGCCCCGATGCCTAAAGCTTTACGGCAGAATGAGTCTCGACCATCGGCAGCAATGACGATTTTAGATTGTAGTTTGAGCTGCTCATCGCCGCGCTGAGCTTCAATATAGGCATGGTCTGCATCTTGAGTAAGTGCAGTGACTTGAACGCCATCAATCAGTTCAATGAGTGATTCTTTTTTCACTTCAGTCAGTAGTACACGACCGAGCCATGCATTTTCAATCACCTGTCCAAAGCTTTCGACTTTTTCTTGTTCTGCTTTTAATCGTGCCTTGCCGAAACTGCCTTGCTCGGTAATGTTAACTTCTAAAATAGGCGTTGCATGCGCTTGTAAAGCATTCCATAAACCCAGCTCTTGGTAAATTTGCACGGTACGGCGTGACAAAGCACTGTTTCGCGCATCAAAGCTTGAATGGTATGGCGCAAGATTGGCATCATCATAATCTGGATATTTGATCTCTTCGAGTAGCTTTACGCCAATCTGGGCTTTTGCCAACATCAGAGCCAGACTCAGTCCGACCATTCCACCACCCACAATGATGACTTCTTGCTGCATGCTTTGATCCTTCTATGCGTATCTAGCGAGGTTTAGATACTTATAATCTTGATTGAATTTATCTTACCTCAAGGGCTTAGATTTTTATAATGAATTAGCAATTTGTTGCAGGCTTTTGCACTGAATTGAGTCAGGATCACTAGTACAAACACCTATTATCTTGTTTCAAAGCAGCCATTTATTATGTACAACCACTTAAAATAATAGCTCTTAGACAAAGCAAAAATGTAAATACCAAGCAGAAATCTCCAACTTTTCTCAAATAAAAATGTCTGCTTTTGATATATTCACTTTTTCAATTTTCTCAACAGACAGTTGATCTATTTATGTTTATTTCAGACTCTCATTAAGAAATACTACCTATTGAATTCCGCCCTGAATTCAATTCAATAATCACCACAATTAAACATCATTTCCCTAAAACAATATATTTATATACAATATATAATTAAATATACTGTTTAATTAGGGGATTTATATGAGCTATCAAGACACCACGCAAAACATTGCGAAGAATTTAAAAACCTTGCATCAAGATATGCCTAAACTGATGCAAGGTTTTGGCCAGCTCAGTCAAGCGGCTTTAGAAAATTCAGTCTTAGATACCAAAACGAAAGAGTTTATTGCCTTAGCAATCGCTGTGGAAAAACGTTGTGATGACTGCATTGCATTCCACACCAAAGCGTTGGTCAAACTCGGTGCAAACCTTCAGGAAATCGAAGAAGTTTTAGGCGTAGCGGTCATGATGGGAGGAGGTTCTTCTTTGATGTTCGCTACACATGTGCTGGATGCATTTCATGAGTTTAGCAATCAAGCTGCGAAATAAAGCATCAAAGTTTGAATGACACTGAATCGTAAGTGTTTACTTTTATAGAATCAAAGCCTATTTTTAGTAGGCTTTGAGTGAATTGCAACAAATATGCAGGTTTAAAAGTATGAGCCAGAACCATTGGGAAGATGTTTATCAAACCAAAGAAGCCGATCAAGTCAGTTGGTATCAGGCTCAGGATGATCAATTCTTAGATCTTTTAAAATCGCTAAAAATACAACCAGATCAAAAAATTATTGATGTAGGTAGTGGCGCATCGATTTTAATTGACCAGCTCATTGCATCGGGATATTCCAATTTAAATGTCTTGGATCTTTCTCAGACGGCCTTAGAAAAAACCCAATTACGATTAGCCCATAAGGGACTAAAAACAGAAAATATTGATTGGGTTGTCGGAGATATTTGCACTGTTTCATTGCCGCAGCAGTCCTTTGATCTATGGCATGACCGGGCGGTATTCCACTTTATGACCACTGCACAGCAGCAAGAACAATATCTGGCCAATTTAAAAGGCGCATTGAAAAAAGGCGGCTATTTAATGATGTCTATTTTTGCTGAGGATGGCCCAGCCCAATGCAGCGGCCTGCCCGTCCAGCGCTACAGCCTTGAGGAACTGCAAAAGCGGTTAGGCCATGACTTTACTTTAGTTCACGCACAAAAGGATTTGCACAGAACCCCTTGGGATTCGACTCAAAGCTTTTTGACCAGTGTGTGGCAGTACCAAAATCAGGGATGATGCATGTGTCCTAGCCTGCTAATCCATGGACATCGAGATTCTCTATTTAATTTCAATGTCTGATCTGCAGTAAAAAGCCGGTCATCTGACCGGCTTTTTGAATAAATTTCTCTTTAGCAATTCCAATTAAGATTAAAACGGCTTTCAAACATATTTTAATTAATTCAAATTATCTCGAACATTCCAAACTTCTAACAATCGCCAAATATTTTGATCAATTTTATTCCAGTCTTTTAATGAACTGACAGGTACTTGCCATTCAACTGAAATATGCCCATAACTCTTTGTCTCAACAGTACTATTCACAATAATTTTATTATCTAAAGCTGCATAAATTTTTAAAATAAAGTCATTTTTTTCAGGGCTATTAGATATGCCAATACAGTGATCTAACCTCGAAATATGAGCTGGTTTATTTTTAAGGGAATAACATTCTAAGTGATACGTTTCTGACAAATGATCATTTTTCACATATCCAGTAGATAGTAAATAATCAATCCAATCCCGTGGAGTTCGTGCATTTTTTTGAACGTCTTGATCTTTATCCAGCTCGCTTAAATTGGTTACCAAAACTTTTACCTGATTTTCAATATTTTTATTATAAAACCCATGAATAGCTAAGTTTTTTTGTCCATTTAATAATAAATTAAATTCCATTGGATGCTCTCGGTCAGAAGCTTGTTCCACAGAATCGAGTTTTGATATTTGATAATTTTGGGGTTTTGAATCTATTGAGAATTGACCTAAAAATCTACGCGTAGAAGGATATTTGTAAGGTGTAATTTCTCTTTCACCAAGCTTTGTTTTAATCCTGAGTTCAGGAGTAACTTCCCATGCAACTAAATCACCTTTTTTATGGTGATCAGTTAATTTATGATTATCATTTAATTCTGTTGGAGATATATTCCATGCCTCCAACAATCGCCAAATGTTGGCATCCACTTCTTTCCAATGTTTTAAATTACTTAAATCTATTTGCCATTCAACCTTAATAGCGCCATATTGAGGTTCTATCGAATACGCAATTACTTTATTCTTTAAATTTCGTGAAATTCGAAATAGAACTCCAGATACGCGTTTATTACTTGATTTACCAAAACATTCTAATTGATTGATATCTCTATTTTTAAAACACTCTAGACCATATTTCTTTGAAAACTCAGGATCATAAATTTTAGTCCGATCATTTTTAATTTCCACATAGTATTCTTTTGTCAGTGCTAAAGGATTAAAACCCATAGGTTGATTGCTAAGGATAACCCGCACTTGATCTTTGTGATCAAGTTCACTTTGAATAAAATCCATATATCCTTTCGCTTGGACTTTTGCCCCATTCAGCATCAAATTAAATCTAAGATCTCCTGATTTAACGGGCAGTGCCAATGCTTCTTGTGCTGTGATTTTTTTTAGCTTGGGAGGAACATAATCTATAGCGAATTGGCCTAAATATTTTTCTTGTTCTGGGCGGTAATAAATTGATTTCTTATGCTCTTTAGTAAGTATCAATCTTTCTTTTAATACTGTATGAATAATGAGCTCGGATCCTGATGTAATTTTCCACGTGACAGTCTCACCTTCTAAAGGAATAGCTTGTTTTTCTACTTTTGAACAAGCAATAAAAGCACAAAGTATAGGTAATAAAAGTATCAGCCTTCTAACAGTAGAAAAAACCATATTACAATCAGTTTACTTATTATTTAGGTAATAAAGTCTCATTTTTTATAAGAATAATCAATTATTTACACAAAAAAAAGCCGGTCATCTGACCGGCTTTTTTATTTCGTGAATTTTACTTCGCCATTAAGGCTTCAATCTCTTCAACCGATTTCACCACCGCAGCGGTTAAAACACGCGGACCGGCTTGAGTGACGGCCACATCATCTTCAATGCGTATGCCAATCCCGCGCCATTTTTCATCCACGCTGTCATCATCTGGCGCAATATAAAGGCCCGGTTCAACCGTGACCACCATGCCCTCTTCATACGCGCGCCATTCACCATCCTGCTTGTATGAGCCGACATCATGCACGTCCATGCCCAGCCAGTGGCCTGTGCCGTGCATATAGAACTGGCGGTAGCTTTCATTAGCAATAATTTCTTCGATATTACCCTGCATGAGGCCTAAATCCAGCAAGCCTTGCACCATAATGCGCACCGCAACGGCATGCGGCTCTTTGTATGAATTGCCAATGCGCACCGCATCAATGGCGGCTATTTGCGCCTTGAGGATCACGTTATACAGCGCTTTTTGCTCTGGACTGAATTTACCGTTAACTGGGAACGTGCGGGTAATGTCGGAAGCATACAGCTGATATTCACAGGCAGCATCTATCAGCACCAAATCACCGTCTTTCAGTTCTTTGTCATTTTCCACATAATGCAGAATGCAGCCGTTTTCACCGCCGCCGACAATGCTGTTATACGATGGAACACAGCCGTTTTTGCCAAATACATAATTCAGCTCCGCTTCCAGCGCATATTCCATCATGCCCGGTTTAACGGTTTGCATGGCACGGGTATGCGCTTCTGCTGAAATATCCGAGGCGATCTGCATTAGATCCAATTCCGCTTCAGATTTGCACAGGCGCATCTCATCCACAATGCGGTCGAGCTGAATCAGCTGTGCTGGCGCAGATGCGCCGCTGCGTGAATCGGCATTGGCTTTTGCCACCCATTTCGCCACGCGCACATCAAAGTCCGCTTCATGGCCAATGCGGTAAAATACTTTGTCCTTATTTTGCAGTTTCTCTAGAATTTCTTCATCCAGCAAATCAATCGCAAACGCTTCATCTGCATCATAATCGTCAACCGCGCCGTCAATGCCGGT
Organism: Acinetobacter sp.; assembly: GCF_041919735.1. Classification (GTDB taxonomy): domain Bacteria; phylum Pseudomonadota; class Gammaproteobacteria; order Pseudomonadales; family Moraxellaceae; genus Acinetobacter. The sequence continues at coordinate 63,638 of NZ_JAYRTF010000001.1, forward strand.
GCGGTAGCCATTCCAGATTTCCATTTCGCGGTTGCGTTCACGGCAAAATAAGCTGTAGCTATAGCCTTCATCTTCCGTATTAAACGTTTCAATCACCGCAACCGCTTCAGGTTCGGCAAAACCCGTCAGATAAAAGAAGCTGCTGTCCGCTCGAAATTTATAGTCTGCATCGCGGTTGCGCATTGCTTCTTTGCTGGTTGCAATGATTGCAATGCTGCGCAGCCCCATTTCGCCGGCTAAAATGGCGCGGCGTTCCTCAAAATCGGCTTGAGTCAATTTCTTCATCTGAATGCTTCTTGTCTCTCTTAAAAATGGATTAAATGGAATTCAATGCCCAAAATCAGCTTGGGCGGTGCGGTGTAAACATTTCTACAACATTATTTGCTTCAGCCGATTTTTTAGCAGAAAACAGCTGTAAAAGCGGGCTTTCCGTTACCGGAATTTTCTTGCGGCCCATCGACAGGCTGATCGGAATCAAGCGCACGAACTCATAAAGCTCCTGATAGCTTTCTTCGCCTTCTTCATCATCGTCGGCTTCGTCAAATTCAACCGATGCGACATCCTGCAGATGTTCAATCAGTTCCTGCTCTTCAGCGCGCAAATGGCCAGAAGCCAAGCCAAAGCCTAAAACTACGCCGGCGCACCAGTCTGCAAGGGCTTGCACGCGTTCAGACAAGCTGTGTTCATCATCTGGAAGCAGCGGCAAATAGTCCAATTCATCTTCAGACAGCGCATGCGCAATGTCTTCAGTTTCGTCGGTTAAAATCGCAATCGCTTCTTCGCTGATCTCAGTCACTTCAAGTGTCGCTAAAATTTGCTGCCATTCATCGCGGGTCGGCACTTCAGTGACACAGACAATGCCTGTCAGCAAGCCGTGCAGTTCGCTTGGGCTGGAAATCTCTTCGATTTCGCTGAAATTGCGGTCCCATTCTGACCAACCTGAAATATCGTCTTGCATTCGTTTATCCAATCTCTATACTTCTTATATATTACCTTTGTTTGCCATACTGTGCGACCACGATATGTTAGAAGAATTACAGCATCTGCAAGCGCACTTGAGCGTTTTAAAAACCAAGCTTGCGCAATATGAAAGTGAAAATACCTCACTTGCGGAAGATAAAGATTCTGCAAATGAACAGCATCATGCGCAAATTGTGCATAAAAACGGCATCATCACTCAAAAACAAGAAGAAATTGATACGCTGACAGAGCAATTGACGGAATCGCGCTCTCAATTTCAGCATCTCAATAATGATGCAAGCTCTTTGGCTGACCGTTACAGCCGTTTGGAAAAAAGCTGCACCGATTTAAAAAACCGTTTTCAGGAAATTCTGGCCGAGCGCAATGAACTGCGTATCATGAAGGAAAAATTGCAAAATGAGCAGCGTCATGCGGCTCAGGAAATTCAGTCGCTGCAGCAAGAACGCCAGCGCCTGCTGCAAAAAAATGAGCATGCCAAAGCCAAAGTGGAAGCCATTATTCAGCGTTTGGCCATTTTAGGCACGGCGCAAGACCAACATGCGCAGGAAATTCAGCAACTGGCCCATCCGACTGACGCAAACGAGGAAGTTTAAGCATGAGCGAACAAATTGCTGTCGATTTAAAAGTTCTAGGCCATAACTTCCGCTTGGCGACCACAGCAGGCCAGCAGGCAGATTTAGAACGCGCAGCCCAGCTGTTAAATGAAAAATATGATGAATTCCGCCGCAAAGCGCCGCGCATGGAGCCCAGCAAGCTGATTATCATGGTTGCGCTGGAACTGATGCAGGAAGTGCTGAGCATGAACAAAAGCCTGCAGGAATATGAGCACTGTGAGCGCTTGCTGCAGAGCATTTTGGAAGAAGCTAAAGATCTCGCTGAATAAGCGGGATTTTTTGCATAAAGCGCAGCCAAATAAAATAAGTTTACGCATCAAATACCGCAAGTGATTTGCCAACAGCGCCGAATTCGTTATACTTGCCTTAACTCTGAGGTGTTCGCCAGCGGCGTCTAATTCCCCTGCCGATACTTAAACTTATGGATTGCGTTCTGCATATTTAGAGTGTATGCCCATCTCGTATGGGAAACCCAGCAAGTATGCGTCGTGTCCACCTTGAACTCATCGGGTTCAGGGCAACGACATTGCAGCGGCATCTTCGGAGTGCTTTTAAATGATTGTTTTCTAACAATCATGAACAAAAATTCTAAAATCCCCACCAAATCAATTTTCATTTTTTTGATCTTTGTATACTCCATGTATACCAAAGTTCGCTTATGCAGCAAGTGCTGATAGGAAATGAAAATGTCCAACAAAAAAGTACACATTACCCTTTCATTTGTTAAGAATCTAATCAAACAATTGAACGATCCATATGCTGACGAAACTCAAAAAGATTCAAAACATGGACTACTCCCAGTATCCTAGACATGAGAAAGCCTCATTTTGAAGCTGCCTCAAAGGCTTCTGGACTCATCCCATCAAGATGAGAATGGCGTCTAATTCGATTGTAAAACATCTCGATATAATCAAACACATCTGCACGAGCCATTTCTCGTGTTTTATAGATCCTCTTTTTAATTCTTTCCTTCTTTAAGCTGCTAAAAAAGGATTCAGCAACAGCATTATCCCATGAGCAGTATACTGCGCAAGGCCGCGACGGCTCATGCTGGGTATTAAGTTATGCTTCTGACAGAATTTCTGCCAGTCTCCGCTGCTGTATTGTGAGCCTTGGTCTGAATGTATGATCACAGGCTCATTGGGTCTGCGTCGCCATACCGCCATAAGAAGTGCATCCAAAACGATATCCTTGGCAAGCGTAGGTTTCATTGACCAACCGATGACTTTTCTCGAATATAAATCAAGAACCACAGCCAGATATAACCAGCCTTGCCATGTGCGAATGTAAGTTATATCAGTCACCCAAGAGGTATCAGGTGTGTTTACAAAAAACTCTCGATTTAAATGGTCAGGTGGCACAATCTGAGGGCGACCATAACCATAACTTTTATGCTTTTTATATCCTCGCACAGCGGCAATGCTATTGTTTTTCATGATCTTCAACACACGATTAGGCCCACAGCTTTCACCTAACTCTTTAAGATCTAGCGTGATGCGCCGATAACCATAGATGCCATAACTAGCATCATAAGAAGAACGGATGAGCTGTAATAACCGCTTATCTTCAATAGTCCTGCCTGATTCGGGTTCATGCAACCAAGCATAGTAGCCAACACGAGCAATCTTAAGAACCCGGCACATCGTTTTAATTTTAAATTGATGGCTGTATTCCAGGATAAACTGATACTTTACTCGGGCAGACTTGCAAAGTACCTTGCGGCCTTTTTTAGAATATCCCATTCCTCTTCAGTTTGTTTGAGCTGACTTTTAAGGCGTAGGATTTCTTTCTTTGCCTCGAGCAATTCATGTTCATCGGGGTTGTTGCGTAAAGGCTGTATGGCCTTTAGCCATTTATAAATGCTGTGTTGTGATACGCCTAAACGTTCTGCAACATCAGTGACAGAATATCCACGTTCGGTAATCAATTTAACAGCTTCATCTTTAAATTCTGGGGTATAACGTTGTCCACTCATAATGTTTTCTCCTATGCAAAAAGAATAGACCATATTTGTCTAGGAGAGTGGTGGCAGTCCAACAATATTGTTTTGAAATTCCGAAAGGTAAACAACTTTTTTTCGTGACCTTAAACTGATTGGCTTTGCTATCAGGGCAACTCGCCATTCTCTTGTATATACTGTTGAAAAGAAGTTGTCGAATGGTGTGATGTGTGCTGAATTAGCAGGAGACTCTCACTTGGGAGATTCTAGGTAGCGGACCGATACAAGTCCTCTGCCATTTGATTTGGGGTCTTAAAATTTAAACCCTTTTGATTTCTTCGCTGATTATAAAATAACTCAATGTATTTTGTAATATCTGCTTTAGCTTTCTCTCTGGTTTTATAATTGCAATGATGCACTAATTCATTCTTGAGTATGCCCCAAAAGCTTTCAATCGGTGCATTATCATAACAGTCCCCTCGTTTGCTCATTGAACCCTGAAAACCATTTTTTTTCAAGTATGTTTCGATATTCATGACTGCAATATTGACTGCCCCTGTCTGAATGAACAATTAAACCTTTCGATGTTTTTTGATTACGAATCGCCATATTCAGTGCAGTCCAGCTTAAGTAAATTGTCATAGATTGCTCGATTGTGATCACTGTTCGTTGTTCTTTTAAAACGCTTATGACGCTTACAATACAGCTGATTGAGCTTTTTTATCTGACGTACAGCATACAGGCTGATTTTTATGCCTTTCGCCTGTAAGTGCTTGGCTAATCTAATGTAACCATAGCTTTTCTCAGTTTCTTTATGCGCTATTTTCACCAATATCGTATGTTGATTTCGCTGGATGGATCTTTTACTCATGCCTTGCTTTAGCCCATCATAAAATCGTGAAACGGATACATGAAGTAATCGAGCCATTAGACTAACTGGAAAGGAATTTCTTTATTGTTTCATGTAGGCGTACCTTACTGACTTTCTTTGGCAAAGTACGCTGCTGCCTTTTTTAAAAATTCACGTTCCATTTCAGCGGTTTTAAGCTGTTGTTTGAGCTTTTTATTTTCTTCGAGCAGAGCAACGAGATCAGGTGAATATTGTTGTGTACCCGTCAATGTTCCTGCTTTAGCCTTATTTTGCCAATTAGAAAGGGTTTGCATTGAAATACCAAGTTGCCTTGCTGTTTCTGAAACATTGCCTTTATTTTCCGCTATGGCTTTTATTACTTCCGCTTTGAATTCTGCTGTATAAAACTTCTGTTTTTTACTCATGGTAAACTCCTGATGAGTGTCTAGAGTTTACCAAGTTAAACCCTCCTGTTTTTTCAGCACACATCACCCTTTTTAACGATGACATCAGAAGAATAAATTGGACATATGCCCTTGAAACGAGTCACTCTCGTTAATTGATGATGATTTTTGTCTCGATACATTTCAAAATCAGCATGTTCTTCAGTTAATGAAATAAATATCATAGGCGCCTTTATCACACGATGCTCTGGTAAATATCACAAAGGAATAAACCAATACTTGAATGAGTAATAAGAAATGGATATTGCTTCAATATCCATTTCTTAGCTCTGATTTAATTGTTCAAGGCTTTTCACCCTGCGCTAAGCGTTCCTCAATATCATTCAGTACAGCAGGCAGATCTGCAATACTGTCAATCACATAATGCGCACCTGAAGCATTCATTTTTGCATAGGCTTTTTCTTTTAATACTGCTTGTTCAGCTTCAGATAAAGCACTCCATGCTTCATAGCTTAGGCCGACCTCATTGCCGCTTACAGCCAGACCTACTGTCCAGCAGCCTCCATTTAAACCCTCATGAATACCGACAACTGTATCATCCACTTTCACCACAGTTTTAATGTCTGAAACGTCCAATTCAATTAAGTTTTTCCATAACATTTCTGGATATGGACGGCCATGCTTCACATCACTGGCTGTAATAATACAATCAGGTACATAACCTTGTTCAGCGGCATCCTTGACCAGTTGACCAATCATCATGCTGGCATAACCTGTATTACTGCCAATTTTTGCGCCACGCGCACGAATATCTGAAAAAGCTTCCAACGCACCGGGAATCAGCTGTGAACATTGCGGAATTGATTTCAGCTGGTAAGGAATAAAGTCCTGATATAACCGGTCAATATCGGCAACGGTCACCTCTGCCTCATAGGCTTGTTTCCATGCTGCGGCCACACGTGGCATCGCCAGTACGGCTACAATATGGTCTCGTTTTTCCAGCCCCATCGGTGCACGTGCCTCTTCAATTGTGATTTCAACTTTATTATCTGCAAACAATGCCATAAACGCTAAAATTGGAGCACGTGAACCAAAATCGACCGTTGTTCCAGCCCAGTCAAAAACCACTGCTTGTAATGTGTTAGATGAAGTCGTCATGTGCTTTTCCTTAAAAAATATAATTTAAATAGGTCTGAATAAACTGATTATTGCTGGCGGTATCCCGAAATTGCGGTGAGCAAGCGTTCAATATCGTCAAGATAAACTTCGCCAATATTGCCAATACGGAAACAGTCCAAATCGGTAACTTTGCCCGGATAAATGACGAAACCCGCCTGTTTTAAATTGTCATACAGATTCTGGAAGCTAAAATCAGCCTCGCTTGGATACATGAATGTGGTAATGATGGGTGACTGTGGAATATCAGCATCAAGTACCAATTTAAAACCAAGTTTTTGCATGCCATCCGCTAGGCATTTTTGATTATTCAAATAACGCTGATAGCGCGCTTCAACACCGCCCTCTTGTTCCAGTTCAAGTAAAGCCTGATAAAATGCGCGTACCACATGTGTAGGCGAAGTAAAACGCCATTTTCCATTGTGCTGTTCCATGGTGTTCCATTGATCATATAAATCCAGACTCACTGAACGCGCTTGACCTTCGCAGGCTTGCAGCTGTTCACGTTTCGCCAAAATAAAGCCAAAACCGGGAACCCCTTGAATGCATTTATTGGCACTTGAAATTAAAAAATCAATTTCAAGCTCTGCAATGTCCATCGGCACACCGCCAAATGAACTCATAGCATCAACAATCCACACTTTGCCCGCTGCTTTCACAATGCGGCCAATCTCCTGAATAGGATTCAGCAGCCCCGTGGTGGTTTCACAATGCACACATGACACATGAGTAATGCTTGCATCGGCTAAAGCTGCTGCAATATCTTTTAAATCTGGAATCTGAGTTTCAGAATAAGCCAGTTCAACTACATCAATATTTAAACAGCGCGCCATCTGCACCATGCGTGCGCCATAAGCACCGTTATTGATAATTAAGATTTTTCCATCTCTTGGAATCGCTGATCCCAATACTGCTTCAACAGAAAAACTGCCGCTGCCCTGCATCAGCACCGCACTGTACAACTCAGTTTGTGTTGTCGCCAAAGCCACTAAACGCTGGCGAATATCCTGAACTAAGCCGTTGTATTCTTTATCCCACGTACACCAGTCACGCTGCATGACACGGCGTACTGCTGGAGAAGTCGACAATGGGCCTGGTGTCAGAAGCAAATATTTATTTTCCAGTTCAATATGCACATTCATCACTCAATTCCTTATCAGGTTTTCAATTCAATTTAAGACAATATAAGCCAATCTGGTTTAAACCAGATTACAAAATATGATTTTCTAGCACTTTTTTCATAAAACCGGCACCCGTGGTCATGCCCTTGCCTGCAATAGCGCTGATCAGGTAAATATTCGGCTCAGCTTCTGTCACACACGCCAGTTCTTGCGGATGCGTGAGGTAATAACCATTCCAGCGAGATGCAATCTCTGGCAGCCTTAAACCAATATTTTCTTTGCAATATTTCTCAATAAACTGATTAATTTCTTCACGTTGGCTAAACTGCGGGGCATCCTGAACAGGAAGATATTCATGACTGTCGCCTAAAATAATTTGTCCAAATTCATTTTGTTTAATCAAAATATGAATGCCGAAGTCTTTGACTAGGCCCTGCTGTGATTCTTCGGTCAAAGCCTGATGGCTTGGGCAAATTTCAAAAGCGGGATAACGGGAAATGGATAAGCCTGAATAAATAGATGCATTCAACTGATGTGCTAAAGGCTGAGTCAATGCCATCTGCAAAGCACAGCGCTGCAAACCTAATTGCTGCAATAATTCTGGATATAGGATTTGTGTAGCTTCACCGTGGCAAATCAAAATTTTATCCGCGCGATACTGCTGTCCTGAAGCCAACTGAATTTCAGCCTGTCCATTGTGATATGCGGTACGCACCACGCAGGCATTACAATAAATTTCAATGCCCAATTGCTTTGCATACTGCAGCAAACGATTCCCCACCAGATGCGGTTCAACCGAATAATCTTCCTGAAAAACCATCGCCCCGCTGATTTTTGCGTTTTGATCTAAATAGCCATACCGCTCAAATAATTGCTGCCGGTTCAGCAGCTCTACGGGAATCTGATAGTCTGGCGCAGCTTGTGCGAACTCCTTCAGCACTTGCCATTCCAAATCCGTATTGGACAGATACAAGCCATCACGCTGCTGAAATGAAATGTCATGCTGTGCCTGTATACGCTGATAAAACTTGCGTGTTTCCAGCGCATATTCACGCCATTCCTCATCTGGTCGGCTAAGTGTTGAAGTCCCGACCATGCCAAAATTACGTCGGGTCGCGCCCACAGGCTGAGCATCTTTTTCAAAGAGCTGTACTTTCAGTCCCTGTTCAGCGGCCTGAATCGCTGCTGATAGCCCTAAAATACCTGCGCCGACAATAATTAAATCTGATTTTGCTGTGTTCATCTGAGGTTTCCATGCCTTTTTAAGATTTTCAGGATGCAAAATCCCAGGCCTTCTTAAAAAAGCGTTCAAAAAATGGGTTACAAATTAAGGTTTAAAACAAATTTAAAAGCTAAAGTTTTGCAAGGCTTAATGCTGATGTTCGCGCCAGCGCTGGCTTGACTTCATCATTTTTCGGGTGAAAAACCAATGCAGCAATTTGACTGCACAGGAAGTCACTAAAATTAAAATACTCATAGCAACCGCCGACACCGTATCTCCAGCATCATCCATGTTCAGTACTGCAACAGAAGCCGGATTGGTGTCTGGTGAATAAAGGAAAATTGCCGCTGACACCGTGGTCATCGCATTGACAAAGATATAGACCGACACATCACACAGCGCAGGAAAAGTTAAAGGTAAGTAGACCTTATGAAACATGGTCCAATTGGATGCACCCAAGCTTTGACCTGCATGGTCCAGCTGGCTGGGAATCTGCTTAATGGCATTGCTCAGCGTTAAGTGCGGCACCGTGTAATAATGGATAACGGTTGAAATCACCAATAAGGTCAGCGAACCATACAGCACAGACATAGGGTTTTCTGGCTGATTAAAAAACAGGATATAAGCAATACCGAGTACCAGACCCGGCACAGCCAAAGGCAGGAGCACTAACATCTGTACATAGTTTTTAATTAGGGGATGGGCTTTAAAGCGCTCGGTAAACAAAGCGATGATAAAAATCAATACTGTGCCTGCAAGGGTACTCCAGAACGCCAGCTGAATGGAGTTCAAATAACTCGACCAACCGCCGCCATCCACATAATCAAAACGGTAATGATTCAAAGTCAGCGAGAGATCATACGGCCAGTAACGGATAAAAGAAGCCAGAATAGCCGTGATCACAATGAGTAAAATACTGCCCGCAATTACACTGCAAAATACAGTCAGTAGTTTTTCCAGACGCGGGTTGTTCCTGATGCGGTACGGCTGAATCTGGACATTCTGAAAACGTGCCTGACGGCGGCTCTGATAGCGATCAAAGATAAAAGCCATCACAGCAGGACAAAGCAGCAAAATGGAAATCACAGCACCCATGTTCATGTTCTGCTGACCAATAATCTGCTTATAGACATCCAAGGCCATCATATTGAACGAACCGCCAATCACTTTAGGAATGCCGAAATCGGTAATAACCTAGGTAAATGCCACCAGGCAGGCACTGACCAGTCCATAGCGGATCGCCGGTAAAGTCACCGCCCAGTGCGTTTGCCAGATGGTTTTTCCTAAAGAATGGGATGCTTCAATTAAGCGCTGATCAATATTGCGGAATGACGCCATCATCAGCATCACCATGGCAGGAAACAGCCAAAAGCAATAACTGATTAAAATGCCCAAAGGTCCATAAATTTCGGTACTGCCGAGCAAGCCTTTAAAGACGCCTTGCTGTCCAAACAAATACACCAAAGCCAGTGAGGGTAAAAGCGACGGAGCTAAAATCGGCAAAAATGCCACAGTTTTAAAAAATGCTTTGCCTCGAATATTCACATTGGTTATGGCAAATGCATAAATACTCGCCAGAGTTACCGTCAGCAGCATAGCGGTACATGCAATCCAGACTGAATTAAAAATGGATGACAACAATGCTGGATTAGAGAAATAAGCAATGAAATTTTCCAGCCCAACAAATTGCTGGTTTTCATCTAAAAAGGCGCTTTGCAACAATAACAGCAGCGGTGCAATCAAGCTCAATGTCAATAAAATCGCAGCCGCAAACAGCACTGTACTAGAACGCAAGGAGTACAATGAGGGTTTGGATTTCCTGCTGCTTAAAATGGCTTCTGCAGCCGATTGATTTAACATCTTGCTCTTCCTTGCAAATCAAAAATATGCAAAGCCTGAACTGGGATTTGCAGCCACATCTCATCCTTTAAATTCATGAGTTGCTGATTTTCAATATCAATTTGCAATTCAACTGCTTCGGCTTGAGCGTTATTTTGCTTCAGCTCGCAAAACAGACGGCGTTTTGCCCCTAGAAACTCCATATTTAAAATACGGACCGGCAAATTGAATTGTCCTTTACACAAAGCAGGTTCTAAAACCAGTTCAACATTTTCCGGTCTGAATGCAATCTCCAGCTGCTCACCGGCTTTAAAATTCAGACTCAGATGCTCACATTCATATTGCTCCGCAATCTTTAAAGCATGCGCTGACATCGCTGTCGCCTGCATAAAGTTCATTGTGCCAATAAATTGCGCAACAAAACGTGTTTGAGGCTTATAGTAAATATTGTGCGGGGTATCCAGCTGCTCAATCAATCCCTTATTCATTACCGCAACCCGATCCGAAATACTCAAAGCTTCTTCTTGATCATGGGTCACCATAATTGCCGGCAAATTGAGCTGACGTTGAATGGTACGGATTTTCTGACGCAGATTTAAACGAACTAAAGCATCCAAGGCAGATAATGGTTCATCGAGCAATAAAATATCAGGCTTAGGCGCAATGGCTCGCGCCAGCGCAACACGTTGCTGCTGCCCGCCTGACAGTTGATTCGGGTATTTGTGAGCAATATCTGGCAGTTCGATGAGCTGTAATAACTCAGTAATTCGTGTTTGAATTTGTGCAGCAGTCCATAGCTTTTTATGCAAACCAAAGGCAATGTTTTCAGCAACGGTTAAATTCGGAAATAAGGCATAATTTTGAAACACAATGCCGCACTTGCGTTTAGCCGTATTTAAATGGGTAATATCAGCATCTTGTTTGATAATTTTCCCATAATCAGGCTGTTCCAGACCGGCAATAATCCGCAGCAATGTGGTTTTCCCGCAGCCGGATGGCCCTAAAAAACTGACAAACTCACCTGCTTTTAAATCTAAATTGATGTGTTCCAATACTTTGGTTTGTGCAAACAATTTTTGAATATCCACCGCTTCAAGCACTATTTTTTTATTTGCTGTTTGATAACTTTTTAAGGTTGACAGCAAATGTCCTGCTGACAGCTCACTCCCTTTTTGGGGGAAGAGCATTTTGTAAATGAGTTGGAATTTGCATACTGCGCCTAATTATAATTTCATTTGTTTAAATCACATTGCTTCAGCCTAGATGAAACGGTATGTGTATTTTTCCCATTACCCTCTAAACATTCAGAGCAAAAACCGCTGATCAACATAGCCGCTGCTGAAGAAATGCAGATGACTCACCGAACCTTTAATTTACTTTTCAAACTGTTCTGACCATTTTTTTAAAATCGTGTCCCGTTGTTCTGCCGCCCAATAAAAATCATTTTTGACCAATTGTTCAGACAAATTTTTAGGGAAGTCAGTGTTGCTGCTTTGGACATTTTGATGAGCAACCATAGAGAAATTTTGTGCATAGGCTTGGTTCGCAGCCTGACTGACCGTCCAATCAATAAATTTCTGCGCACTGCTCAATTTCTTGGTGCCTTTCACAATTGCAGAAGCTTCCATTTCCCAGCCCAAACCTTCTTCAGGATAGACAATCTCTAATGGCGCACCGCGGGATTTAAGCTTAAAGCCTGGATAGCCGAACGAGATACCAATGACTGCCTCACCTTGCGCCGCCATTTTGCAAGGCTTGGAACCTGAATGAACATATTGAGAAATATTTTTGTCCAGTGCCTGCATATAAGACCAAGCTTGATTTTCACCAAAAATCTGCATCCATGCAGTGACATCCAAATAGCCTGTACCACTGGAAGCTGGATTCGGCATCACAATCATGTTTTTATAAATAGGTTTGCTCAGGTCTTGCCAAGTTTGCGGAATAGGCAGATTTTTCTTTTTTAATTCTACGGTATTGACACAAACAGCTGATTCCCAAGCGGTCATACCTGTCCATGTTGGAATGTCTTTTTGACTATAAAATTCAGTTTTAAGCTGTTCAACATTATGCGGACGGTAAGGCTGCAGCATGTCCTTTTTTTCCATGACCAATAAACTAGTCAAGGCTAAGCCCATCACTGCATCTGCCTGAGGATTTTTTTGTTCTGCCAAGAGTTTTGCAGTAATCACGCCAGTAGAGTCACGCACCCATTTTACTTTTAACTCAGGATGCGCCTTGCGTAATTCCCATTGATAGCGTTTGAGCTGATCGGCTTCTACAGCAGTATAAACCGTAATTTGTTCAGCATCCTGTGAAACTGAACTCGTGGTGCATCCTGCCATAACATAAGCCGTACCAAGGCTTAGGACACATAAACTGATCTTCTTCTTGCACTGTTTTAAATACTGACTCATCTGACATTCCTAATGAATGCGGTTTCTTGTTAATCAGTATTTCAGCAAATGTTTATGACAGTTTAATTAATCTGGTTTAAACCAGTTTGTTTTTTATATTTCTTTATTCTGACGCTTCAAAATGCAGATCAAGTACATCGTGTAGCCAATATTCCTGATCTACATCAGTAATGGTTCCATTTTGGTCACGATTGGTCCGGCAAATATATAAGCCCATGCTCCCCATATTCACATGTAAGGCTTTGGCCTGCTGTTCTGAAAAAGCTGTTGGATAAAGATGTATATGCGCCCGGGTTAACTGCCGCTGATATTTTTCAGCCATTAATACAGTAATTGAGTCTTCCAGATTTTGTTCTAAAAATTCAGGAAAAAGTGCCGCATTTACACGAATGTGTTCTATAACCACAGGACGGCCATTAATTCTGCGGCGGCGCCAAATTGAGTAAATCAGATCTCCAGCATTAAGACTTAAATGCTTCATATCCCATGCTGTTACCGTCAACAGTTCAGCTGAAATCAGTTCAGTCTCTGGAATACTGCCCTGTTCTTGGACATATTGATTAAAACTTTGGGTGGATTGAGGCCGATAAATAATACGCGGCGCACGTACAAACCAGCCCCGGCGGTCTAAACGGTAAATTAGACCATCCATTTCCAGCGCCAATAATGCTTCCCGAACAGCAACTCGTGTTGTTGAAAATTGCTCAGACAGCAAACGCTCAGAGGCTAATTTTGTATTGCTGCTGAATTGACCCGACTCAATTTCATGAGCAATCACATCTCTGATCGCTAAATATTTAGGAATACGATGGGAAGTTGTAGCCAAATCGGACATAAGTGTAAATTTTTGAGAATTTTAAACCACTATACTAAATTTTAATTTCAAAGTAATGAAAAGCAATTGTATCGTGATCAATACAATAAGTATCAAATACTTATTTCATAGCTTTTCGTACAAAGACTTAAAAAACCAGCTTGCCCCCGAAGCTACTCAAATTTAAGTGACAACTTGAGTATAAAGTCAGCTTAATTCCGTAAATTTACTGAACACTGCATCAGTAGACTCATTTTCAACGGCCGTTTATTCATTTTTATCCTCATCAAAATCCAAATAAAAAACGCAGCGCTCTTCAATAATTTAAAAACGAATAATTAAAAACGCTCAGCCCAGATATTTAAACTGCTCCCTTTCTGATGCATATCACCGCTTAAATCTACCAGCCCGCATTTAAGGCAATCAGCGCAATGAATGCCGGCAAGGCTTGTATATACAGTATTTTTCGGCTCGCCGTTAAACTGCCATAGATGCCGGCAATCAATACGCAAACTAAAAAGAAGTTGCCCAGCATGGCTGCGAAAGGCTGCGCCGCCATCAGTGACCATATTAAACCTGCCGCCAAAAAACCATTATACAGCCCCTGATTTTGCGCCAGCACTTTGGTTAATTTCGCTTTTTCCGGCGTATTGCCAAAGGCCTTCAAACCGGATGGCTGTTCCCAGAGAAACATTTCCAAAATCAGGAAGTAAAGATGCAGCAATGCAATCAAGGCGATCAGTATTTGTGAGATCACATCTAAGTCCTTTTTATAATCTGATGAGCAGGTTTCTATTTTTATGCTATTCAACCTTCTTGTATATCAATTTATCAAGCCCATGCAAAGCATGATTATCTGCCTGGCCAATCTACTGCCTCCCCTATTTTTTTATAGGGTAAATACATAGCGTATGCTTGGGCGAGATTGTTTAAAAAACTGCATCTTTCATATGTTTTTATGACATTAATTATAATGCCCATTTAGGCTTTAGGCCGTTCAGCTCCATTTTCGCGCATCCATTTCCATGGAATCAAATTCGGCTCATTCGCTGCGTATGCTCCTCATTTTAAATAGGCATCCGATAGCTGATTGCTCAACTGCATATTCAGAATCTTAAAATTTACATTTTTTCCAGTTGATCGATATATCCATTCAGCTGCCCCTGCATTTCAGGCATGATTTTTCTTAAAAACTGGCAATAATTCAATGCATCTTGTGCGGACAGCACCCCGCTGGACACCAGTTGCATCTGCTTTTGCAGCAGCATTTCGACTTTTTGAACATCCGGTTTTTGACCCTGACTCAAGCTTTGGCTAAGGGCTGCAAATTCGCTGTAAAGCTGATCACGCTGGCGCAAGAGTTCAGTTTGATTATCCGCCTGTTTTAGGCGCTGCGGTGCCAGCTGCAAATGCTGCGGCCCAGATTCTTGGGCGGCAGTCAGCACCGTATCTGGCGGCGCTTTTGATGATTCCGGCACTTTAGAAGGCCGCGCTTCCTCGGGCTTGAAAAAAAACACGATGAGGCATAAAACAATCAGCCCGCCTGCCGCAACTGCGGAAAATTTGATCCAGTTCATTCTTCAACCCTTGTTCTTTTTATTGGACTGCTTGATCGAATGGTTTAAATTGCATGAGGCGCAGAACAACCAAGTCTTCTGCGCCTCGAACCAATTTTAAAGAAATAAGCGCATCATCACTGCCACATCGATTTATTCGGAGCTGACTGCCAGCCTTTAAATTTTGCATTTGCATGCATTAGGCCGCATTCAGATTGCTTCTGCTTTTCCCGATGTTCAGCTGTGCGCTTTCATCTGTTTCAGCGCTTTCATTTTAGACGATGCTGTGAACCTTAAGGCGCAGACCAGTCAGCAGGCGCATAGCCAATGCGTACACGCTGCGGATGATTCCCCACAGGCACCGTCAGCACTTTATCGCCAGTTTCAAAATTGATCACTGTCACAGCATCATTGGCGCTTTCAGAGATCACGCAATTTTTGCCATCTGGACTGCGGGTCGCCCAGTACGGCTTGCCTGCAGCAATCAGCTTGCCAGCTTTCAGCGTTTGCCGGTCTACAATGGTGGCGTAATCATCCATGGTGCCGGCCACACAGAGTTTTTCGCCGTCTGCGCTGATCGATAGGCCATGATGGCGTGAATCATTGACCCATTTGCTGCGGTCAGATGGAATGGAGGAACTGCCTGGCAATTGCCCAATGCGTGTAACTTTATCCTGATTTAAGTCGTATTCCACCAGGCCATTAAAAAATGATACCTGTGCATAGATTTTTGACTCATCTTTGCTGAAGACAATCGGCCGCACTGAGCTGGAAAGGTCTTTACGGCCAAAGGCATCCAGCGCTGGGCGAAAATCAATTTTCTTCAATACATTGAAATTACCGGCATCGGCAATGGTGAGATAGCGCTGGCCCTTGGTAAAGTCCTGCCATGCCGCATCCATTGATGTTTCGACGTTGCCAATCGCAGAGTTGAGAATCTTGCTGCCGCCATCGAAATAAATATTTTCATGCGGTTTATCGCCCGTGGCAAAACGCCCTAATTCCTTGCCGGTATTAATATCCAGCACTTGCACCACATTGCCGGACGATGCTGAAACCGCCACCTGCTGACCATCTGGAGACACCGCCATATGGTCAGCACGGAAGCCTTGCACCGCTGTCCGCCAATTGATTTTACCCGTCGCAATATTAATCGAGACCACATCGGCAAAACTTGGACGGGAGGCCACAATAGATTTGCCGTCTGGCGTAGAATACATGTCATCCACCAGCTGATCATGCCCTTCACCTGCGGTCGATTGAATATAGGTATAAGCAATCAATTTCACAGGATTTAAATGAATTTCCAGCAGGCGCTCTTTACGGTCTGGAATCATATTAATCACGCCGATTTTTCCATAATCGCCTGCCGGACGAATCACCGTCACCGTTCCATCCCAGTTATTGCCGACAAAAAACACCTGCTGGCTGTTCGCTGGCGCAGCGGCGTATACCGCGTTGGCGCCAATAACGGCTAAAGCCAATCCAGCCAAGCCCTTGCGCATTTTTGTCTTTACATCCATTTTTGTTTTGGCTTTCATTTTTATTCTCCTGCAAACCGCCCGAGTATTGAAGCTAGACCGGCTGCATTGATTTATTGGTGTTGACCAAGTTGTTTTATCTTTGTTTTATTCAATGATCAGCGGGTAATTCCTGTATTGGCCCGCCTGTATTGACCATTGCCTTTGAGCTGCTTATCCCTTTGCATGCAAGTTAAGCTTCAATAAATATACAAATGTAAATATATTCATGCACCGCTATTCCGATGAAAAATCTGCGCTGCAGAATAATTTAGATAAACGGAAATATTCCATGCCATCAAAGACGCTTTGCTCAAAAGCGAATTCATCCAGTGATTGACTTTAGCTTTGCTTTTGCGCGGTCAGGGCTTGCAGTCACGGCTCAAAAGATTAAACTTTAAAAAAACCACAGCTTTGCCCGCATGTCATACCCACTGAATACGCTTCGTAAAACACTGCGCAAACAGCGCCGCGCGGTCAATCCTTTTCAGCAAAAACAGGCCGAACAGCGCGTGCTCAATCAACTGATTCGGCTGCCGAAATTTCAGCGCGCCCAAAAAATCGGCGTCTATTTGCATGCTTTTGGTGAAATTCATACGCGTAAAATCATGGAATACTGTTTTGCGCACGGCAAAGCCGTGTATTTGCCGATGATCTGCTCGATGAATCAGCGTTTGGTCTGGGTCAAAGTTTCACAGCATCAATACCGCAGCCAACGCTTTTCGCACCATCCGCTGGGCATGAAAGAGCCTATGGCTGCCCGCGGCCTGCATGTATCAACGCTGGATATGCTGCTGATGCCTTTGCTGGCTTGCGATGCCGCCGGGACACGCATCGGCATGGGCGGCGGTTTCTATGATAAAACCTTGGCTGCAGCGCCGGGCGCACCTTACCGGCTGGGCCTCGCCCATGATTTTCAGCTGGTACAGGATCTCTTGCCGCGTGAAGCCTGGGATCAGCCCTTAGATGGACTTTTGACCCCGCAGCACTTCTTCGGCTTCAAACGCTAAATTGATCATTTTGACAGTCGAGAATGCTTTAAAATCACATATTTATTCATTTTTCATACAATTTATTTTACCTTGCCCTTGTAATTTAAAAAATACCCATCACTATAAAAAACATGGCAACACCGTTGTCACTCATTAGGAGTGCCCATGTCTGAAATTATTATGAATGAAGAAACCTTAGAGCCTCAGGTTCCAAGTGTATTACCGCTTTTAGCGCTGCGCGATGTGGTGGTTTATCCGCATATGCAAATTGCGCTATTTGTGGGTCGTGAAAAATCGATCAATGCAGTGGACGTGGCTCGTAACAGTGACAATCTAGTATTTGTAGTTGCACAAAAAGATTCGCTTACAGAAGAAATTGATCACGACAATTTATATCAATACGGTACTGTCGCGAAGATTGTGCAAGTTGTGAATCACGAGAATGATGAAAACTGCATCAAAGTATTAATCGAAGGCTTGCACCGTTCGAAGCTGGTCAAAATCATCGACAACGAAGATCACTTGTCCGCAGAACACAGCTTAAGCCCGATGACTGTGCCTGAAGCAAGCGCAGCGCAAGAGTCGCGCATTGAAGAATTGCGCACCATGTTCGCTCAGTACGCTGAAGCGAAACTGCGCAATGCGCGCGAGCTGATTGCCGCCGCCAATAAAATTGACGATTTACTGCAATTATTGTTCTTCGTCGCAACCCGCGTGCCTTTGAATATTGATGTGAAGCAGAAATTCTTAGAACACGACGCGTTCGAAGCGCATCTGCAAGAGCTGATGACCTATCTGCTGCAGCAGTCTGAAGAACAGCAGATCGAACAGACTTTGCATGATTCAGTCAAACGCCAAATGGAGAAAAACCAGCGCGAATACTTCCTCAATGAAAAGATGAAGGTGATTCAGCGCGAACTGTCCGACATGAATGGCGGCGCAGAAGATGACGTTGCGGAAATTGAAAAACGCTTGGCTGAAGCGGACTTGCCTGAGCATGTGCGCAAAAAAGCTGAAGCGGAATTCCGCAAGCTCAAAGCCATGCAGCCGGCTTCGAGTGAAGCGGCAGTGGTTCGCAACTATTTAGAGGTGATTTTAGATACGCCTTGGAATAAAGCGAGCAAAGTCAGCATTAACCTGACAAAAGCGCAAGAAATTTTAGATGCGGACCATTACGGCTTAGATGACGTGAAAGACCGCATTGTGGAATATCTTGCCGTGCAATCCCGTGTGAAAAAACTCAAAGGCCCGATTCTATGCTTAGTGGGGCCTCCGGGTGTGGGTAAAACCTCACTGGGCGAGTCTGTAGCGAAAGCGACTGGCCGTGAGTTTGTCCGCATGGCGCTGGGCGGCGTGCGCGATGAGGCGGAAATCCGCGGTCACCGCCGCACCTATATTGGCGCGATGCCGGGTAAAATTGTGCAGTCATTGACTAAAGTCGGCGTGAAGAACCCGCTGTTCCTGCTCGATGAAATCGACAAGATGGCGCAAGACTACCGCGGCGACCCAGCTTCGGCCCTGCTGGAAGTATTGGATCCATCACAGAACAATAAATTCAATGATCACTATTTAGATCTTGATCTGGATTTATCTGAAGTGATGTTCATCTGTACGGCCAACAGCATGAATATTCCAGAAGCGCTGCTCGACCGTATGGAAGTCATTCGCCTGCCGGGCTATACCGAAGAGGAAAAAATCAACATTGCAGAACGTTATCTTGTTCCGAAAGCGATTAAGAACAATGGTTTGCGTGCGAAAGAACTGACTGTGCATGAAGAAGCGATCCGCGACATCGTGCAGCGTTACACCCGTGAAGCCGGTGTGCGCAGCCTTGAACGTGAAGTGTCTAAAATTGCGCGTAAAGTGGTGAAAGAAGCCGTCAGCAAAAAGGCCAAAAACCTGCAAGTTGATGTAACTTCCGCCAATCTTCCTGACTATCTGGGTCCGCATAAGTTTGACTTCGGCATGGCGGAAGAAGAAGCGCAAGTCGGCCGCGTCAACGGTTTGGCTTGGACGTCAGTCGGCGGTGAATTGCTGACTATTGAAGTGGCCGCCGTTAAAGGCAAAGGCAAATTCATTACCACCGGTTCGCTGGGCGATGTGATGAAAGAGTCGATTACGGCAGCCATGACCGTTGTCCGCACCCGTGCTGATGAGCTGGGCATTGAAGCATCACGCTTTGAAGAAACCGATGTGCACGTGCACTTGCCAGAAGGCGCAACACCGAAAGACGGTCCGTCTGCAGGCTTAGCGCTGACCACAGCCCTTGTCTCGGCATTCACAGGCATTGCGATCCGTCCAGATATCGCGATGACAGGTGAAACCAGCTTAGGCGGCCGCGCAATGCGTATCGGCGGCTTGAAAGAGAAACTGCTGGCAGCGCACCGAGGCGGCATCAAGCTGGTGTTCATTCCTCAGGAAAACGTCCGTGACCTTGCGGAAATTCCAGAGAATGTCAAAGAAGGCTTGGAAATTAAACCCGTGAAAAGCATCGATGAGATCCTGCCATTGGCTTTAATCGATATGCCGAAGCCTTTGGTGAAAGCGCCGATTGTCAAAGCCGCTGAAGGCGGCAAAGCAGCACGCCATTGATCTGATCCCTGTATAAAAAAGAGCGCTCCGGCGCTCTTTTTTTTGTTCTGCATTCCTCGCTTGAAGCCTCATCATGCTTAAAATACAGCCGCCGCAGGAACGGAGATTGAACAATCTATACCTTCCCTTACAATAATCAAATTCCGCTTTTAAACATTTGACGCATAATAAAACAGATCGGTTTATGATCAACTCAACATTCAGCCATTCAAATGAAAAGAGGACCATTGCCATGCCAAATCCTGTTTGCTGGTTTGAAATTTATGTCAATGATATGGAGCGAGCCAAAAAGTTTTATGAAACATTGCTGAACATTCAGCTGAGCCAGCTCAGCAATCCCGCTGATTCCAGTATGGCGATGTGGGCCTTTCCCTCCGATATGAATCAATATGGCTCTTCCGGCGCCTTGGTCAAAGCTGATGATGTATCCGCAGGCGGCAACAGCACCATTATTTACTTTAGCAGCGAAGATTGCGCCATCGAGCAAGGCCGTATTGAAGCGGCTGGCGGCAAAGTTCACCAAGGCAAATTGTCCATCGGTGAATACGGCCAAATGGTTTTAGGCATAGATACAGAAGGCAATATGTTCGGAATCCATTCCATGAAGTAGCGGCCCTTGCTGCATATCGGATCAAAACGCATTGCCCGAACGTGTTTTTAAATGCAGCGTTGGATATACAGCCGTCATGCAAATGCCTAGACGGGCTGCGCGGCCGAAGATGCTTTTTAAACAGTTTTCGGCCTGCATTAAAAAAAATGTATATTTTTTTTGCAAAAACAAATGAAGCTGTATCTGCCGATTCATCTGGCTTACGCAAGATTACTGCAATTATTTTTTGATTAAAATTCAACCATACGATTGCAAAAATGCAATTTAAGCGTACATTAATTCTATAGGCGCAGTCTTGCAATCAGCAGGCTTTAGACAGCTGAATGCTTGCTTCGGCTGAATAGCGTTCCCATTTAACTGGACAATGCTTTTAATCAAAGGTTGCTGATATTGCTCATGATTTCAGCCAAACTTTATGCTGGCATCATGAGATGAACAGACGGTTTCAACTTGCCGAATCAAGCGCATCCGGCAGATGGCCGATCAGCGCTCAAACACGCTCACGCTGAGACGGTGTCAATTGGAAATCGCTGATCAGCAGAAGCAATACCAGACTTGAAAAATGGTATTTTTCCCTCATCTTAATAGTAGATGCATATGCGCTGTATGTTTCTGCTTGCTTAGGCGCTTAGTATTTATTTTCTAAGCATTGATTTTCTAAGTTCTAAAATGGTCATCTGCATCTCCAGGCGGGTGACCTTTTATCGCAGTCCAAAGGCTTTCAGGGCTGCGTTTTTTATGCAGTTCTGTTTTCAGCCCTCTCCCCGCGCTGCCGGATAAAATCCCGGCATTGAGCCGCTGGGCGGATTATTGCCTCAAGAGGGTTTGCACCAGCCCATTCACCACCTGCCCCATCTTCTGCACATCCAATTGCTCAATGG
Organism: Acinetobacter sp.; assembly: GCF_041919735.1. Lineage (GTDB taxonomy): Bacteria > Pseudomonadota > Gammaproteobacteria > Pseudomonadales > Moraxellaceae > Acinetobacter. Next base: position 85,166 of record NZ_JAYRTF010000001.1, read on the forward strand.
TGTCTTTATCGGTGTGGAAATTTTTATTGCGGTAAGCGCCAGTATCGGTAATCACAATCGCAGGCAAGTCAAAAGCCCAGTAATTATTGTGGTCTGAAAAATCCATAGCCTGCACAAAAGATGGCGCAATGAGTCGCTCGCATTGCAGCTGATTCAGGCTTTTCATGGCCTTGCAGAATTCCGCCGTCATCTCCCGCGACTGCAAATTGCCGACCGCCGCAATATAATTGCCATGGCTAGGATAAATCCACTTCAAGCCAATCGGATACTGCTGCACTAAATTCACATCGTAATAGCCAATATTTTCCAAGATATAAATGCTTTTAATGGCTTTGCTTTGCTTCTCTACCGATTTGGCATGCACATAGCTGCCCATCTCTTCCGTGCCGGAAAACGGCGCTTCATTGAGGGTATAGAATACAAAATCAATACTGTTCTTTAAGGCCTTTTTCTCCGCCGCTAAAATGCGCGCGGTTTCAATCACGCCCGCCACGCCCGAAGCATTGTCATCCGCGCCCGGTTTATCCTCAAAAACATCATAATGCGCGCCGACGATGATCTTGTCGGCGCTTTGGCCTTTTAAAGAACACACCACATTGCGGTAAGCCTCATCATTCACTTTATAGGTCTGATATTGGCATGGCACGCCAAACAGGCGCATTTGCTCACGGATCCATGCAGATACGCGGTTCAGCTCTTTCACGTCCTTAAAATTGCGGAAATCGCCGCCGCCCAGCAGCTGTTCCATGTAGACGGTTAAATTCTGCGGCTCTGCAGAATGAGGAGCATTTGCATGCGCCGATGCCGCGGCAGCTGCTGCAGTCAAAACGAAAAGACACTGCTGAATGAACTGTTTAATTTTATTTTTCTGCAATTGATTCATCATTGTTATTATTCCGTACATCATACAAACGAAGCTGTTCTGCAGAGTATTAAAACAACAACAGCGCTGCCAATTCAATTGCAAATTGTTTCGGCGCTGAGCCAAGCGCTATTTCACGCTATAATGGCGCTTTCTCATCAATACCGCCTGCTATGAAAATCCGCATCATTACCATTGGCCAAAAAATGCCAGCCTGGGTGCTGACTGGCTTTGAAGACTATTTCAAACGCATTCAGCCTTTCGTGCAAACCCAAATTATTGAATTGCCCATGGCCAAACGCGGTAAAAATGACTCAGAAGCCGATATTTTAAAATACCGCCAAATTGAAGGCGACAGCATTTTAAATGCCATGAAGCAAAATGAAACCCTCATTGCGCTTGAGGTCGGCGGCCGTGAATTCAGCACTGAAAAACTGGCCGAAACCATGAAAGGCTGGATGCTGGAAGGCAATGACATCGTTTTAGCCATTGGCGGCCCAGACGGCCACTCTGAAGCGGTACGCAAAGCAGCGGCCTGGCATTGGTCACTTTCAAAACTCACCTTGCCTCACCCAATGGTGCGCGTCATGCTGATTGAACAGCTCTACCGCGCGATGAGCATCAATCATAATCATCCTTATCACCGGGCCGGCTGAGTCTAAAGATCCAACCGTTCTATAGATGCAACGGTTTGTTGATATATCCAGTATTTATTTGAACAATGTAATTTGTCAAAATGCTTTAGCAACAATTAATTAGGCTAATCGCAATGAATCTGCAAACCCTTCCTGGTTTATTTATTTCTCACGGCTCGCCGATGCTTGCGATTAATCCTGAGCAAGTCGGCCCGGCACTGCAGCGTTTGAGCGTAAATCTGCCGAAACCTGAGGCCATTATTGTCATGTCTGCGCATTGGGAAAGCAGCGCGCTTGAGGTGAGCACCGGCGCGCGGCCAGACACTTGGCATGACTTCCGCGGCTTCCCCGCAGAACTGTACGAGATCCGCTACCCTGCGCCGGGCCAGCCGGATTTGGCTGAAGATGTGCTGCATCTGCTTGCGGAAGCCGGCTTTTCAGCCCATGCCAACAGCACCCGCCCGCGTGACCATGGTGTATGGATGCCCTTGCTGCACATGTATCCTCAGGCGGATATTCCTGTGGTGGAAATTGCCCTGCCGATGAGCATGACCGCCCAAGATATCTGCAAAATCGGCCAAACGCTTGCGCCGCTGCGCGAGAAGCAGATTTTACTGATTGGCTCGGGCAGCATTACCCACAATTTGCGTGAATTATCCTGGAACCTCCAGCCTGCGCCTGTTCCTGAATGGGCCTCCACTTTCCGCAACTATGTGACCGGCAAATTGGCGCATAGCGATTTTAATGCCGTGCTGGATTGGCAGTCGATCCCTTACGTCGAACGCAATCATCCAACACTGGAACACTTTGCGCCGCTGTTTTTTGCCATGGGAACGGGCCCCCGTTTCAGCATTGTGCACAGCAGTTTCAGCATGGGCTCACTCGGCATGGATATTTACCGTTTCGACTAAGCATAAATATTTTTTATAAAAATATTAATTTTTATTCATGGATACATTTTGAAACTGAATTGCGCTAAATGTATCCATTCTTTTTTAAATTGAATCGGTTATGCTAACTCCTATTATCCATATCCCATTTTAAGACCGTCAAAAATGAAATTAAAATATTTAGCAATCGCATTATTTCCGCTCGCTTTAGCCGCGTGTCAATCAAGTGATATTCAAAAAGCTGGAGATCTCGCCGTGTCTGTTCTACAACAGCAAAATGCAGATAAAACACTGGCTGCATACGAATGGAGCGCCAATACGCCCAATGCGCCAAAACCGCTGGTTTTAAAATTTTTAGACAATAACCGCTTAAGCATTTCGACCAGCTGCAATACCATGGGCGGCAGCTGGAAAGTTGAAAACAACCAGATTGTCACTGGCGCGCTGATGTCTACGCAAATGGCTTGCCCAGACAATGCCATGCAGCAGGAAGGCGTAGCGGCGCAATTATTCCAAGACCGCAAAGCACCATTTATCCTGAATCTGAAGGATGCAGACAATCCGACTTTGACGATTGTGAATGCAAAAGGCGAACAGCTGGTATTTACTGGCAAAATGACGCCTGAAACAAAATACCAAACTCAAGGCGAAACCATTTTCCTGGAAATCAGCCCGGTCACTAAGCAATGCACAGGTGTAGCGCCGCAAACCTGCTTGCAGGTCCGTGAAATCAAATATGCTGAAAATGGCGTCAAAACTCAGGCAGACAAAGACTGGACACTGTTCTACAACAGCATTGAAGGCTTTACCCATAACCCTCAAGAGCGCCAAGTTGTCCGCATCAAACGCTATGAAATTAAAAACCCAGCGGCGGATCAATCAAAATATGCCTATGTTCAAGACATGATCATTGAGCGCGAAACGGTTAAATAAAAACAATCCGGCATAAAAAACCGAGGCAAAAGCCTCGGTTTTTTAGTTCGTGCTTGCGCAGAACTTAGTAAACGCCTTGAGCACGCATTGCGTCAGCGACTTTTACGAAGCCGGCAATGTTTGCGCCATTTACATAGTTCACAGTACCGTCTTCTTCAGTACCGTATTTCACGCAGTTGCGGTGGATTTCTTTCATGATAGCATGCAGGCGCTCATCCACTTCTTCGAAAGTCCAGCCCAAACGGATCGCGTTTTGAGACATTTCAAGACCTGAAGTTGCAACACCGCCAGCATTTGATGCTTTGCCCGGCGCATACAGGATTTTCGCTTCAACAAATTTCTCAACGGCATCCAAAGTAGAAGGCATGTTCGCGCCTTCCGCTACGCAGATTACGCCATTTGCAAGCAATAGCGCAGCGTCTTCGCCGTTCAATTCATTTTGTGTTGCGCATGGAAGCGCGATATCACATTTGATTGACCAAGGGCGTTTGCCTTCAAGATATTCAAAACCGTGCTTAGAAGCGAATTCAGAAATACGGCCGCGTTTTACGTTTTTCAGTTCCATCACTTCGCACAGCAGTTCAGTCGTGAAGCCATCTTTAACATAAACGGTGCCGTTAGAGTCAGAAAGTGAAACCACTTTCGCCCCTAAATACATTGCTTTTTCAGCCGCGAACTGCGCAACGTTGCCTGAACCTGAAACTGTGACCACTTTATCTTTAAAGCTGTCGCCGCGTGTTTTCAGCATTTCTTCAGCAAAATAAACTGTACCGAAGCCTGTTGCTTCTGGACGCGCCAAAGAACCGCCGAAAGATAAGCCTTTACCGGTAAATACGCATGATGTGTCATTGCTCAGCTTTTTCATCATGCCGGCCATATAGCCCACTTCACGGCCGCCCACACCGATATCGCCCGCAGGGATGTCTGTGTTAGAGCCAAGATGACGGTAAAGCTCGATCATTAAAGCTTGGCAGAAACGCATGATTTCGCCTTCAGATTTACCTTTAGGGTCAAAGTCTGAACCGCCTTTGCCGCCGCCCATAGGCAGTGTGGTCAAGGCATTTTTAAATGTTTGTTCGAAACCTAAGAATTTAAGAATAGAAAGGTTTACAGACGGGTGAAAGCGCATACCGCCCTTGAATGGACCGATTGCTGAGTTATATTGCACACGGAAAGCGCGGTTCACTTGAGTTTGACCTTTGTCATCAACCCAAGATACACGGAATTGAATCGCGCGCTCAGGCTCCACAAGGCGTTCAAGTAATCCGTAGTCAGCATATTCAGGATTCTTTTCAATGAACGGCCAAAGGCTGGTCATAACTTCTTCTACAGCTTGAAGAAATTCTGGTTGATGTGAATCACGTGTTTTTACGTAGTCTAGGAAGTCTTTAAGGCTGTTATATTTCAACGCTTAATCCTCAGCAGAAATGGATCAAAATCGGTCAAAATTTCAATCGGTGATATATTTTGGCGCAAAACATTAAATATCTTTTACACCCGTTCAGCAATAGTTTTCTCAAAAAAACTTGAATTTTCTTTATAGAACATGGATTTAATTTAATTTCATAGTCTTTTTTGTTATAAATGTAATAACTTTTTAGAATATAACAGTGTAATATTTTGCGCAATAAGCATGCATAGATCGAACCATTTTTGCGCACTGCTTTGTACTGTAAATACCGAATTTTGCTTGACTCTTCCAGCATTCCAGAAAAATTTCCCTTATACTGCAGGCGTGCAGAACAGGCGCATTCAGCCTATCAGGCGCCCATTTTTCCCATAAAACGCCTCATGCCTTTTATACCTTTGGCGAATTGCATTCTCCAATGCATATTCCAAAGGCGCCAAAAGGCCTGAACAGCCTTGATATTGCCTGGATTACGGCCTGTTTATTGTTTTGTTTAAATCAGAAGCCATTCGATAAATTGCTCCTGCAGTATTCCCCGCTGCAGGCCAATGCCCGCCATGCACTTAAGCATTGGCCTGCTCTTGCAGCTCAGCCAGATCAAAAGCGTGCCGGCAGATCTACCAAAAGCCCACTGCATGCGGACAGCCTCTTTATATGCACCTTACTTTTTATTTACACCTCACTTATATGCAACAGCAACAATATAGGCAACCGCAACAACCGCCGGAGATCCTGACGCGATGAGGCTGAAGCGCAGGCTCTTAGCGCCAAGCCGCGGGTTCAGGAATAGTCTACAGCCCTGATAAAACATGCTAATATTGCATTCCAGCATTTTTTGTTTCACGCTGATTGCACAGCATTTCCGGTTATTCATGAATACACAAATTTCCCTCATCCAAAAAATTGATGCCCTGCTCCCGCAAACGCAATGCGGGCTTTGCGGCCATCGAGATGGCTGTTTGCCTTATGCAAAATCCATTGCTGAAGGTGAGGAAGCCAATAAATGCGTACCGGGCGGACAGCCGGTAGCGGATGCGCTGGCAGCTTTGCTGGACCGTGCGCCCTTGCCGGCAGAAGAAAGCGTTTGGCCTATACAGCAAGATGGCCGCCCGCAGCGCATGAAAGCCGTGATTCGTGAAGATGAATGCATCGGCTGCACCAAATGCATCAGCGCCTGCCCAGTGGATGCCATTATTGGTTCCGGCAAGCTGATGCATACCGTCTTGACCGACTTGTGCACCGGCTGTGAACTGTGCATTCCACCTTGCCCTGTCGACTGCATTGATTTAATTGAAGATGTGCAGCCCCTGCCGACCGACGACCTGCGTGATCAGGAACAGCAGGATTTGCGCCAGCGCTATTATGCGCATATTCAGCGTGAGGAAAAACGCCGCATCAACCGCAAAGGCCCGGTGGTGCGTGCTGAAATTGATACCGCGCTGTTTGCCCGCTTCTCAACACAGACTGACAGCGTGCCGAATATTGAGCTGACTGAAAAAACCGACAAAAAAGCCTTAGTGCAGGATGCCAAAGCCACCATTGAGCTGGCTAAAATCCGCACCCAGATCAAAAAACTGGAAAAACAGCTCAATGTCCGTGACGATGCCAAAAAACGTACGCTACTGGAAGAGTTAAACCAGCAGTTGAATGCGCTGCAAGGGGAATAGCATGGCCGTCAAGAATATGACCAAGAAGCAGATTCAAATCTTTTTTGAACGGCTGCGTGAACAGCGCCCCAACCCCAAAACAGAATTGAATTATTCAAGCCCGTTTGAGCTGCTGGTGGCTGTAACCTTATCTGCTCAAGCGACCGATGTCAGCGTCAACAAAGCCACAGATAAGCTGTTTCCTGTCGCCAATACGCCTGAAGCCATTTACGCGCTGGGTGTGGATGGCCTGAAGGAATATATCAAAACCATTGGTTTATATAATTCCAAAGCGGAAAATGTCATTAAAGCCTGCAAAATGCTGATTGAAAAACATAACAGCATTGTGCCGAATAACCGTGCCGATTTAGAAGCCCTGCCCGGCGTGGGACGCAAAACGGCCAATGTGGTGCTGAATACCGCCTTTGGACAGCCCACCATGGCTGTAGACACGCATATTTTCCGCCTCGGCAACCGTACAGGCCTAGCAGTCGGCAAGAACGTGCTTGAAGTGGAACAGCGTCTGGTGAAAGTGATTCCCAAGGAATTTATTGTGGACTCACACCATTGGCTGATTCTGCATGGCCGTTACTGCTGTACAGCCCGCAAGCCCAAATGCGCTGAATGCATTGTTTCAGATGTCTGCAACTGGCCAGACCGTTTTGAATTCGGCGCAGCGCGGCCCATTGCTGTCAAAAATATAGAGCCTTAGCCGCAAAAACGGCTTGTTTTGAGTTTGATTGTTCAGACTAAAAGATGGTCTTGAATCTCGGCACCGCACAGTGCGCATTGAAAACCGGCGGTCTTGTCACAGCCCCAACGGCGCGGTCAGTTCATCTGCAGCCGCATAAGCAGTTATTTGGGGTGCTGTTCGTTTTTCTGCTGGCTTTGCTTTTGCTGTTCTCGTTTTTGCTGTTCCTGCTTTAATTTCGGGTGCAGCTGATATTCCGCAGATTGGCTACGGCGCTCCAATTTTTCCTGTTCCTGCGTTTTTTTCAGCAGCTTATAGCTGAAATAGAGCATGCCCACGACCAGCACTGCAGCTGCTGCCAAAACTAAAATCACTGCAATCTGCTCCACAGCCCATCTCCAAACACACAATAAAAAAGAGCCCTAATATGACTTAGGACTCTTTGAAAGTCAAAACCCGCAAATACGGATTATTTAGACTGATCCAGAATGGCGAACAAATCGATTTGAACTTCTTCAATTGGACGCAAGCCGTTCAGCTTGTCATATGTCGGCGCATTTTCACCAGAAGCCGCGCGGCCTTGGTAGAAGCCGACCAATTGTTCAGTTTCAGTGTGGTACGAACCTAAACGCTTGCGGATCGTCGCTTCTTGGTCATCTGGACGCTGAACAAGATCTTCACCAGTTTCATCATCTTTACCTTCCACTTTCGGCGGATTGTAAACAATGTGGTATACGCGGCCAGATGCAGGATGCTGACGGCGGCCAGACAGGCGTTTAACAATTTCTTCATCCGGCACATCAATTTCAATCACATGATCAATATTGATGCCTTCTTTTTCCAAAGCTTCCGCTTGAGGAATGGTGCGCGGGAAACCGTCAAAGATGCAACCATTCACACAGTCAGGCTGCGCAATACGCTCTTTGACCAATCCGATGATCAATTCATCAGAAACCAGACCGCCGCTTTCCATGACGCTTTTAGCTTTAAGACCTAATTCAGTACCTTCACGAATTGCAGCACGGAGCATATCACCGGTTGAAATTTGTGGGACATTGTAGCGCTTACAGATCAACTGAGCTTGTGTACCTTTACCTGCTCCAGGTGGTCCGAGTAAGATAATGCGCATAAAAAAACATCCTCATTTAAACAATGTATTTGACGCCTTGTTCATATCAGTTCTCTGACATGCTTCAGCATCTAATTATAAGAAAGCCACAAACAAATGTATGGTGCCCGCAATAAAGCCAGTAACGCCGCCCAAAACAATGAGGATCCATTCGTCTTCCTGAAAGGCAGGACGCAGCAGATTCTGAAATTCCTTAGGTGTCAGCTCGCGGATACGGTCTCGAAACATTTGAAAGATTTTCTGTGCACGGCTCGCATTAAACGCAGGGTCGCATACAGGCACCATCGTAATTTCAATTGAGCGATCAATCAAGTCTGTCTTGAGTTTTGCGTACTCTCTTGGCCCTAATGACAGCTGTAAAGATGTTCTGACCAATGGAGTTTCCATAATTTCATTAATATGGCGCTTGACAATACGGCGGGTCTTGTCTTTTTTGCTGCCGTACATCATTTCAGTCATGATCGATTTCAGCGTGATCAGGTCTTCGGTCACGACGCTGGCAAAGACATCAGAAACCTCTTCCTGACGCTTCATAAACGCGCCCTGCATATTGTATGTGCCTATGCGCGGAATCACCGGCTTGATCCATGGGAACTTGCGATTCTTTGTTAATTCAAAGAATTGCGGATAGCGGATGTAATGCGGCTCGATTGGATTGAATACCATCCAAATGGCGATCCAGTTGGTCAAGAAACCCCAAACTGATGCCCAGAATGGCACCGTCCAATGCCAAGGCACCACAAACCAGACGATCATCTGGAATATGCCAAAGAACATCCCGATCAAGGCGCTGATATGCCAAATAAAATTGATTTCTTTTTGGCCGACTTTCAGGAACATCCGCACCATTAAGCGGCGGTCGCCTTCCATTTGGCTCACCACCATTTCACGCATATCCACAAGTGACTCGACGTTCATGGTCAGTTCGGTCACAAGTTCTTTTAATGTACCCGGTAATTGTTTCTGTGCTTGAGCATAAATACGGCGCTTAATTGAATACGGCAAATTTTCCCACAGCACGGCATTGCGGTCGATCATCACTTCATCAATTAGATGTTCCAGCTCAAATCCGACCTGCTCGCCAATGATGCGCGCCATATCTTCCGGATCCATCGCCTCCAGAAACTCACGCAGCGAACCTAATTTAGACAGCGTATTGTCAGTGATAATGCCTGAAATGCGCCCGGCCTTGCGCGGCACGATGCCCTGCCAGCCCACTGGCAGCGGCCCCAGATGGAATCCCCAGAAATTAATCGGGTAAAACACCATTTTCAGCGCCATCCAGACGTGCGCCCAAGTAACAAAAGCAGTAACAGGAATAATGCTCAGTACAGCCCAGAAATCTGGCCGTTTCAAAAAGGTTTGCCACAACTCATTGACGTACTCAAGCATGCATAACTTCCATATTTAATTTTATTCAGGGAATATATTAATTTAAACAGATTCAATTCAAACAAAGTTGAATATTGTCTCTATAAACCGATACTTAAAGTATAGGAAAATTGTATTTTCGGTTCTGTTTCAGCAATCGTGCGCCCGCTGCTGTCGGTCAGCTCTTCACCGGCGCCAATGCCGACGCTGAAGGTGCTGATCCGCTCTTTGCTCAGCATAACATAGGATAAATCCACACCGCCGCCTAAACGGCTTTCATAATCGCCATCTACATCTTTACTTTCAATATGGCCGGCGTATACGCCTAAATAATAGCCATTCTTGTCTTTGCCGGTAAAATGAATGGGATGGCGGAACCCGGCCTGAGCGCCGAAAGTTTTATCGCCATTCAAAAATGCGCCCGCTTTTACATAGGCAATGCCGTATGGATTAACCCATTCCGTATTCACATGCAGTAATTTTTGCGTAAATCCGGCCCCCACATTCCACGCCGAGACATCCGCTCCAGTTAAATTCGCTTCCGGCAGAATACCGCTGTCTTGCGCTGCCGCGGCATGTGCAATAAATGCCAATGCTAACAAAGAATAAGCTTTGTTCATTATTTTCACCATCATCCTTAATTTCAGGCTTTTTAGTTGTAATAAGTCCTATTTTTATGCTTTCCGACTTTAGCAGAATAATATGGACTCTTATATACAGCACCGAACTTTTTTAATGTCTGCAAAGTCAAAGTTTAAGCGAAACTTACAATGCGGCTTTGAATTGGCTTATCAAATTTTGGGAACTTGCGGTAGAATGGTCAGCCTTAAATTCCCCTTTGTGTATCTCAAGTCGATCGCGTATGAAGCAGCACTTTCCTTTAAAAAATGTACAGCAAGAAAAGCGCATTTTCCGCAATCGAATTTACTTCTCATTGGGCATTGTGATCTTCTTTTTATTGCTGCTGGTTTCACGTTATTCTTATCTGCAAATTTTCAATTACGACAAATTCGCCACAGATTCGGATAAAAACCGTGTCCGCCTGCAGCCGCTGCCGCCTGCCCGCGGCTATATCTATGACCGCAACGGTGTACTCTTAGCCGACAACTATCCGGTTTTTTCAGCCACCATGAGCCGCGCCGACATTCAGGATATTGACGATACCGTGCGGCGCTTAACGCCGGTCATCAATCTGTCCGAAGAAGATATTGACCGTTTCAAAAGCCGGATTAAAACCTCGAAAAAAACGGAGCGGGTTGCGCTGAAGCTGAATTTGAATGAAACGGAAATCGCCCGTTTCAGTGAAGTGAAGTTTCAGTTCCCCGGCGTCAACATAGAGACGCAAATGACCCGCTATTATCCGCATGGCGAATTATTTGCGCACGTGATTGGCTATGTCGGCCGCATCAATGACAAAGAATTAAAAGATATCAATAAAGATTTATATGCCGGCACCAACCTGATCGGTAAAATTGGCGTCGAAAAATATTATGAAGACCTGCTGCATGGCCTGCCCGGCAATGAATCTGTAGAGGCGGACGCGCACGGCAACGTGCTGCGCCACTTGGGCCGCAAAGACCCGGTTCGGGGCAATGATTTATATTTGTCTCTGGATTATGGCTTGCAGGTTGTCGCCTCCGAGCAGCTCGCAGACCGCCGCGGGGCCATTGTCGCGATGGATCCGCGCACGGGTGAAATTCTGGCGCTGGTGTCCAGCCCTAGCTTCAACCCGAATCTATTTGTCACCGGCATCAGCAGCAAAGACTATTCTGCGCTGCGTGATGATTTGGATCAGCCGCTGTACAACCGTGCCGTGCAGGGAACCTACCCGCCCGGATCCACCATTAAGCCGATGTTCGGCTTAGGCGGCCTGCACTACAACATCGTGGACTGGAACACGGCTATTTCTGACCCTGGCTATTTCTCTTTGCCTGGCGATTCGCACCGTTTCCGCGACTGGCGCAAAACCGGCCACGGCTCCGTCAACCTGCATAAAGCGCAAGTGGTTTCATGCGATACCTATTACTACACCCTTGCCTACCGCATGGGTATTGAGCGTATGAATACCTGGATGCGCCAATTCGGCTTCGGGGAAAAAACCGGCGTTGATTTACCGAGTGAGAGCACCGGCCTCTACCCAAGCCCGGAATGGAAAATGCGTACCCGGAAAACCAAATGGCTGAAAGGCGAAACCATTTCAGTCAGTATCGGCCAGGGCGCATTTACTGCAACACCGCTGCAGCTGGCCATGGCTACCGCTATCACTTCAAATGCTGGCCAGCACGTTGTTCCGCACGTGCTGCGCGAAAGCAAAGGAACCAAACCCTATACGGTGCATAATGCGCCGGACGGCAAAATTGATTTCAACGGCAAGCCCGAAGACTGGATTAAAATGCGCGATGCCATGGTGGATGTGATTGAAACTGGTACCGGCCGCGGCATCCGCACCCCGATGTATAAAATTGCCGGCAAAACCGGTACCGCGCAGGTGAAGAGCATTGCGCAAGGCAAACGCTATAATGAAGCGCTGCTCACTGAACGCCAGCTCGACCATGGCCTGTTTGTGGGTTTTGCGCCCGCAGATAAGCCGGAAATTGCCATTGCGGTGATTTGGGAAAATGGCCGGCACGGCGGTTCGGCTGCGCAGCTGGCCCGTCCAGTATTTGATTATTGGCTGCTGACACGCAACAAATCTCCGATCCGTCCATCGGCATCTCAAGTCAGCGGCGGATTGATGACCGCAGGCATTAAGCCAAGTGAATTGCCGAGCGGTGAAAATCCAGTGCAAAACAATGCCGGCGGCCAAGATGCTGCCAGCAGCGCCGCGCATAGCCATGCGCCTGCTGCGCCAAACCGCAATGCCCATGCTGTCGCGCCAGCCAGCCAGCCAGCTGATGATGAAGAGTAGAAATCAACAATGAAAAACCAATTGCGTATTATTGGCGGGGAATGGAAACGCCGCCAGCTTCCATTTGCCAGCATTGACGGCCTGCGCCCGACACCGGACCGTGTACGGGAAACCTTATTCAACTGGCTGATGTGGGATATTCAGAACGCCTGCGTCTTGGATGTGTGTGCAGGTTCCGGCGCACTGAGCTTTGAAGCCTTGTCCCGCGGCGCATCGCAAGTGGTCATGATTGAGCCTGACCGCACGCAAGCCCAGTTTTTAACTGACAACCTGCAGCTGCTGAAAGTCACTGCACAGCATGCCAAACTGAAAGTTTCAACTGCGCAGCAAGCGCTGCCGGGTTTAAAGGATCAGTTTGATCTGGTGTTTTTAGATCCGCCTTATAGCTTGGATTTATGGGAACAATTGGCGGTATTGGCCGATCCGCTGATCAAAGACCAAGGCCTGATTTATGTTGAGGCAGACCGTGACTTGGCCCAGCTGAAATTGCCCGGCAGCTGGCATAAAATTAAAGAAACCAAAGCCGGTACTGTCCGTGCCGGCCTATTTCAAAAATCGGCAGCGGTTTAAAATAAGCGCAAGCGGGATGAAACTGCGGCTGGATCGGCTTCCAGCATCAGCCTATTCATCATAAAAATTTAGATTTGATTTGAAATTGCATAAGCTCAACGCATCATCCTGAAAGCACAAAAAGGACGCGAAATACGCGTCCTTTTTGCTGTCAAATGCAGGCACAATTTAAGGTCTTGCAGTGCACAGCTGAGTGTTATGGCTGCAATAGGCCTAGACCATTCCTGAAGGAATCTTTGCTCAAGCTCTGTTTTGCCCACCGGCGGGTTTCATCAGCGCCTTATTGCTGATTTTCATTATTCCAGTGGCGGTGTCCATCATCATGGCGGTTGTGATTACGCCAGTCAGGATGGTCATTGCGGTCACCATCCCAGCGGTGATGGTTGTCATACTGTCCTGAATGATGCCTGCCGTCGTGCGGGTAATCATCGTCATACGGCGAAACCATGCAGCCTGTCAGCACAGTGGCGAAAACAGATAGCAGAATTATTTTTTTTATCATTTCATCACCTCTCTATTTCAATGAATTTCCAGCTCATTTTCGGTTATCCATTGAATATTCAGCTTACTTATTCATCGGTTTGCGGCAGATTCATCTCATGCTCAATAATTCCTATGAGTTGAATTGCGGTTTAAACCTTGTGTATGCATTCAGTATTGCGCAGCGCGATGGAGATGGATCGGATTTAGTGTAAGTTTCTTGTATCTGAAAATTCATCATTTGCAGCAAGGGCTGTATTTTGCAGGAGCAGCATGCCTAAGCTTCCCGCTCTGCTGCACAGCGCCTGCTGAGCATAGAACAAAAAATGATTTTCCTGTACTGCCGCCAGCCTTTACACTCATTCTGCAGTTTCAATGACATATATGATGACTTGGTTTTTATTTATCAGCGGCGCGGTGATCGCCGGCTTTATTCAAGGTTTAACCGGCTTCGCCTTTGCGCTTGTCGCCATGTCGTTTTGGGTCTGGGTGCTGCCGCCGCAATTGGCGGCTCCCTTAGTGGTGTTTGCCTCTATTTGGAGCCACATCATTTCTTTGCTCCATGAGCAGCGGCATCACTTCTCTAAAAAACTGATTTTACCCTATATTCTTGCCGGACTGCTTGGCGTTCCCATTGGCACGCATTTGCTGGAAATTATTCATCCGCAGACCTTTAAATTGGTTTTGGGCTTATTTTTAGTCCTTTGGTGCCCCATGATGCTGTTCAATCCGCAGATTAAACGCATTCGCCAATCCGGAAAAATCGCCGACAGCAGCATCGGCTTTATCGGCGGCATACTGGGCGGGCTCGGCGGTTTTTGCGGCTCGTTGCCTTCAGCATGGGTCATGCTGAAACATCTGCCCAAAGATGAACAGCGCTATATCTTGCGGCATTTTAATTTCGCCATTCAGGTCTTTACCCTGTTCAGTTATCTGCTGCAGGGCACCATTCACCGCATGCATCTGCCGTATATGGGCGTGCTGCTGCTGTGCGTCAGCATTCCCGCCATTCTTGGCGCAAAACTGTTTTATAAAATATCAGAACGGCAATTCAAGCATACCGTTTTAAGCCTGCTTTTTGCCTCCGGCTGTTTTTTGCTGCTGACCAGCCTCATTTAAGGCTCTTTTAGATGCCCGAGGCTGGCACTTACTGCTATGCATAACTCATTTGCAAGGCTTTAGAGCGGTTTAGACTGCCGGACTGGACGCGCGTCACGCACAGGAGCATCTTCTTCCCTCGCTTCTTTGATATCAGAATCATCCTGCTGTGAACCCGATAGATTATTCACCAAAAGGCAGCCAGGCGCTGCAGATGAAATAGAAGCATGACTTGCTTTTATATCAGGCTTTGGATTTGGTGTTTCAGCATAGGCACTGCTGCTTGCCCGCTGATCTATAGACTGCAGAACTGCAGGTACCGACGCCGCATAACTGCTGCTGACTAAAACAATGCAAAGCGCAGCAAAAGGTTTTCTGAACAGCTCTAAACGCATAGGCCTGGCCTCGGGCGATGATTGAAGCAGTTCAGGCATTATTATTGGAAATATTGCAGAAATCTTGAAAGCCTTGTAAGCATTCGTACAGTTGGCGTTCAAATACATCAGCTGTTATATGCAAGAGTCAAATACTGCGGCCCGCGCCTGCACTGCAGCCTATCCTCCTGCAATATTTAAAGTGTCCGAAATTCTATCTTATATTTAGACGCATACTGAAATTGCTCATTTAAGCAGCTTCTGATGGCCAGTGGCTGAGTGGCTGAGTGGCTGAGTGGCTGAAAGCTTAAAATTTCGCATGCCAATAGAAACGGATAATTTGCCCGCGGTCATAAGGAAAATTGGATAAATATTCGTAGCCTATGCTTTGCCTGCCGTTTAATCTCAGCTCGAGGCCAAAGCCGAATGAAATGCCGAAATCCTGCAGACCAATTTGTTCAGAATGCCCCAATAAAAACTTATTTTGCGCCGAGCCAGCCTCATAAGCGGTATAGTTATAAATCTTCACGACATCATTTTCAAAAAATGCATGATTCAGCACGGCATAGTCCTGCTGCCCCTCCAGCTCATTGCGGGCCAGTTTCTGCTGTTCCTGCCCGTTTGGGTTTTCCAGGCTCTCATCCATGACAATAATGCCGTCTTGCATTTGGCTGAACGCAGATGCTGAACAGCAGTTCAAAACTACGCCGACTGCCCATGCCTGAAAGCAGTTTCCCCAATTCGCCCCGCGCTCATGCCACATGCAACTGCATTCTTAAAAATAAATGGATTTGAAATACTTATATTCAAAAATCAGCCGGATGTCCATGCCATCTGCAGGCGCGCTGCGTCCTAAAGAAATTGCATCACCCGTTCTTTTCACGATGCGGCAGAGGCTCGCCTGAAAAATACCAATTCAACGGAGCAGCTAAACAGTGCAGCGGCAGATCTGCTCAGCGTGATTGATCAGACTCATTTAACTGGACACTAATTCGGCGATTATTTCGATCAAAACCAAACATAGCCCGCAAAAGTTTATACAATATTTGACCCAATCATTATCTTCATCCGCATTATGAAATCGCTCGCCATATTTGCCACAGCTTTAGTCTTGGCAGGCTGCTCGATTAGTACTTCCCGTGACATAAAAAAAGCCGAAAAACTGCTGTCCAGCTTCCAGTGCAGCAATATTGAAAGTTCACAGATGGCGCATTCCCCCATCACCAGCTACCATGAACAAACACTGCAAAGCTCAAAGCAAAAAGCAGCAGCTTATATAGAAAGCTATAAAAATGGCGAAAAGCTGTTCAATATTCCTTTGACGTCCGTTGTTGAGCAGCAATACAGCATTTATAAAGACGCCTGCCAAAACTTAGGCGGCATTTCACAAGACATACCATCCTCAGACCAATAATTTTCAGCGGCCATGCCCATAAAAAAACGCCGGACATCATATCCGGCGTTTTTAAACTGCATGCCAGACCTAACCCCCAGCATGCTTTTAAACACTTATTCCGCTGAATAATAGCGGCTGTCAACACTGAAGTCTTCAGGGAATTTGGGGCTGATTTGCGCATAAAACTGCATGATTTCCGCCATGTCTTTTTCATAATCCCCTGTCGGATAAACAATTTTACCGACACCGGTTTTTTTCTTTTCATAATCCATATAGGCCAGCGCAATCGGCACGCCGGCATTGCAGGCCACATGATAAAAGCCGGTTTTCCATTTTTCCTGCTTGGCGCGGGTTCCTTCCGGCGTCACCAGCATCACCAGTTCTGGATGCTCTTTAAATAAGCCTGTCATCACATCGACCATACTTAAGCGCTGCTCGCCAGCGGCTTTCGGACTCCGGTCAATGCCGATACCGCCCATCGCGCGGACAAAGGGGCCAAAAGGAAGCTTCATATAACTGTCTTTAATGGTGAGGCGGACATTCACCCCTAAGGCTTTCAAGGCCAAACGCGCATACAGCGCATCCCAATTGCTGGTATGCGGCGCAGCAATCATGACGCATTGCGCTAAATCCAAAGGCCAATGGTTATCAATTTCCCAGCCCAGCATATTCAGGCTTTTTTCTGCAAATTTTTCAAACACTGGCTGCACCATCGTCATGTGAATAAGGCGCAAATTCTAACGGCAATTCAAAATTAAGCCAGCCCAAGCTGATCACTTATCAGGCAATTAATATATAAATGTATAAATATTTCCTGCAAGTCCTATATCTGAGCCATGTACGCAGATATATAAATATTTTCAATATTTTATGCAGACAGAAGCCTTTACAAGAAGTTTCTTTCAATATTTGAAGCGCCGGCTAAACTGTTTATTAAATAAAATACAGCTATACATAGAGGGTCAGTTCCGTGAAAAAAATTCTTTTATTAATTGCCATCAGCAGTTTAGTGTTAACAGCATGTTCAAAACCCGACAATGCAGCCACATCCAAAGATCAGGCGCAAACAGCTCCAGCAGAAACAGCCGCTGCACACCATGATTCAAACGCGGATCATGCAGCACCTGCAGGCGATACTGCAGAAAACGCTTTAGATTGGGCTGGTGAATATAAAGGTATTTTCCCTTGCGCAGACTGTGAAGGCATTGAAATCGAACTGGAGCTCAAAGACAACAAAACTTTTGAATTAAGCGAGAAATACCTTGGCAAAGGTGACGGCAAAAAATTTGAAAGCCAAGGCTCATTCAGCTTTGATGCTGAAAATCCCTCTATCATTACGCTGGATAAAGCCGGCGATAACCGCAAATTTTTTATTGGCGAAAACTTTGCCGAAGCGCGCGACATGCAGACAGGCAAGGCAATAGACAGCAAATTAAACTATAAGCTGGTCAAAGAAATGCATTAAAACGTGGCATTTATTTCAAGCTCAACAACCCAATTCATCTCATTTAGGCGCTGATATTCAGCGCCTTTTTAATTAAAGCTTCTTTTTATGGCGCCGCCGGCCATTTTCATTTTGTTCTTTCCCCTCCCCATTTGCGGATAGTTTAAACAGCTATATTCCTCATAAGATGGGAAAAACCGCGTCACAACAACCAAGGGAATATCATGAAAAAAACACTATTGGCAATAAGTTTGGCCTGTTTATTAACAGCCTGCGGCAGCTCCTCTGATGATGACTCATCTTCTGGCGGCGGCGCGCCATCATCCAGCCTGCAGACCGGCGTATTCACGGATGGACCTGTTGCAAATATCCGCTATGAAACCTCGAGCGGTTTAACCGGCACCACCGATGCGCAAGGGCAATTTCAATACAATACTGGTGATTCTGTCACTTTCTATTTAGGCGATATCAAACTTGGCAGCAGCGAAGCACAAGCGCATGTCACTCCGCTGGACCTATCCCCTGATTCTCCAGTACGCGCCACCAATCTTCTGATCCTGCTGCAGTCTTTAGATTCAGACCACGATCACAGCAATGGCATCAGGATCAGTGACGATGTGCTTGCTGCACTGAAAGGCAAAACGCTGGATCTCAGCGTAGATACTGAACAATTTGTTCAAAGTCCAGCGCTGACAGAAGTCTTAAGCAGTGAAAATCTCACGCTTGTGACGGCAGATGCGGCTAAAAAGAATTTCTTTGATAGCTTTATTAAAGACAATGCTGGCGCTTGGATTCTTGAGGATAAAACAGACAACAGCAAAGTCATCCTTTATATCGATAGCGAAACGGCTTCGGGTGACAATCAATATGCCTTTAACTTCCTCCTTGGCGAAACAGCTGCAGCTGATGATTCTGGCAAGCCAGGCATCGAAAAAGGCCAGATCAGCTGGGATCCAATGACAGGCAAATTAAGCAAAGTCCAAGATTTTGAAATAGATACCAATGGTGAATGGGGGCTTTCGCATCCGCAAGGTGATTTCATTTTAACCTATGGAACAGCCAAAGATACTTTAATCCTGAAAGAAGGCAATGAGACACACATCTTTAAAAAAGCTGACAATACAGCAAATAGTGTTGTAGGCACATGGGTGACCGATGGCTTAATCATCAATCTGGCCAGCGATAAATCATTTATCACAATTGCGACAGAAACTGATGATTGCGCGCAGCCAGGCATAGAAGCAGGAACATATGAAGCAGGCGCTGATTACATACAAGCCAAAACGATGAGTATAGATACAACAGGATGCTCAGGTTTTGTGGATACTTGGGGCAGTGCCGCAGACCAATATGATTTAGATAAATTTAAACTTACCTTGGCAGGCAACTCTTTAACTGTGCAGTATGTTGATGGGGATACTGGCGAGACGGATGTACCGGTAGTTTTTAGCCGAAAATAAGATCGTATCTTTTTTTAGTTAATTTTTATTTTTAGTTAATTTGCAAAAAGGCCTTGGTTTTCCAAGGCCTTTTTGTTTTTTGATCCGCTTTTTTATTTATCCAATGCACGATTTAATCCTTAATAGACATGCTCAAAATGAATGGTCATACCCATCAGCTTGTACAGCAGCTCTGCCTGTGAATTGCAATGCATCTTTGAATAAATATTTTTAACGTAAGTGCGGACTGAATTCATGGTTAAACAGCAATGCGAGGCAATTTTTTCCAAATTCAACCCATTGACAAACAGCTCGCAAATCTCACACTCTCTCGCAGACAGCGCATAATTTTCTTTCAAAAAAGGCGTAGCCAATGCATAGCGCTGTTCCAAATCTGAAATAGACAGCACCACATAATTTTGCATCCGGTCTGCCAAATGCGCCAAACCGTTCATGCTGTTAAATGGTGTGATGGTGACCATAAATTGCTGGCCTTGCTCATCCTCCAGCGCCAATACGCCGCCCCCGGCATCCTGATGTTTCAGCTTCGTTCCAGAATGGGCTGCATGCACCAAATGTTCAAACTTTTTCTGATACTGCTTGCCCGTGCAAATTTTATTGCTGTGATCAAATTCAAAGATCTTATTTTGCGCCAGCTGCTGCTGCGCGCGCTTGTTCGAATAGTAAAAACGGCAGTGTTCATCAACTAAAATTACGCCGACTTTAATCGCATCCAGCATTTTAAATAGATTGTCATGCTCGATTCTTGAAAAGCTCAGCTGCCGATGGATCTGCAGCGCTCTGCGTATATGCACGCCTATGCGCTTTAAAAAGGCCAGTTCTTCCTGCTGGAATGCAGGCTGATCAGCTGCGCGGTATAAGCCCAATACCGCCCAGCGGTAATTCCCCTCATCCAGCAGCACACCTGCGATATAGCAAATGCCTGTCGATTTTAAACAGCGCTCGTAAAATACCGCCTCATCATGATTCATCAATTCAGCATAGCTGTTTAAGTCCTGATGCATCACTTCGCCAAGGCCGACTTGCTGCCATAAAGGCAAATGCAGCTTCATATCTGTCAGCGTTAATTGTTCATCCAGAAAAGCTTCATGCTCAGCTTGAGAAATATTCCATGTATGCAGAAAATCATAATTCGGATTCAGCTGATCCATCGCTGTTAAAATGGCTGTTTTACTATGTGTGCATTCAACAATTTGCTTAATTACATTGGGCCATAATGAGGCATCCAAGCCTGCATCATAGATCGTCCCGATCATCGCATTCTCAATTTCAGGGTCCATGGCATGCCCTTTTTATTATTTAGTATGACTTAATATTATCCAGTTATTATTCAAAGTCAAAAATACATGATTTATTACATAACTTAAGGGTTTCATTCAAATATAAATCTATTCATATAGAAGAAGCTCCCTTAATTCTGCCGCGGATTATTAAAATAAAAAATCCCTGCATATAGCAGGGATTTTTTAGATCAAATGACCGGAATGACTTACATCATGCCGCCCATTCCACCCATTCCGCCCATATCAGGCATCGCTGGTTTATCTTCTGGAATTTCAGTGATCATGCATTCAGTCGTCAGCATTAAGCCCGCAACAGAAGCCGCATGCTCAAGCGCAGAACGTGTTACTTTTGCTGGATCAAGAATACCCATTTCAAGCATGTCACCATAAGTTGAAGTTGCAGCGTTATAACCGAAGTTGCCTTCGCCATTTTTCACAGCATTGATGACAACTGAAGGCTCATCACCCGCGTTCGCTACGATTTGACGAAGCGGCGCTTCAATTGCGCGGCGTAAAATGCTGATGCCTACGTTTTGGTCATCATTCGCGCCAGTTACACCGTCAAGAGATTTCGCTGCACGTACAAGCGCCACACCGCCGCCAGCAACCACGCCTTCTTCAACCGCAGCGCGAGTCGCATGCAGCGCATCGTCAACACGGTCTTTCTTCTCTTTCATTTCAACTTCAGTCGCTGCACCGATTTTGATCACGGCAACACCGCCTGCTAATTTAGCAACGCGTTCTTGAAGCTTTTCTTTGTCGTATTCAGAAGTAGATTCTTCGATTTGCGCGCGGATTTGAGTTACACGCTCAGCGATTTGACCTGCATTGCCTGCACCATCCACAATCACGGTGTTTTCTTTAGATACAGTCACTTTGTGCGCAGTACCTAAATGTTCAAGTGACGCTTGTTCAAGCGACATGCCCACTTCTTCAGAAATCACTGTTGCGCCAGTCAAGATCGCGATGTCTTGCAGCATTGCTTTACGGCGGTCACCGAAACCAGGCGCTTTCACTGCGCATACTTTAATGATGCCGCGCATGTTGTTCACAACAAGTGTTGCCAACGCTTCGCCTTCAACATCTTCAGCGATGATCAGCAATGGTTTACCTGTTTTTGCAACCGCTTCAAGAACAGCGATCAACTCACGGATGTTGCCGATTTTTTTATCAACAAGAAGAATGAACGGGTTTTCAAGCTCTGCAGTCAAAGTATCTTGTTTGTTTGCGAAGTATGGAGAGATATAGCCGCGGTCAAACTGCATGCCTTCCACAACGTCTAAAGAATCTTCAAAACCTGAACCTTCTTCAACAGTGATTACGCCTTCTTTGCCCACTTTTTCCATTGCTTGCGCAATCAGTTTGCCGACAGTTTCGTCAGAGTTGGCAGAAATCGAGCCGACTTGTTCAATCGCTTTAGTATCTGACGCTGGTTTTGCAGTGGCTTTAATTTCTGCAACCAATGCTTTAACCGCAAGATCGATACCGCGTTTCAAGTCCATTGGGTTCATGCCCGCAGTCACAGACTTGATGCCTTCGTTCAGGATCGCTTGAGCCAATACAGTTGCAGTAGTTGTACCGTCACCTGCGATATCATTGGTTTTAGAAGACACTTCACGAACCAGCTGAGCGCCCATGTTTTCAAACTTGTCTTTCAGAGTGATTTCTTTAGCAACAGAAACACCATCTTTAGTGATGTGCGGCGCACCGAAAGAACGGTCGATGACCACGTTGCGGCCTTTAGGGCCTAAAGTCACTTTGACTGCATCTGCAAGCACGTTTACGCCTGCGATCATTTTTGAACGCGCTGAATCACCGAATTTTACGTCTTTAGCTGACATGCTGAACTCCAAATATTTTTAAATTTTAATCAATTATATTGCTTCAATAGCAAGCTCTGAATCAGATTGATCTTCTGAATTAAGCTTCAAGAACCGCTAAAATATCAGACTCTTTCATTACAAGAAGCTCTTCGCCGTCGACTTTTACTTTCGTGCCGGCATACGCGCCGAACAGTACGTTGTCGCCTACTTTAACGTCTAAAGCGCGAACGCCATTGTCCGTTACTTTGCCATTGCCTACAGCAATGATTTCACCTTGAGCTGGCTGTTCAGCAGCAGAAGTACTCAAGATCAAACCGCCTGCAGTTTTAGTTTCCTTTTCTACGCGGCGGATCACAACGTTGTCATGTAAAGGGCGAATCTTGCTCATTTCTAACTCCATAGACATTTGCATAAATGTCATTTGATTACGATGTGAAGATGACTCTTATTCCTAGGTCATCAACAAAATTTTGATATGACACTTTTGTGGGGATGGAAAAAAACGCTTCAAGGGCAAAACTGAAAAATATTTTTAAATTTGCCTGCTTTTTATGCAGATTCCATTCAGTTTTTAAATTCAGCATCGTTCAGCGCTTTTTACGGCGGCTGAAAAACTGTTTTGAAGCCGGATCAAATAAATAAGGCTCAACATCACCGGTCTCATCCAAAGTATTGAAACTGTTCGGCAATCCTTCATGCAGCCGGTACGATGTAGCGGTTCCGGCATGAATATCCAGCACGGGATGCTGCGCCTGCAGCTGATAAATCAGATTAAGGTCATACACTGCCGGCACATGCAAATGCCCATGCAGCAAGCCATATAAACCGCTCTTGCTCCATGTTTCCAAAGCCATGCGCCCCATGACAGGACAATCATTCACGCCATGCGGATCGTCCGGCGGCGTATAAAAAGGCTGATGCGCCGCCACAATTTTCAGCTTATGCGCCGGCGCCTGCCGCAATTTTTCATCGACCGCCTGAATTTGCGCTAAAGAAATATGGCCGCGTGTGTGGTAGCGGCGGCGGATGCTGTTTACGCCAACCACATAAAAATGCTCAGTTTCCAAAACCGTTTCCAAATTGCCGAAGAACAGCTGATAGCGGGCAAACGGGCTGAAAATACGGCTCCAGACATTGTACAACGGAATATCGTGATTGCCCGGAATAGCCAAATACGGCATGTTCAGGCTGTCTAAAAATTGCCGGCAGGCCAAGAACTGGCGGTAGCGCGCGCGCTGAGTTAAGTCGCCGCTGATCACCGCAGCTTCCGGCCGGTGTTCTTGGCAAAACTGATGAATCGCATCAATGCAGCTTTGCCGTTCCGTGCCGAAGTGCAAATCAGACAGATGCAGCAGCATGAGGCACCCGAACCTGCAAAGCATTTTTCTGCACGCGAATGTGCAGCGGCGGCTTCATTTCCACAATTTCACCATCCAAGGCAACGGTCAGCTTTTTGCGCGGCGAATCAATCACCACCTGATCGGCATCAAAGCTGTAAACATCCGGCGCTTTTTCGATGGTTCCCTTGATCAATTGCCACAGCAATTTAAACAGCGTGAGTTTGCCACCTTTCGCGACCACCACGCCCGCCACTCGGCCTTGCGCGGCGCTTTCAGCAATTTTCAGATTTAAATCCGCCAGCTGCAGCTGATTATTGCCGAAAAAGATCAGCGGTGTTTTCACTGGATATGTCATGCCATCCACTTCAATTTGCAGCTTCAGCTCTTTGCGGTCTCGAATCAGCACATCCAGCCCAGAGGTATAGGCATTTAAAGGGAAACGGCCAAAATGCTGATTGTATTGCTCACGTTTTTGAATAAATAACGGATACAGCCCCAGGCTGGCATTATTTAAATAAATCTGATCATTGATGACAGCTGTGTGTACGGCGCGGTTTTCGCCTTCCGCAATAACTTTGGCTGCTTGCAATATATCCAGCGGAATATTCAGCGCCCGCGCCACGTAATTAAACGTCCCCAGCGGTAAAATCCCCATCGGCACATTGCTGTTCATGAGATAGCGGGCCACGGCATTTAAAGTGCCGTCACCGCCAGCAGCGGCAATGATCCCCGTATTGGCTGCATTTTGATGGCGCTGCATCACTTGCTTCATCAGCGCGGCAAAAGTTTCAAACTTGCCCATTTCAAAAGATTGTATTTCATAATCATATTCGGATAATAAACGTACAAGTTCTTCATAGATTTCATCTTTATTTACCGCATGAAATCCTGAGTTCTTATTATAAATAATAGACAGCGGCTGCGCTTGATTTGACATTATTTAGGCGCCTTTAAAGCATTTATTCTAATTTTGTCGAATTTATCAGCAATTAACTGTTCCTTTATGTAAAATTCAAATGATCCCCATTTATTTAATCAATAATAAGTCTCAAATGAATTCAAAAGCTAAATTATTGTTTTTTAATAAAATTAATAAACTAAATAATATCCATAAAATAAATAAATGACATAAAATTATCAGAAATTCAATTATAAATTATTGTTTTTTAATATTATTATCAATAAATATCATCATTCTCCCATATAAATCAACCTCATCTTTAGTCTTATTTTTTTTATGAAATTATGCTTTAATAGCGCCACTTTTTTTCATCTTTCATCTGGGCGATGTACCCCATTGCTCCGATTATACTTTGTACATTTTGTACACTTTTAAGATAGGCCTCACCATGACCCAAGTGAACGCACCAGAATTCGTTCGCCATCCTAAGCTTATTGCTTGGGTGGAAGAGATTGCAAAATTAACGAAACCAGCGAAAATTGAATGGTGTGACGGTAGCGCAGAAGAATATCAACGTTATATCGACTTGATGATCGCTAACGGCACAATGCAAGAACTGAACCAAGAAAAACATCCTGGTTCTTACCTTGCTAATTCTGATCCTTCTGACGTTGCTCGTGTTGAAGGCCGTACTTTTATCTGTTCAGAAAAACAGGAAGATGCTGGCGCAACAAACAACTGGGAAGCTCCAGCTGAAATGCGCGCCCGTCTTAACGGTTTATTCGACGGTTCAATGAAAGGCCGTACTTTGTACGTTGTTCCTTTCTCTATGGGTCCTTTAGGTTCTCATATTGCACACATCGGTATCGAGTTAACTGATTCTCCTTACGTTGCAGTAAGCATGTCTAAAATGGCTCGCATGGGTAAAGCTGTTTATGACGTACTTGGTACTGACGGTGAATTCGTTCCTTGCGTACACACTGTTGGTGCGCCACTGGAAGAAGGTCAAAAAGATGTTGCATGGCCTTGCAACCCTGAAAAATACATCGTGCATTACCCAGAAACTCGTGAAATCTGGTCTTATGGTTCAGGTTACGGCGGTAACGCATTGTTAGGTAAAAAATGCCTCGCTTTACGTATTGCATCTTCTATGGGCCGTCAACAAGGCTGGTTAGCTGAACACATGCTAATTCTTGGCGTGACCAACCCACAAGGCGAAAAACACTATATCGCAGCGGCATTCCCTTCTGCATGTGGTAAAACAAACTTCGCAATGTTGATTCCACCAGCAGGTTATGAAGGTTGGAAAATTGAAACTGTAGGTGACGATATTGCTTGGATCAAACCAGGTGAAGACGGTCGCTTATATGCAATCAACCCTGAAGCTGGTTTCTTCGGTGTAGCACCGGGTACAAATACCAAGACCAACCCGAACTGTATGGCAACATTGACTAAAGATGTTATCTATACCAACGTTGCAGTCACTGACAACGGTGAAGTTTGGTGGGAAGGTCTTTCTAAAGAAGCGCCTGCTAACCTGACGAACTGGAAAGGTCAACCACACGTTGCTGGTGAAAAAGCGGCGCATCCAAATGCTCGCTTCACTGTTGCTGCGGGTCAATGTCCTTCTATTGACGCTGACTGGGAAAATCCAGCAGGTGTTCCAATTTCTGCGTTCATCTTCGGTGGTCGCCGTGCAGATACAGTGCCTCTAATTTCAGAAGCATTTGACTGGGTTGACGGTGTTTATAAAGCTGCAACGATGGGCTCTGAAACAACTGCTGCTGCTGTTGGTCAACAAGGTATCGTTCGTCGTGACCCATTTGCGATGCTTCCATTTGCTGGCTACAACATGGCTGACTACTTCTCTCATTGGTTAGAAATGGGTAAAGAAGTTGGTGAGAAAGCTGCTGCTCATGGCAACAAACTTCCTGGTATCTACAACGTGAACTGGTTCCGCCGTGATGCTGAAGGCAACTTCGTATGGCCTGGTTTCGGTCAAAACATGCGTGTTCTTGAGTGGATCATTGACCGTTGTGAAGGTCGTGCAACTGCTGTTGATACACCTATCGGCCGTGTACCGACTTTCGAACAATTGAACTGGACTGGTTCTGACTTCACGAAAGAACAATTTGATCTTGTGACTTCACAAGACAAAGATCAGTGGATCAAAGAACTTGAAAGCCACACTGAGTTATTCAACAAACTTGGTGATCGCCTTCCAGAAGCACTTAAAGCGCGTCAAGCTGAGTTAATTGCTGCTGTTAAATCTGCTTAATTCATCTTTGAATCCCTCTTTTAATAGAGGGATTCAAGAAGATTAAAAAAAAGACCGCTTTATGCGGTCTTTTTTTAAATAAAAAATGTATAAAACGTCATAACAATTCATGCTTTACAAAACGCAAAGAAACAATTCACTATTCTTAAAATTCTAAGCGCTTCAATCATGCTAATGACTGCATCCGGTTTTGCCGCCGCCGATCAAGAAACAGCGTAAAACCCGCAGCGCATTTGCGCCATTGCGGGCAAACCAGACGCAAGCTAATACCACATTAAAAAGCACATCAAAGTAGCCAAAGGCATATATGGCAGCGTGGTCGGGGTTAATCCGCGTTTTGCGGCCTGCGCTCACCAAATCAGCGGATATTGTAATCAACCACCATATCAGCCAGCGTTTTGGTTTTTAGCCATGGCGCATCGTGCGCCCTGTAATTACAGGAACGGCAGTAAAATGGAATACTCCCGTGAACTGCACATCCCTTGACGGCATTGAAATTTAATCTCCGGCACGCTGTTCAAAAGCCACAAATTGGATTGCGGCTTTTGATCTTCATCAGCATCAATTTTATAAGCACTGCTTAAACAAAGACGGCAAAACACAGCTGCGCCATGATTCAAATCAGATCCAGAGCAGCTACGCCACATCTTGCTGCAGCCTGCGCTGATGCAAGGCCTGCAAATACTGTTCCAGCTGCAGCGCTTCATCCGCAGTGAATTCCAAATACAGCTTGCTGCGCCGTCTCAAAATATCTTCTGCACAAATAGCCCATTCCTGCTCGACCAGATAATCCACTTCCTGCGCATATAAGCCATGGCCTAAATCCTGCCCCAGCTCATGAATTGAAGCGGCCTGTTTCAGCATTGCCCATGCTCGGGTGCCATATGCATGCGCCCAGCGCGCGGCCAGCTCATCCGGCACAGTGCTGACTTTCTCCTGTATTTGAGCAATCAGTTCAGCCGCAGTATTGAAATTTTCTGCACCAGGCAAGGCTGCCGCCGCTGTCCACGGTTTCGCCATATCTGGGAAAAAAGCCTTCAAATGCTCCAGCGCCGACTCGGCCAGCTTACGGTAAGTCGTCAGCTTCCCGCCAAATACCGACAGCAGCGGTGCTTCATCTGCACGTTCATGGCTGAGCGCCAACGTATAGTCCCGGGTGACTGCCGATGGATTATCCGACTCATCATCACATAAAGGCCTCACCCCTGAAAAACTGCTGATAATGTCCTCGGCGGTCAGCTGTGTTCTAAAATGATCATTCGACACATCCAGCAGATAGGCAATTTCTTCCGCTGTAATCTCAAGCGTATTAGGATCTCCTAAATACTCTTTATCAGTGGTGCCAATCAAAGTGTATTTGCCTAAGTACGGAATAGCGAAAACAATGCGCTGATCATCATTTTGCAGAATATAGGCTTTATCGCCCGCATGCAGCCTATTCACAATAATATGGCTGCCTTGAATCAAGCGGATGCCGTAAGGCGATTTGAGCTGCAAGTCCTGCTGGATAAACTGCGCCACCCAAGGCCCTGCAGCATTGACCAGCACTTTGGCCTGAATGCTGTAACGGCCCTGCTCATTTTCCAGCTCAATCTGCCAATGCGGCTGCCCACCATCCGAACACCGTGCTGCACCGATGCAGCGTGTCCGGCTCACGACTTTTGCCCCCAGTTCACGCGCCTGCATGGCATTCAGCACCACCAGCCGCGCATCATCTACCGCACAGTCTGAATATTCGAAACCGCGCGTTATATCGGCCTTTAAAGGACTGTTTAAGGGCTGAAAATCCACTGGATTTGAACCCGCCAGTGTTTCCCGTTTTCCCAGATGATCATAAAAAAACAAACCGGTGCGGATCAGCCAGGCCGGCCGTAAATGCGGCTGGTGCGGCATAATAAAACGCATAGGATGAATAATATGCGGCGCTTTCTTCAGCAGCACCTCGCGTTCCGCCAAAGCTTCGCGCACGAGGCGGAATTCTTTATGTTCCAGATAACGCAGCCCGCCATGAATCAGCTTGGAACTGGCAGAGGATGTATGCGAAGCCAGATCATCTTTTTCACACAAGAATACTGAAAGCCCCCGGCCTGCCGCATCGGCGGCAATGCCCGCACCATTGATGCCGCCGCCAATCACTGCAATATCATAGAGAGTGTGATGTTCATTCATAGAGTTCTCCTGCAGCCGGCTTTTTATAAAGTTTGGTTTTTACAGCACGCGGCGTTTATGGCATATCGTTTTTATTGCACACAATTCGTTATTTAATACAGCTCGTTATTTCATCATATTAAACATCTTATTTTTCAGCATCTCTCCGTGCTGCTGTGCTTATCCTTGAACCTTAAACATAGCAAAAAGAAAGGCCGAGCAATATGATTTTTTAACAATCCGCATCGAATTTTGGATAAAAGCCATTTCAAACGAAGATGATGACATCTGATGCATACAGTACATTTAACATACAGAATGTTTATTTTGTTTACATTTCATTCAATCCGGAAGCATAAGATAAAAAAACAGAATAAAAAAATGGATTTTCATCATGACTGAAGACACGGCGCTGCAGCCGAACTTAGACACCAGAACACGCATAAAATCCATTCTTGGCGGCTCCGCAGGCAATTTAGTGGAATGGTATGACTGGTATGTTTACGCCGCCTTTACCCTCTATTTCGCTCATGCCTTTTTTCCCAAAGGCAGCCAGACTGCGCAGCTGCTGCAAGCGGCGGCCATTTTTGCTGTCGGCTTTCTCATGCGCCCCATCGGCGCATGGATTATGGGCATTTACTCGGATAAAAAAGGCCGGAAATCCGGCTTAACCTTGTCCGTCACCTTGATGTGCGTCGGGTCACTGCTGATCGCCATTTCTCCCACCCATGACCAGATCGGCATCTTTTCACCGATTATCCTGGTGGTTGCGCGGCTGATTCAGGGCCTCAGCGTCGGCGGCGAATATGGCGCCAGCGCAACCTATCTCAGTGAAATGGCTGACCGCAATCGGCGCGGCTTCTTTTCCAGCTTCCAATATGTGACGCTCATTGCTGGCCAGCTGACCGCACTGTGCGTTCTGCTGATTCTGCAATGGCTGCTGACGGAAGAACAGCTGCATGACTGGGGCTGGCGCATCCCCTTCTTTATTGGTGCCTGCTTAGCCATTGTGGTATTCCGCATCCGGCGCGGGCTTTTGGAAACGCAATCCTTTAAAAATGCGCAAAATGATAAAACCCAGCCCGAATCCGGCCTGCTGGCTTTATTTAAGCATTATCCCAAAGAAGCGTTTACCGTATTGTTTTTAACTGCAGGCGGTACTTTGGCTTTTTATACATACACCACGTATCTGCAGAAATTTTTGGTCAATACCTCTGGATTCAGCAAGCCCGCCGCCACACAGATCACCACGCTGGCCCTGTTCATCTTTATGTGCCTGCAGCCAGCAGCCGGCGCGCTGTCAGATAAAATTGGCCGCAAGCCGATCATGATCTCATTCGGTGTGCTGGGCGTGCTCTTCACTTATGTGCTGTTCGATGCCTTAGCACAGACGCAAGACTACTGGACGGCCTTTTGGCTCTGCTTGGCCGGCCTAATTATTGTCACCGGCTATACTTCAATCAATGCGGTGGTCAAGGCCGAAATGTTCCCCGCTCATATCCGCGCCTTGGGGGTTGCGCTGCCTTATGCGCTGGCCAATACGATTTTTGGCGGGACAGCAGAATTTTTCGCCTTAAGCTTTAAAGAAGCAGGCCATGAATCATGGTTCTTTGTCTATGTCACCATCATGATTTTCATTTCATTGCTGGTATACATCTTCATGAAAGACACCAAGCATTATTCAAAAATCACCGAACACTGATTTTTTATGCATACTTTAACGATATAGAAAAAACCTCTCAATCGAGAGGTTTTTCATAAAAACCGGTCATTTAAACATCAAAAACTGCATTAAAAGCTCAATGCGCAAACAATCCTAAGACTAAAGTCTCATGATTTTACAGGTCGGCAGGCGTATAAATGTAACAAATATATTCCTCCTCCCATTCCAACAAAATATATGTATTTAAGTTTTATTCAGAACTTAAATGGATATGTTTTGCCTGATTCATTCCACGGAGAATGATGTGTCAAACACTCCCGCTCAAGCCGCGCCAGAGCAGCTTGATAGAAAAACTCGTGTCAAATCTATCCTAGGCGGTTCTGCCGGCAACCTTGTCGAATGGTACGACTGGTATGTCTATGCCGCATTTACCCTCTATTTTGCACCGCAATTCTTCCCCGACGGCGACAGTACCGTAAAACTGCTGCAGGCCGCTGCTGTTTTTGCCTTGGGCTTCTTAATGCGTCCAATTGGCGCCTGGGTCATGGGCATCTACGCAGACCGCAAAGGCCGTAAAGCCG
Organism: Acinetobacter sp.; assembly: GCF_041919735.1. Lineage (GTDB taxonomy): Bacteria > Pseudomonadota > Gammaproteobacteria > Pseudomonadales > Moraxellaceae > Acinetobacter. Next base: position 116,478 of record NZ_JAYRTF010000001.1, read on the forward strand.
GTTTAACGGTTTCGGTTTCATTGATGTGCGCCGGCTCCCTGATGATTGCCTGTGCGCCAACCTATGATTCTGTCGGCATGCTGGCACCTGCCATTCTGCTGCTCGCGCGCTTGATTCAAGGCTTGAGTGTCGGCGGTGAATACGGTTCAAGCGCAACCTACTTGACCGAAATGGCCGGTAAAGACCACCGCGGCTTCTTTTCCAGCTTCCAATATGTAACATTGATTTCAGGCCAGCTCTTAGCGCTTTGCGTGCTGATCATTTTACAGCGCAATTTAGATGAAACTGCGCTGAGTGAATGGGGCTGGCGCATTCCGTTCTTTATCGGCGCATTGCTGGCCATTGTGGTGTTCTGGATTCGCCGCGGCTTAGTTGAAACTCAGTCTTCTAAAGAGGCACAAGAACAAGCCAAAAACGGCGGCCCAAAATCTGGCGCGCTGGCTTTATTCACCAAGTATCCGAAACAGGCATTTACTGTCATTATGCTGACAGCCGGCGGTACCTTGGCTTTCAACACCTTTACCACCTATTTGCAAAAGTATTTAGTCAACACCTCCGGTTTTGAAAAAACCACCGCAACTGAAATCACTACAGCAGCCATTTTTATCTTCATGCTGATTCAGCCAGCTGTGGGCGCTTTGTCGGATAAGATTGGCCGTAAACCGATCATGATCGCATTCGGCGTGCTGGGCGTGCTGTTTACCGTGCCTATCTTCAATGCCTTAGGCAACACGACAGATGCCATGACCGCTTTCTTCCTTTGCATGAGCGCGATGGTGATTGTCACTGGCTATACTGCAATTAACGCCGTGGTCAAAGCAGAACTGTTCCCGCCGCATATCCGCGCTTTAGGTGTTGCCCTGCCTTATGCAATTGCCAATACGGTCTTTGGCGGCACAGCCGAACTGGTTGCGCTGAGCTTTAAAAATGCAGGCCATGAGAATTACTTCTTCTACTACATTACCCTCATGATTGGCTTGTCGCTGATTACCTATGTCTTTATGCGCGACACCAAAAAACACAGCATGATTACCGATAATTAATCTCTCCTGCTGTATAAAAAAGGCCAGCCGTTCTCTGCAACAGCTGGCCTTTTTTTCATGCAGTTCGACACATTGCATTGTTGAAATTTCAAGCAAATTTATCATCGAGAAAAATATGCGCTTATGGCATACTCTGCATATAACAACATAGGCAGATGCGCATGAACACTTTACATAAACTTTTAGCTTTGGGTATAACGGCCATCACATTAACTGCTTGCCAAAGCGCGCCGAGTGCGTATAACGGCCAGTCCGGCTATCAAATTGAAAACAAATCTGCCAATTCTGCAACATTGGTATATACATTGGCTGGACGTCAAAATCAGCAGCTGGATGAAAAAAAACTGCAGCGCGCATGCCAAAAGGTTATGGGCAACAATCAAACATTTAAGCTGACAATTTTAAGCGTCAATGAAATTGCCAACCCAGCGTCTATGCAAAATGAACAGTTCGGCCGTCAAATCGGCAATAGCCGTACAAGTATCGGCCTATCCAACACGCCTGACTTGCATAACTCAGACAACTTAGGCGCTCAGCAAGCGCTGGATGCCCGTCCGGCAACTCTACGCGTTGTCCGCTACACTTGCTCTTAATGGTATTTTCGTTTCATATCAACGAAACATAAGACAAAAAAATAAGACGCAATAAGCGTCTTATTTTTTCATCCAATGTTTAAAGCGTTTTATAGAAACTGACATTTCTAAACTCTGGCGATTCATCGAGATCTGGCCACGTGGTTGCGCTACGCTCATCCAGTTTTTCATATTTGGGATGACTGAAATTTTTCACCCGGCTGTCCGCCACCCACACTTCGGGCGCGAACTTCAAAAATTCATCTAAGAAAAATCGGTTGCATTGATCATACAGCACATCAGCAGCCAGCAAGATATCAACCTGCTCTGCCTTGTATAAATCATCCAAATATTCCAATTCAACCTGATTCAGCTCTGCATTGGCGCGGCAAGCATCGAGACTGACTTGATCGATGTCACAGCAAATCACCCGTTTTGCTCCGGCCATTTTCGCTGCAATCGCCACCACACCAGAACCTGCGCCGAAATCCAGCACCACTTTATCTTTCACATGATGCGGTTCTGCCAATAGCCACTGCGCCATTGCCAGACCTGACGCCCAGCAGAAGATCCAATATGGCGTATCATTCCAAATACGGCGAATGACCTCATCATCCAGTTTATCGGTTGGAAAAACCGGCGGAATCAACCAGAGGGAAATCGGTGTTTCAGGCAATTGCTGTGCATGCAATTCACAATTTGGAATCACATCATGCAGGGCTTGAATTAAATGTTCTGGGGCTTTGGGGAATTGAAAAGTACAGCTCATTGGATTTTTATTCAAATATATAAGTTATTAGTTTTAATCATAGATATTAATCAGTAATGAAAATCCCCTCTCCTTTCTTAAAGGAGAGGGTTAGGGAGAGGATTATATTTAGAACCCTCATCCCCTTGCGGAGCATGCTCCTCATCCCAAAGGGAGAAGGAGTATCCATTAATTTCACAATGAAGTCTCCCTCTCCTTTTAGGAGAGGGTTAGGGAGAGGTTTTTATTAACCCAAAGCTTTTTCAGCAGCTTCAACCGTTTGACGAATCAAAGTTGTAATGGTCATTGGACCTACACCACCCGGTACAGGCGTATAAGCGGAAGCCACTTCTTCAATACCAACGAGCTGAATATCGCCTACACCGCCGCCATCACGTGGGTGGAAACCTGCATCAACAACTACAGCGCCTTGCTTGATCCAGTCTTTTTGAATCAATTCAGCTTTACCTACAGCACCGACAATAATGTCAGCTTGTTTGACAAAGCTCGCCAAATCTTGAGTACGTGAATGGCAGATGGTTACCGTTGCATTGGCTTCAAGCAACATCGCCGCCATTGGTTTACCCAAAATCGCAGAACGGCCAACAACCACGGCATGCTTACCTGCAATTTCAATGTTGTTTTCTTTCAGAATCGTCATGATGCCTGCAGGCGTTGCAGAACCATACGCTGCTTCGCCCATCGCCATACGGCCATAACCTAAGCAAGTCACACCATCTACGTCTTTTGCCAATGAAATGGCATCGAAACATGCGCGTTCATCAATTTGCGCAGGTACTGGGTGCTGCAGCAAAATACCGTGTACATCGGGGTTGGCATTAAGTTTTTCAATTTCAGCCAGCAATTGTTCAGTTGTGGTTTCTTTTGGAAGCTCAACTTTGAGTGAATCCATACCCACACGGCGACAAGCATTGCCTTTCATACGTACATAAGTTGCAGATGCACCATCGTCACCGACCAAAATAGTCGCTAGAATTGGGGTACGACCTGATTTTGCTTTTAACGCTTCTACGCGAGTTAACAAGTCAGCTTCAATTTGTTTTGCCAATGCACGACCATCTAAAACTAATGCCACGGCACATCTCCAAGTGATGATATGAATCAATTTTGCACATAATACATGAATATTTTAAATATTTTATCTTGTGTGCTGTTTTTATGCTCATACAGATGAATGTACTATTGTTTTTTTTTCAGAGCTTGCTAATATACGCATCAACAAGACGTGGCGGGGTGGCAGAGTGGTCATGCAGCGGACTGCAACTCCGTGTACGCCGGTTCGATTCCGACCTCCGCCTCCAATCTTGTTAAGCCCGAGTGGTGAAATCGGTAGACACAGGGGATTTAAAATCCCCCGCCCACAAAGCGTGCCAGTTCGAGTCTGGCCTCGGGCACCATTCTTCTGCTATTGAAGATGGTGCAATAAAGAACCCAGCGATCAGCTGGTTTTTTTATGCCTGAAATCCCCCCTGCATATCCGCAAGACCGCACTGAGCTCCAACCTTCATTCAATTGATTGGATATAAAAAAAGAGCATAATGCCCTTTTTCTATTCAGCTCCGGCAAATGCCCGCTTAGCCCGCAGCCTGATTTTGATATTCAGCGCTTGACGGCATGAGATAGCGCCGCAAATCCTGTTCTAATTTTTGCTGCAAATGCACCGGCTCTACAATTTTCAAATACGGAATCCAGTAACGCACCAAGGGCAGCAGCTGTTTTTCATGGCGAATGCAGCAGCGGATGGTCAGCGCTCCAGCAGCATCTTCCTGCAGAATGTCCTGCTCCGGTAAAAGTTTGCGCTGTTTAAAATAATAGGCAGCATCTGGATGCGCTGAAAAAATCACCTCCAGCTTGTCTCCGCCAAACCAAATTCCCTCTTCCTGTTCCAGCTGCGATAATACCGCGGGATCCGCAATAAAACGCTCGGATGCATATACATCTACAGAACCGATTTTGCTTAAACGGAAAGAGCGCAGCTCCCTTTGCTGCACCGCCGCTAAATACCAATTGCCTTCACAATGAATCAGCCGGTACGGGTCTACCATACGCAAGCGTCCATTATAAATAAAACTGATTTTTTTCTTGTGATGAATCGCATCAGCAAAGATCTGAAAATGTTCGGCGAATACACGTGAGTTTTCGTATGAATATCCCTTGGCGGAAAAAACCTGGCTTGCGCGCTCATCCAGCAGCGCGCCAAGAAAGGAAACATCCAAAGAAGGATACAGCTCAGCTACACCTGACAACTGCGCAAAGTTTTGAAGATCCTGCAGTTTAAAACGGCCCAGATAGAGTGCATCAAGTGAATACTTTTTTGTCGCGTGGTCTTGAATTAAAGGTAAATACGAATTCAGGCGGTCAAAATCTCTTTCAATCGTCCGTGTACTAACTTGAAATTCTTGCGCCAATTCTGCAACGGCTAAAGAGTGTCCTGCGTTTAATTTGGTTAAAATGTTGGCTAAACGCTCTGCAAGGCGTTCATGTGTTGAAGCAGTCTGCTTCATAATACCCTCGCTACACAAAATATACGCAAGCTTATTTAAAACAGCGAATCAAGTTATTTATTTAAAATAAATAATCAAAAAAATATTATATAAAAATATATTTTAATATACCCTTCAAAAATTATTATCACCGCAAGGCCTAATAATGTCTAGGCCAAAACAGACAAATCGGTCTACTCCGTTATTAGCAAATAGTCGTACGGTTATTCACTGAGGCTCTTTTCCCAGTTAAACGCTCTTTATAGCGTTCTAAGTGAATAAGGGCTTTATACATGTTATGAAGCTCAGCTGGATTAACGCGTTTGCATATAACCGCTTTATGCAAATGCTGTAAAGCTCGGAAACCATGTGCATGCGTATAAGCTGTAGATAGTATCTTCATGGCAAAATCCTCTGTATTGCAACACTCTCACTCAAAACCAATCTTATTCGTTGGTTTTATATTTAATTGCAATTTACACAATACTTTTGACAGGTTGTGTCGAACATTCGGCATTTTTTTTAACATTTGGAAAAATAATTTAATATTTTTATAATTTTAATTTGAATTAGTTCACACTTTTATACCAAAAGAAAAGCCAGTTCAAAAACTGGCTTTTTCATCTATTTATATTTTGAATGTGTGATATTTCATTCACGAAATAATATTCACCACAACTTTACCAATATGCTCACCCGTGTCCATACACGCATGCGCGTCTTGGATTTGGTCAAAGTTAAAGGTCTTATAAATCATCGGCAAGCATTCACCTTTCGCCCACAATGGCGCAACCTGCTCTTGCAGACCTTTGGCAATTTCGGCTTTTTCAGCAGTATTGCGTGCACGCATGGTTGAGCCGGTAATGGTCAAGCGCTTCATCATAATCTGACCGAGTTTTACCTCTTTGGCTTTCGCCCCACCTAAGAACGCGATATAAACCAAACGGCCGTCACGGCACAGCAAGTTGAGGTTTTTTTCCAAATACGGCGCACCAACCATATCTAGCACGACATCCACACCGCCATTGTCGGTTGCTTCATTAATGACTTGTTCGAAGTCTTGTGTTTTGTAGTTAATCGCTGTTGTTAAGTCTGAAATAGCTTGTACTTTTTCATCAGAACCGACTGTTGCAAAGGATTTTAAGCCCAATGATTTGCACAGCATCAGCGCTGTGGTGCCAATACCACTTGCACCGCCATGCACTAAAACAGTCTCACCTGCTTTGGCATGCGCCATTTGGAACACATTCGCCCATACCGTAAAGAAAGTTTCCGGAATCGCAGCCGCTTGGGTAAAGCTCACACCCTCTGGAATGCGAATGGTTTGGCTTTCAGGCACCACGCAATATTCTGCATAACCGCCGCCATTGGTGAGACCACAAACTTGCTCCCCCACTTTAAATAGTGTTACATCAGCACCGACTGCAACCACTTCACCCGCAACTTCAAGTCCCGGTACAGGCGTTACCCCTTTAGGCATTGGGTATAAGCCTTGACGCTGTAGAATATCTGGGCGGTTGATGCCAAACGCATGGACTTTGACCAAGACTTCATCCGCTTTCGGCTCAGGAACTGCCACCGATTCATAAGCCAGTTTTTCAACACCGCCCGGCTCAGTGATAATGACCTGTTGCATGGTTTCCTTTGACATGAGGTTTCCTTTTCAATAATTGACTATTCTTCTATCTCGGCACTATTTGAACACAGAAATGCCGCAGAATGAATAAGCATGAACTTATGTATAATTAAGGCACTATTCAGCAAATTCATCATAGGCACAGCATGTCTCAGCTCATTGAATACAATGAAAATAACCACAGTGACTATGAATGGTTTGATGGTTTTGCCGTAATCCGTTTTTATGCCGACTGGTGCGCGCCTTGTGTGCAAAACTTTCCTGTCTTTGAACAATGCGCACTGCGCATGTCAGCACAGCATGAAAATATTAAATTCGGCAAAGTGAATGTCGATCAATCGCCCATTCTAACTTTGCGCTATAACGTTTACGGCCTGCCCTCAACCTTGATTTTTTATCAAGGGCAAATTATCAAACGCATTGCAGGCGTCAAAACTTTGGCAGAGCTTCAAGTGATAATTGAACACGCTATTCACGAGCACTCGGCTCACTGATTCCGTTTATTTTGAAGATGGCTCTTGCGGCAGGTACACAAATTTCATGAGAAATTTACGCACCAAAGGCAGGACGATCAAAATCAATGGAAAGGCCATTAGCCATGACAGGCTCCATGCATGCAGCCAAATGCTAAAAAATCCATCAACTAAACCTTTATTCAACAGCAGGTTAAAACAGGAAATTGAACCACTCATAATGCCTGAAAGCATCAGCGGCATCAGCCAAGTCAAATGTTTAGGATGAATTTTAGGAAGATTATTGCTCATGGTGTACCTGCGTTGAAGTTTGCTCTAACTGCTGCGTTTTAATAGTCTGTTTAAGGCTTTTCATAAATTGCACAAACTGCGGCAAGAAGTCTTTAAACACAGGAAGGTCTTTATTTTCCAGCAAAGTTTCGCCAAACAATTTCAGTCCAACGGCAAAGGCTTTGGTCTTTTCATCGTCGAGCAGATTCGCTTGATTTAAGTGCTCTAACACCTGAAATAAATCATCATGGTTATAGGCATTAAACTGCAAAACTTCGCTATAGGCAGATGGATTACCCTGTGCATCGGCAATGTGTTTTACCGTCACGGCATATTGATGCTGTTTCATGCGCTGCTCCTATAAACGGCTGATTTCTACAGCGGCGTGATCAATTTTGTCAGCAATCTCGCGCACGTGTTCTGGACTGAGTTCACTGTGCTGAATTTTAAGCCGCAATGATGCTTTCAAGTTTTCCATTGCCCGTTTAATATCGAGGTACTGTTCATTGTTTTGGATTTGTTTTCGGGTATCAAAACGGCACAGAATTTTTTCAACCGTGGCCTGTTCATCCTGTAGATGCTGAATGCCCGCTGGCGTGATGCAATATTGTTTACGCTCTTCCGCATTCAGTTCAGCGCAAATATAGTGCTGTTCTTCAAGATAGTTCAGCGTTGGGTAGATGGTGCCTGTACTTGGGCTGTAACCGCCGCCGACCACTGCGCCTACATCTTTAATAATGTCATAGCTGAATTTTGGCGCTTGGGAGATCAAATGTAGCACCAGCAGTTTCATATGCCCTGCTTCAAACAAGCGTTTACGCGGCTTGGCAGCGCTTTCAATATCTGCAATGAGATCTGATTTTGGCATAGCAAAGATGCATCATAAGATTAATTAAGATGTATCTTACAATGTTTTTCAGATAAGTAAAAATATTTTTATTAAATTTTTGTGAATTCATAAATGATTAATATGTAATTAAATTTTAGATATATTACAAATCAACAGAATTGTCACGTTTAACTCTTAAGTTTGAGTCGCTTTCTAAAATCAAACTTGAGATCCAATAATGATTAAACTGACTTCATTAAGCTTAGCCATCTTACTGGCGCTGAATTTAACCGCTTGCGGCGATAATGATAATAATGAACCGCCTGCAGCGCCTGAGCCGCCAACAACCCCTTCCCCAGAACCTGAAGAGCCTGAAGAAGAAGTTCCTGTTCCTAAAGTTTATTTAGATGAAAACTTTGATCAGATGGCTGCGCTTCCTGCTGCATGGACGGCTTTGCGCTCCAACGCAGGAACTGTAGAAGTAAAAGATGGCAGCCTGCTGATTGATGGCCGTGCCAACGACACTCAAATGACCACCTTGATGCTATCTCCTGAATATCAAAAACTCAGAAACTATCGAATAGACGTGGAGTTCAACTACTTAGAGCGAAATAATGGCGGCCGTTGGGGCAGCATCATTTACCGCGCTGCGGACAGCTATGCTGAGCCTGCATTTACCCCTTATTACCAATTTGCAATTCGTGCTGATGCAACAGGGGCAAGCGGTTTAGAACTTGCGCTGCGCCAGCCAACCAATGCTTGGAATGTCCTGCATAAGTCTGCTTATAAAGAAAATATGGATATCAACACGCCGCATAAAGCCACGGTCATCGTTTATGGCCAACGCGTGCGCCATTATATTGATGACAATTTAGTGCTGGATACCACACTGCCTTACAACCTAGACCAAGGCGCAGTCGGCTTATCTACTGCTGGCTTATTAATGAAAGTGGATTCAATCAAGATTACCGAACAGCTTGATCCACTGCCTGAATCCAACCGCGTCACAGATATTATTGATCAAAACCTGCCTGTTTCGATGGCACCAACGCTGGCTCAGCCTGCGCCAATTGCTGGCAGCGCATCTGCCGCGGCAACGCACATTGCCTATCAGCTCGATGAACAATTAAATCTGCTGAATGCTGAACAGAAAAAAGTCATGCATTTACGTGATTATCTGAATGATGCAGCGCGCCGCACGCTTCCGCTGCTCAGCATTAAAAATGAACAAAGCATTGAAAAACTGAAAGTGTTGAGCGAAAGCTATGACCTATCAGATATCACCTTGCTTTCAGATCAGCCAGAACTTTTGCGCAAAGCGCGAATCGCTATTCCAACGCTTCGAACAGCGCTCGATTATTCCAAACAAACTGGATTAACCAATTCACGTAAAGATATTGTCACCATTGCGCACAATACCAACTTATCGCTTTCTAAAATTGTGATTTTGCCAAAGCATTTGGTGCAAACTGATGTGGTCGCACATTTACAGCGTTTGCTGATTTCGCCTTGGGCCAATATGGATACGAATAGCACTTTAAGCGCTGCCGAAGTGCTAAGTACTGGTGTAAACGGCATTTATACGTCACAGCCAGAGACTGTCCAATCGATTATGAAATTGATGGCGCCGAATACCCTGTTGCGCAAGCCATTGATTACTGGGCATCGCGGCATTCCTGCGCTTGAAGATGAAAATACCTTAGAAGGCGCATTAAAAGCCATTGAAGTGGGTGCCGATGCCATCGAGTACGATGTGTATCTCTCAAAAGATAATCACGTGGTCATCATGCACGATGCAACCACCACGCGCACCACAGGTGTTGCAGGCCAAATTGAAGACATGACGCTTGCAGAAATTCAAAACTTGCGCACCATTCCCAATGGACGCAAAATTCCAACAATGGATCAAGTTTTGGCTGCTGTGAAAAAACACCCAAACGTGACCCATTTCATTGAAATCAAAAGTTCAAAACCAGAAATTGTGCCAAAAATTAAAGCGCTGCTGGATAAATATGATGCTTATGACCAAGCCATTGTCATCAGTTTTCTTGGCGATCAAATCCTGCATATGAAGAATGAATTGCCTGGCGTATCCACTGGATTTTTAACCAGCACACCGACAGCGCAAAGCAACATTGTCAACACACGCCGTATTTTAGATGCAACGCAAAAATATTCCTCGACCTTTAATCCGTCTTTTTCAGGGTTAAATAAAGAGTTGATGTCTATGGCGAGCCAGCGCGGCGTGACTTTCTGGCCGTGGACCTTCCGTATGAACAAAGATGATTTTAACCGCATGTATGTTCAAGGCACGCATGGCTTAACCACAGATTATGCGCATGATTCATCAAATCTGGTGGTAAAGCTGAATACAGCAAGTCAACTCACAGCCACTGTAGGTAAGCCTGTAGAAATCAATGCGGAAATCCAAACTCAAATTGGAGCAAAATCGAATTACATCGTTAAAAATATGCTGGTTCTGCCAAATTCGGCTAAATACACGCAAAATGGCCAAGGGCTGACATTTACCGAAAAAGGCACAGCTTATGTCATGCCAAGCTACCAATATACGATGGCACCAAATTACACTTATACAATTTACGCAAAACCCGTCACTGTAACTATTCAATAGGTTTCAAGTCTGTAATTTAGCTTTATTGAATCACTTTTTAAAGCCGATATATAGAAACCCACTGCAAAGCGGGTTTCTTTCAGGGATCAATCGCAATGATCAAACATGCCGTTTAGATTGTATAAATAGCATGAATGCAAAAGATTAACCGCGCCCCTTATATTCCTTCACCATACGATCGCTCACATCTTCAGGATAGCAAAGCGGCGCGTATCCGCCGGCACGATTGTAAGCGCTGCGCTTTCCGCATCGGCTGCCATTTCTCGCAGTATTATATGGGCAAGGGCAATTTCCCAGATAGCTCTCAATCGACTGCTGAATAATTTTCTGTTTAATGGCTTCTGTGCTTTGACTGCTCTGCTTTGCCTCCGCACCACATGCAAAACATAACCCCATTAAAAATAATAACTTTTTCATAAACACCCCTCTTTCAAAGGCATTGTATAAAAAAGAAAATATAATGAAATATCACATATTTGTTGATTGTGTTATTTTTAAACAATCAGGCTTCAAGCAATAAAAAAACCCGCTTCTCAGCGGGTCTTTTTTTTAAAATCAGCTCAATCTATTATAGACGAACCAATTCAACAATTTTTTCGGCCACTTCTTCAACTGTGTCGACTGCATAAGTTACATCTGTACCGTCAGCAACATCAGTAATCACCACTACACCTGTTTGGCGAAGCAAAGCAACTTGGGCAGCATCTAGGCCAGCTTTTGCAATCGCAACCACACCTTGCTGAATCAGCAAGCTTTCAATCGCTTGCGCATTTTCAAGAACTTTAGCAGTGACTGTTACCGCAGCAGGTTTTTGACCCAAACGTGCAGCACGCTTTTCAGCAGTTACCGGCTCATCGTGTGCAGTCCATTCCACCGCAGCTTCAACCATGCCCGCACCGACAGTGACGTTGCTTAAACGGTCAATAAAGATGAATGAACCTGTGTAGCGGCTGTCGTGATAACGATCAAAAACCACAGGCGCATCAAACTCAATGGTCACATCCGCAATCGCGTTCAAATCAAGCTGTTCAACTTCCATTTTTTCCAATGTGTTGACATTGGTACGGAAGTTAATCTTCTCAACTTTGGCCGGAATAGTTTGCGTACCAAACTTCACGTTATACAATTTACCAAGTACAAGTGGCTGATCGTTCATCCAAACCACAGATGCACGTGCAGAACGTGAAATCAGTGGCTGCTCGCCTGCTTTCACCAACACGTTGCCGCGTGAAATATCAATTTCATCATTCAGCGTCAACGTCACCGCTTGGCCTGCAACAGCGTGATCAAGGTTGCCGTCAAAAGTGACGATTTCTTTTACTGTTGAAGACTTGCCCGATGGTAAGGCAGTAATCGTATCGCCGACTTTTACTGCGCCAAGCGCAACCGTACCGCAGAAACCGCGGAAATCGAGGTTTGGACGGTTCACATATTGCACAGGGAAACGGAATTCGTGCTTGCTGGTATCCTGTGAAATTTCAACAGTTTCCAAAGTCTCCATTAAAGTTTGACCTTGGTACCACGGCGTATTTGGCGATTTATTCACCACATTGTCGCCATTCAATGCAGAAATTGGCGTGAAAATAATATTTTCAGGTTTACGCTCACCCAATTGGTTCACGAACTCATTATATTCCGCTTGAATTTCATTGAAGCGTGCTTCAGAAAATTCCACCAAGTCCATTTTGTTAATCGCAACCACAATATTGCGAATACCCAAAAGACCAGCAATAAATGAGTGACGGCGAGTTTGAGTTTGCACGCCATAACGCGCATCAATCAAGATGATTGCAAGGTCCGCAGTCGATGCACCTGTTGCCATGTTGCGTGTGTACTGTTCGTGTCCTGGTGTATCCGCAATGATGAACTTACGTTTTTCAGTTGAGAAATAACGGTAAGCCACATCAATGGTAATCCCCTGCTCACGTTCCGCTTGCAGGCCATCCACCAATAACGCCAAATCAGGTGCATCGCCCGTAGTGCCAACTTTTTTCGAGTCGCGCGTTACCGCTTGCAATTGATCTTCATAAATCAATTTTGAATCGTAAAGCAAACGGCCAATTAAGGTTGATTTACCGTCATCCACGTTACCGCAAGTCAGAAAACGCAATAAGTCTTTATTTTCGTGCTGTTTTAAATACGCCAAGATGTCTTGGCTAATTAAATCTGATTGATGAGACATTGCTCAAAGCTCCACATATTCTTTAGAAATCGGTTTCTTAAATCTTTAAATCCACCTAAATCCTCCTTTAAATAAAGGAGGACTTTTCTCCGTTCTTTTTCGGGAGTTCCCCCTCTTTCATAAAGAGGGGGTTAGGGGGAGATTCATCTAAAAATATTTAGAAGTAACCTTCCTGCTTTTTCTTTTCCATCGAACCTGCTTCATCATGGTCGATCATACGGCCTTGACGTTCAGATGTGGTTGCTAAAAGCATCTCTTGGATAATTTCCGGCAAGGTCGTTGCAGTTGATTCAACCGCACCCGTTAATGGGTAACAGCCTAAAGTACGGAAACGTACCGATTTCATTTGTGGCACTTCACCTTCGTTCAAACGCATTCGCTCGTCATCTACCATGATCAGCGTACCGCTACGCTCAACCACTGGACGCTCAGCCGCCAAGTACAAAGGCACCAATTTAATATTTTCAAGGTAGATGTATTGCCAAATATCCAGCTCAGTCCAGTTAGACAATGGGAACACACGAATACTTTCACCTTTATTGACTTTACCGTTGTAAAGGTTCCAAAGTTCAGGACGCTGGTTTTTCGGGTCCCAGCGGTGCTTGCTGTCACGGAATGAATACACACGCTCTTTGGCACGGGATTTTTCTTCATCGCGGCGCGCGCCGCCAAAAGCAGCATCGAACTGGTATTTATCCAGCGCTTGCTTTAAGCCTTGGGTTTTCATGATGTCGGTATATTTTGAACTGCCATAATCAAATGGGTTCACGCCGGCATCTTTGCCTTCTTTATTTTGATGCACGATCAACTCAAAGCCATGTTCTTTTGCCATGTTGTCACGGAAAGTGATCATGTCTTTAAACTTCCAGCCTGTGTCGACATGCAGCAGCGGGAATGGCAGTTTGGCAGGATAGAATGCTTTTAAAGCGAGATGCAGCATCACTGCAGAATCTTTACCGATGGAATACAGCATCACTGGGTTTTCAAACTCAGCGGCAACTTCACGGATGATATGAATACTCTCAGCTTCTAGCTGTTTAAGATGAGTAAGTCTTTCCTCATTTAACGACATGGACAACACCAGCTTAGAAAAACGTGTACGTATGACACTTTTGAAAATTTATATTTATTATAGAGATTTAGTTATCCCAACTATTGCTTGTTTTATTATATTGATATGCAAATTCGTCATATAGAAGTTTGCTGATAATGCTTATCTGCTTTAATGAAGCAATTCAATTTGCATGATCAGCCGTGCTGATTATACTGCTATTTTTGGCCAAAAGATAAAAAGAGCTGACGATTACTTGATAGTTAAAAACTCTAAACAGCCCCTACATTCAGCAGCCGAATCCGCTTAAAGTATCTTCAGTCCTTATTGCCGCGATCCGATTATGCCTTACAGCCATTTTGATATTGATGCCCTCAAATCCCATCTGGAGCAAGCCAAACTTGCCGGCTTTATTTATATGCATAACCGCAATATGCTGACGCTGCAGGAAGCGCTGAATGAAGACGGCTCGGCCTTGGATAATTTTGCGCAGCATGAGCTGACTGCGGATCAAATTGGCCTGCAGTTCGGGCTTAGACTTTCGGATGATAACGAATGGCAATTTATGATTGGACTGACCCACAGCAATCAAGACCGCAGCTATGAAATTGGCGCAGGCAATTTAAAAGGCGATCAGCGCGCATTCAATCTGCTGTATGCTTTTTATAATTATCCTAAAGGCTTTTATACGGCCAGCATGCCTTTGGTGTCAAATGCGCAGCAGCTGCAAGATGCCATTCAACAGCAGCTGTTTAACCAGCCTGCATTAAGCTTTTTGGACAATGCGATCAAAACCAACCCGATGGGCCAGCAAGTGCAATGGATGAAGTCTTTCATCATTCAGGCGGCGCTGAACATGAAAGTGCGCATTCAAACCGCCTTGCTTTAACTGCTGCTTTTTGAATGGCTGCTTTTTTTAATTTCCGCTTTTTTAATGGCTGCTTTTTAATAACAGCTATTTCAGCCGGCTGAACTCTAGCTTGCGCATTTGCATTTGAGATCTTGAGCATTGAAGATATCCACGCTGAAAGGAATGTTTTCCAAGACAGCAATATTGCTGAATTTTATCTCCAAAGAATCACCATTTGCTGCAGCAGAGACCGCCTGCTTTTCAAACTTCCAGCCTTCTGCATTAAAAATCTGTCTTCAGAACAGCCAGTTTTATACCGCTGATTGAATATTCAGCTGTTTTTTTGTTCATTCAAGCCAATATTCGATAAGCTGAAAACATGCCTATCCAGGCGTCATGGTGTTTAGCAGCCTGCCGCTTTTGAACGCTATTTCAGCAGATCGCATGCCGTTCGTTTTAATTCCATACAAAAAATCATGAAATGAGGCTTATTTTTTAAATCCTTTTATTTCAAGTATTAGTATAAATTTTCTATAAATACCGCTTGGCCTACGGCAAAGCAATATGCAGATGCAGGCAATCAATCGCTAGGCGGCGTTCATTGCCTCAATACTCGAAAACCATCAGCAAACCTGGAAATATTTTACCGTTTGATAAAATTAATATAAAATAACCGCGATTATTTGATGTATTTTTTTCACACAAAATTACAGTTAAATGATATTGTTGTGAGATATAGAAAATTTTGCCAAATTTTTTAATTCCATATTATTTATAAGCAAAATATAGAGATAAATATAATGTTGGATTTATTTACACATCCTTCCAATATTGTTTTCAGTGTCAGTCTCTGTTTGATGTTTCTTTTCGGCATTTTTGAAATTGCCCTCGTGATGATTGGCGGAAGCTCTCACGGTGTGCTGGAACAATTCCTGCCGGATGACGCCTCAACTGCAGATTTAGCCGCAGACCCGGACGCCTCAGCATTCAGCAAAGTATTGGACTGGATGTACTGGGGGCGTGTGCCGCTGTTTGTCTGGCTGATTGTTTTTCTGACCGTTTACAGCCTGAGCGGATTCATGATCCAAGGCCTGATGTGGCACTTTACGACCATGACATTCAGCGCATGGCTGATTTCGCCTGCCTGCTTATTTTTATGCATGCCTCTGGTTCGCATCAGCACGCAGTTTTTGGCTAAAATTTTACCTCAGGACGAAACTGATGCCATTTACAGCGAAGAACTGATCGGACGTACCGCGGTCATTGTATTGGGCCGCGCAAAACCCAACTCCCCGGCTCAAGCCAAAGTGTACGATCAGTATGGCCATCCTCACTATGTGATGGTTGAACCTGAACAGAATATTATTTTTGAGCAAGGCGAGTCTGTGGTACTGACTCAGAAAACTAAAATCGGCTTTCAGGCCGTTGCTCCCTGATAAGCAATAAACATTCATTTGAGCTGCTTATTTTTTGCTTTATATTCAATATTTTCAATCATATTGAATATTATTTTAAACATGGTTTATTGACCTAAAAGACAACTATAGAGAAACGACAATATGCTAGATATTATTCCAAGCAGCATTTTGGTCACCACAGGTGTGATCTTTGCAGCACTGATTTTTATCGGTTTTATTCTTGCCCGGCTGTACCGCCGTTCCAGCAAAGAAATTTCTTTTGTGCGCACCGGTTTTGGCGGTGAGAAAGTGATTTTAGGCGGCGGCGCAATTGTGCTGCCGGTGCTGCATGAAATCATTCAGGTCAACATGAATACCCTGCGCTTGGAAGTGCGCCGCGCGGATGATCAAGCCTTGATTACCCGCGACCGCATGCGTGTCGATGTGATGGCGGAGTTCTATGTCCGTGTCAAACCGACCGCTGAATCGATTGCCACGGCGGCGCAGACTTTAGGTCAAAAAACCATGTCGCCCAATGAACTGAAGAACTTGGTCGAAGGTAAATTTGTCGATTCGCTGCGCGCAGTCGCTGCTGAAATGGCGATGGAAGAGCTGCACGAAAAACGCGTTGATTTTGTGCAGAAAGTACAGCAAGTGGTTTCTGAAGATTTACACAAAAACGGTTTGGAATTAGAAACCGTATCGTTAACCGGCTTAGACCAAACAGGCTTTAAATATTTTAACCCGCAAAATGCTTTCGATGCCGAAGGTCTGACCAAACTGACTGAAACCATTGAAGACCGCCGCCGCAAGCGCAATGCCATTGAGCAGGATACGGACTTAGCGATTAAAAGCAAAAATCTGGAAGCTGAGCAGGCGCGCCTGCAGATTCTGCGTGAAGAAGAATATGCAAAACTGCAGCAGGAACGGGAAATTGCCGTGCGCCGCGCAGAACAGCTGGCCGAAATTGCGGCGCAGGAAGCCGGTAAAAAGCGTGAAGCGGAAGAAGCGCGCATTGCTGCTGAACGCGAAGTGGATTTAAAACGCATTACCGCGGCCCGCGATGTTGAAAATCAAAATATTCAAAAAGCGCAGATCATTGAACAAGCGCAGGTTGAACAGAAGAAAACCATCGAATTGGCTGAGCAGATCCGCGCCATTGCCATTGCTGAAAAATCCCGTGAAGAATCTGAAGCGAAAGCACATGCTGACCGCGCCCGCGCCGAAGCTGTGAAAGCTGAAGAAGAAGTGATTACCGTGCGTGAAACTCAGCGCGCTGAACGCCAAAAAGCCGTTGAACTGGTTGCAGCCAAGCAGGCGGCAGAAAAAGACGCGATTGCCATTACGGTGGCTGCTGAAGCAGGCAAGCAAGCCGCGGCCGATGAAGCGGAAGCAATCCGTATTGCCGCAGAGGCTGCAGCTGAGCAGGCGCGCCTAAAAGCCAAAGGTGAAGCAGACGCGAAAGTATTACTTGCTCAAGCGATGGAAAAACAGTACCAAGTGGATGCGGAAGGTACCCGCGCCGTCAATGAAGCCAATAACGTGCTGTCTTCTGAGCAGATTGAAATGCAGATCCGTTTGGCCATGCTGAAATACCTGCCGGAAATTATCCGTGAAAGCGTGAAGCCGATGGAAAATATTGACGATATTAAGATTCTGCAAGTGAATGGCCTGCACGGCAGCCACGCAGGTTCTGCGCATGGAGATGGCCCGCATGACGGCAGCAATGTTGCGCTGTCTGATCAAGTCGTCAACAGTGCCCTGCGCTACCGCAGCCAAGCGCCGTTAATTGACAGCCTCATGAGCGAGCTGGGCATTCAAGGCGGCGATATCAATGGCTTGACGCAAAGCTTGAATAAAAAAGCGGGTTAATCACCTTGATTTAACCAGAAAGCCGCAGCCTTAAAACTGCGGCTTTTTTATAGCCTGAATCTTTTCAATCCTGTCTGCTCAAAAGCGCTTGATAATGGCTCATTGGCCTAATTTTCTGATGAAATCAGCACCTGCTCAAAACTACTACATAAACAGCAAAATAGGCATCTATTTTGAAACAGCATTCAAATCTGTTTAGCCAAATGTCCATCATCACCATAAAAAAAGCCCAATGCGGGCATTGGGCTTTTTAAAAATGAAAAACTAAGGAATTACGCTAGGCCTTTCTCTTTTAATATTTTAAGCATGGTTGAACCCAGTTCCGCAGGACTGCGGGTATAGGCCATACCGGCTTTTTCAAAAGCAGCAAATTTCTCTTCAGCCGTACCCTTACCACCGGAAATAATCGCACCTGCATGTCCCATACGCTTACCTTTCGGTGCTGTGACGCCTGCAATATAGCCGACAACAGGCTTGGTCACATGAGCTTGAATATATTCAGCGGCCTCTTCTTCGGCTGTACCGCCAATCTCACCAATCATGATGATCGCTTCTGTTTGCGGATCGTCTTGGAATAATTTCAAGCAGTCAATTTGGTTCATGCCCGGAATCGGGTCACCGCCGATGCCAATACACGTTGATTGACCTAAACCCAGTTTCGTAGTCTGCGCTACGGCTTCATAAGTCAGCGTGCCTGAACGCGAGATAATGCCAACTTTACCCGGCTGATGAATATGCCCCGGCATAATGCCGATTTTGCATTCTCCTGGAGTAATGATCCCCGGACAGTTTGGCCCGATCAGGCGCGCATTATTGCCATAAGTTTCCAAATAGCGCTTGGCTTTCAGCATGTCTAAAGTCGGCACGCCTTCGGTAATGACCACAATCAGCTCAATGCCGGAATCAATGGATTCAATAATCGAATCCAGTACAAACGGCGCCGGCACATAAATAGATGTTGCATTGGCGCCAGTTTCTTTCACCGCTTCTTTCATGGTATTGAACACCGGCAAATTTAAATGCGTTTGGCCGCCTTTGCCCGGTGTTACGCCGCCCACAACTTGAGTGCCGTAAGCAATGGACTGTTCAGAATGGAATGTGCCGTTTTTGCCGGTAAAGCCTTGCACCAATACTTTTGTGTCTTTATTTACTAATACGCTCATGATGTCTACTCCCTTAGCCTTTTACCGCAGCAACAATTTTTTCCGCCGCATCAGCAAGGCCGCTGGCAGAAATCAATGTCAAACCTGATTCATCGAGTAATTTAGCACCCAATTCTGCGTTGTTGCCTTCTAAGCGCACCACCACAGGAACGGTAACATTTACTTCTTGAACCGCCGCAATAATCGCTTCCGCAATCATGTCACAGCGTACAATGCCGCCAAAAATATTGATCAGTACGCCTTTGACCGAGCTGTCCGACAGAATAATTTTAAAGGCTTCGATCACGCGGTCTTTGGTCGCTCCGCCGCCGACATCAAGGAAGTTGGCCGGCTGGCCGCCATACAGCTTAATAATGTCCATGGTCGCCATGGCAAGGCCTGCGCCATTCACCATGCAGCCAATGTTGCCTTCCAGCGCCACATAGTTCAGATCAAACTCAGAGGCTTTCAGTTCGCGCTCATTTTCCTGTGATTTGTCACGCATAGCCGCGATTTCAGGCAAACGGTACAGCGCATTGGAATCAATGCCGACTTTGGCATCGACACAGAGAATTTCGCCATTTTCGCGCACAGACAGCGGGTTAATTTCAAACAAGGCAAAATCATTTTCAATAAAGGCCTGATACGCAGCAGTCATGATTTTAACAAATTGATTGATCTGCTCATTTTTCAAATTCAGCGCAAAACCGACTTCACGCGCTTGAAACGGCTGCAAGCCGACCAGCGGATCAACTTCAACTTTAATAATTTTTTCAGGGGTTTCTTCCGCGACTTTTTCAATTTCCACGCCGCCTTCTATGGATGCCATAAAGGTCACACGGCGGCTAGAACGGTCAACCACAGCACCTAAATACAATTCGCGCTCTACAGGATAAACATCTTCAGAAACCAAGATGCTATTTACCGGTTGGCCATTGGCATCTGTTTGGTAGGTCACAAGACGCGTGCCTAGAATATTATTTGCATAATCAGCAGCTTCTTGAGCCGATTTCACCACTTTCACACCGCCAGCTTTACCGCGACCACCGGCATGCACTTGGGCTTTTAAAACTGCAAATTTACCACCAAGCTGTTCAAATGCAGCAACGGTCTCCTCTGCATTCGTCGCAAGAATACCTTCTTGCACTGGCATACCATATTTTTTTAATAACGCTTTAGCTTGATATTCATGTAGATTCATTGAACAACCTTTTACTCTTTTTTCGCTTTGTTATAACCCATTAAAGCCCAGACATCCGTCAAAGCAGCTTTAACCTTTTTAAAAATTTAAAATATTTCTTATCTTTATTTTTAGATGATTGTTCATATAAAAACAACCACCAAATGCAAAAAGAGCGACCTAGGCCGCTCTTTTCTTCATCTTATTTACGTTTACGCTGAATTGCGTGAATCGCTCGACCATCCACTGCAAGCGCAGCTTCATGTACCACTTCAGAGAATGTTGGGTGACCAAATGTCATTAACTGAAGATCTTCAACAGAAGATACAAATTCAAGTGCAATCATGCCTTGGTGAACGATATCAGACGCAGCAGGTCCAATCACGTGCATACCGAGTAAACGATCTGTTTTTGCATCAGCAACAAACTTCACGAAACCAGCACCTTCACCTGCAGCCAAAGCACGACCGTTTACAGCGAAACCAAATTGACCTGTTTTAACTTCGTGGCCTTTTTCTTTCGCTTGTTCTTCTGTTAAACCAACCCACGCCGCTTCTGGGTGTGTGTAGATGACAGAGATGATAGTGTCATAGTTCACTTGAGCAGCATGACCGTGAATACGTTCAACTGCCATTACGCCTTCTTCCATTGCTTTATGTGCAAGCATTGGACCGCGTACAAGGTCACCAATTGCATATACGCCTTCAACCGAAGTCGCACACCAATCATTCACTTCAACTAAACCACGTTCAGTCAGTTTAATACCACAATCATCAGCCAATAGGCCTTCTGCATACGCGCGACGACCCACACAAACGATTAATTTATCGAATGCTTGAGTTTTTTCTTCGCCGCCTTGTGTGTATTTAACTGTAACTTCAGAACCGTTGATTTCTGTACCAGCAACTTTAGCGCCAACACGGATATCAAGACCTTGTTTAGTCAATAGTTTTTGGTAGTCTTTTGCCAACGCTTTATCAGCCATTGGTAAGAATGCATCCATTGCTTCAAATACAACAACTTCTGCACCAAGACGACGCCAAACTGAACCTAGCTCTAGACCAATAACGCCTGCACCAATCACACCAAGGCGCTTAGGTACTTCAGCAAATTCAAGCGCGCCAGTAGAATCAACAATAATGTCTTGATCTACAGGAGCAACAGGAATATTTACAGGCACAGAACCAGTTGCAAGAATTACGTATTTCGGCTCTAAAACTTGAGTTTCACCTTCATGAGAAACAAACTCAACTTTTTTACCAGCAAGTAATTTACCCGTACCTTTTAACCACTCAATGCCGTTGCCTTTTAATAACTGGTCGATACCGCCAGTCAATTGGTCAACGATTTTGTCTTTGCGTGCAAGCAATTTTGCAAGGTCAAACTTCACTTCACCTGTTGTAATGCCGTGGTCATCTAAATGATGAACGGTATCTTCATAACGATGTGAAGAATCAAGCAATGCTTTCGATGGGATACAACCCACGTTTAAGCATGTACCACCTAAAGATGGCTTGCCTTTATGGATGCGCTTTTCGATACACGCAACTTTAAAACCCAATTGTGCAGCGCGAATTGCAGCTTCGTAACCACCTGGGCCGCCGCCAATTACTACTAAATCAAATTGTTGAGACATTATTCTCTCCAAAAATGGGCTTAGAGGATCGCTCTAAGCCCATGGATTTATTCTTTAGATTAAAGATCAAGGATCAGTTTAGCTGGCTCTTCTAACAATTCTTTGATTGTTACAAGGAAACCTACCGCTTCTTTACCATCGATTAGACGGTGGTCATAAGAAAGCGCTAAGTACATCATTGGCAGAATTTCTACTTGACCATTCACAGCCATTGGACGTTCTTGGATTTTGTGCATACCCAAGATCGCAGTTTGCGGCGTATTCAAAATCGGTGTAGAAAGCAATGAACCGAAAGTACCACCATTAGTAATGGTGAATGTACCGCCAGTCATATCTTCGATACCCAATTTACCGTCACGCGCTTTACCAGCATATGCACGGATACCATTTTCTACTTCAGCGTAGTTCATACGGTCAGTATCACGAAGAACTGGAACCACTAGACCACGGTCAGAAGATACAGCAACACCGATGTCGTAGAAACCGTGGTAAACAATGTCGTTACCGTCGATTGAAGCGTTTACAGCTGGGTAGCGTTTAAGTGCTTCAGTTGCTGCTTTAACGAAGAATGACATAAAGCCAAGACGCGCACCGTGACGTTTTTCAAAAGCGTCTTTGTATTGAGCACGCATGTCCATGATTGGTTTCATGTTCACTTCGTTGAACGTTGTCAACATTGCTGTTTCTTGAGTTGCAGCAAGCAGACGTTCAGCAACACGCTTACGAAGACGAGTCATTGGAACGCGTTTTTCAACACGCTCACCAACCGCAACGCTTAAAGGCGCAGCAGCTGGTTTAGCTTGATGATTAGCAACATCTTCTTTCGTGATGCGGCCGCCGCGGCCAGTGCCCGCAACGTCAGATGCAGCAATACCAGATTCAGTCAACGCTTTGCGAACTGCAGGCGCTTGATCAGATACAGGCTGAGCGCGTTCTACAACTGGCGCATTGCCAGCTTCAGTTTTCGCAGCAGCTTGCTCTACTTGAGCTTCTGATTGAACCGCTTGAGTTTCAGCAGCGCCAGAAACCGCGCCTTCTTCAAACTGAGCGATCACTTCATTTGATAATACAGTGTCGCCTTCGTTTTTAATGATAGATGCAATTGTACCGTCAGCAGGAGCAACAACTTCTAAAACAACTTTATCTGTTTCAATATCGCAAATCACTTCGTCGCGTGATACTGCTTCACCAGGCTGTTTGTGCCAAGTTGCGATCGTTCCGTCAGCAACTGACTCTGGGAATACCGGTGCTTTAATTTCGGTTGCCATTACTAAGAATCTCCTGTTATTCAGCTACGATCGCTAAAGCGTCATTAACCAGCTGAGCTTGTTGTTTTGCATGCAAATATGGTGAACCGCAAGCCGGTGCAGCAGAAGCTTCACGGCCAGCATAACTGATACGTACTTGTTTGCCCGCTTTCATCACATCGTCATACAGACGCGGAGCGATGAATAACCAAGCGCCTTGGTTTTTCGGTTCTTCTTGAGCCCAAACGACTTCAGTCACATTTGGATAAGAAGCAAGCACTTCAGCAATACGCTGTTCTGGGTATGGATACAATTGTTCAATACGAACGATTGCAGTGTTGTTCAATTCTTTCTCACGGCGTTTTTCAAGCAAGTCGTAATAAACTTTACCGCCGCAAAGCACCAGACGGGTCACGTCTGTTTTGCTGATTGTATCGATTTCATCAATCACAGTCTGGAATGTGCCAGCTGCAAGCTCTTCTAAAGTAGAGGTTGCAAGTTTGTGACGAAGCAATGACTTCGGTGAAGTCACAATCATCGGTTTGCGGATTGGACGAAGTGCTTGACGGCGCATCGCATGGAAAATCTGCGCTGGAGTCGTCGGTGTAATCACCTGCATGTTGTCTTCAGCGCACAGCTGCAAGAAACGTTCTAAACGTGCAGATGAATGCTCTGGACCTTGACCTTCAAAACCGTGCGGAAGAAGCATAGTTAGACCGCACACACGTTCCCACTTGGTTTCGCCAGATGCGATAAACTGGTCAATCACAACTTGCGCGCAGTTTGCGAAGTCGCCGAATTGCGCTTCCCAAATCACCAAGCTCTTCGGAAGAGTTGTTGCGTAGCCGTATTCGAATGCAAGAACCGCCATTTCAGACAATAAAGAGTCATAAATTGCAGTACGCGGCTGATTTTCTTTCAAGTTGCATAATGGAATGTAAGTTGAACCATCCACTTGGTTATGCAGTTTTGCATGACGGTGTGAGAATGTACCGCGGCCAACATCTTCACCTGTTAAGCGAACAAGGAAGCCTTCGTCTAGGATAGATGCATAAGCTAGAGTTTCAGCAGCACCCCAGTTCAATGGCATTTCACCAGTCTGCATTTTCAGGCGGTCATCAATCACTTTAGATACTTGACGCTGCATCACGAAGCCTTCTGGAAGCTCGCGCATTTTTGTGCCAAGCTCTTTTAAGCGTTCGATTGGGAAAGTTGTATCCCAGTTGTCTGTGTATTCGTGACCCAAGTAAGGCGCCCAATCCACAAACATTTTTGTATTCGGCTCAAGAACCAAGGCATTCGCAACATGCTTGCCTGCTTCAAGATCAGAACGGTACTGTTCAACCATCGCATCAGCAGAAGCGCGGTCCAATACACCTTGCTGAACCAATTGATCGGCATAAAGCGTACGAGTTGTCGCTTTTTTGTTGATCACTTGATACATCATCGGCTGAGTTGCAGCAGGCTCATCCGCTTCGTTGTGACCGCGGCGGCGGTAACAGAACATGTCAATCACAACATCTTTACGGAAAGTATGACGGAAGTCATGCGCCAACTGAGAAACAAACAATACAGATTCTGGATCATCGCCGTTCACATGGAAGATCGGCGCCTGAATCATTTTCGCAATGTCAGTACAGTATTCTGTAGAACGCGCATCGCGAGGATCAGAAGTCGTGAAGCCCACTTGGTTGTTCACAACAATGTGAACTGTACCGCCAACGGTATAACCACGGGTTTGCGACATTTGGAAAGTTTCTTGGTTAACGCCCTGACCTGCAAATGCGGCATCACCGTGCACAATGATCGGCAATACGTCATCGCCGCCGATGTCTTTACGGCGTACTTGGCGCGCACGTACAGAACCTTCGACTACAGGCCCAACGATTTCCAAGTGTGATGGGTTGAACGCCAAGGCTAAGTGAACTTCACCGCCTGCAGTCATGACGTTTGAAGAGAAGCCTTGGTGATACTTAACGTCGCCAGAACCTTTCTTGTTCAGCGCTTTGCCTTCGAATTCGCCAAACAGGTCAGCCGGGTTTTTACCCATGATGTTGACAAGAAGGTTCAAACGGCCGCGGTGAGGCATGCCGATCACAACTTCTTTACAGCCAACAGCGCCTGCACGCTGAATCAGTTCATTCACCATCGGGATGAATGATTCGCCGCCTTCAACGCCGAAACGTTTTGCGCCAACGAATTTATTACCGAGGTATTTTTCAAGACCTTCCGCAGCAGTCAAACGTTCTAATACGTGTTTTTTCTGCGCTGCGCTGTAACCGAACTGGCCGCGGGCACTTTCAAGACGCTGCTGAATCCAGCGTTTTTCTTTGGTATCAACAATGTGCATGTATTCTGCACCGATAGAAGCGCAGTAAGTCGCTTCCATGGCTTGAACCATTTCGCCCAGCGTAGCTTCGTCTTTGCCGATCGCCAAGTTGCCAGTATTGAAAACAGTATCCAAATCTGACTTTGTTAAGCCGTGAGCATCCAACTCTAAGTCAAATGCCTGCTCACGCTTAGCCAAGCCTAATGGATCAAGTTTTGCTTTTTGATGACCGCGGTTGCGGTACGCAGCGATAAGCTGTAATACACCGATTTGACGGCGCTCATGCTCAGAACTTACTGCGCTTTGAACGACAGGCTGAACACGGTTTGAATTACGTCCTAATAGTAGGAATTGCTCACGTACATTGCTGTGCGGCTGGTCGCCTTTAGGGAATTTATCGAAGTATGCGCGCCAGTCAGCTTCTACTGAGTCTGGAGCGGTTAAATACTTTTCATAAAGTTCTTCAATATACGCTGCACTGTCAGCGCTAAGTTCAGTGTCAAGACGCAGAGCGTCAGCAACTTCTTGCATTTGTGGACCCATTTCCTATTGCAAAAACATTTCAGGATGCTTTTTAAGCGAACCCATGATTATTAATGTCAAATTGGTAACATGACATTAGTCCCCATTAGGCTTAAGCCATGAGGCGCGTTATCACTACATTAGGAATTCCCAATGTGATTAATGAACAATAACGCCCCTCAGCGGCATCATTACTCATTGTTATACCCAGCCAAAACCGGGCAATTTTTTGCAAATCGTCTTAGAAAAAATAATCTATGCGCTTTACTTTTTCTAAATCGACTTTCTTTACCTTTATATACTGCTCAAGCTCAGCTAAATGTTGAAAAAATGTACATTTTTAACACTCAATTTTCACATATAACAGTGCAATAAATGCTAACACGTTCTGCAATTTCAATTGATTTTTTTGACACATACCATCCATAAATTAGCGAAATACAATATTCGTTTTTTAATCTAAGATATGGTGCGTGATAAAAAACAATCTTTCAATTTAGATTAGACAAAGGTCTATCCTAAAAAATATTCCTTAGACCGCGCTTAATAAAAAAGAGCGTGAATATGCCTTCTACGGCCATTTACGCTCCCCTGCACGTTATATGATAACATTTTCGCCACCTATTAACAGCACAAAAGATTTATTCCATCATATTTTAAACAGTCCATCTTCCAAATCCGGACAATTCACTAAATTTCCGCAGATCCTGCGTTCCTACTGCATGCTCCCCCTGTCAGCACCTAGGCGCAGGCCAGCACGGACATAGGAAAAATACCGCATCTAGCCTTTCCTATTGTTCCTGTCCCCTTTTTCCATAAAAAAAGCGCATCATCGGATGCGCTTCTTTTTCAATCAAAACGGATTAACCCGCTTGATCAAACATCATGTTGCGGATGTGGCCAATTGCCTTAGTCGGGTTCAAACCTTTAGGACAAACAGACACACAGTTCATGATGCCTTTGCAGCGGAACAGAGAGAACGGGTCGTCAAGACGGTCCAAACGCTCTTGAGTTGCTGTATCACGCGAATCAATAATGAAACGGTATGCATTCAGCAATGCTGAAGGACCCAGGAATTTATCCGGGTTCCACCAGAATGATGGGCATGAAGTTGAACAGCATGCGCAAAGAATACATTCATACAAACCATCCAAGTGTTCACGCTCTTCTGGAGACTGTAAACGCTCTTTTGCAGGTGCAGGCTGATTGTTGATTAGGAAAGGCTGAATTTTGTCATACTGATCGTAGAACTGATTCATATCCACAACTAAGTCTTTCACCACTGGCAAGCCTGGCAATGGACGGATAGTGATCACGTCTGGCAAATCGTTCAGGTTCCAAAGACACGCTAAACCGTTTTTACCATTGATGTTTACACCATCCGAACCGCAGATGCCTTCACGGCAAGAACGACGGAAAGTCAAAGATTCGTCTTGAACTTTCAATGCAAGAAGCGCATCAAGCAGCATACGGTGCTTATCAGTCAATTCAAGCTTGAACGTTTGCATGTACGGTGCTTTATCCTTATCAGGATCGTAGCGGTAGATATTAAATGTACGAGTACCTCTACTCATCTTACTTCTCCTAATTAGAATGTACGCGGTTTAGGTGGGATAGCATCTACAGACAGCGGCTTGTAGCGAACTGGCTTGTATTCAAGATGGTTGTCAGAAGAGAACCATAATGTGTGCTTCATCCACTCGTCATCGCGGCGGCCGTAAGGATGTTCTGCATGATCCGGTGATTCTTCAAAATCAACCACTGTATGCGCACCGCGGCATTCTTTACGCGCAGCAGCAGAAATCAGTGTCGCTTTCGCAACTTCATACAGGTTTTCAACTTCAAGCGCTTCAATACGTGCAGTGTTGAATACGCGAGATTTATCTTTCAAGTGAATGTTGCGCACGCGCGGTTCAATTGCAAGAATCTGTTTCACACCTTCGTCAAGCAATGCAGATGTACGGAATACACCAGCGTGGTCTTGCACGATGTCACGGATTGCATCAGCAACGTCTTGAGCGTTTTCACCTTCAGTCGATTCATCAAGAAGCTGAATGCGCTTATAAGTGTTCTCAAGAACAGTTGTAGGAAGCGGAGCGTAGTCATCACCGTGGTGTTTAGTCACGTAATCGATAATGTGTTCACCCGCAGCTTTACCGAATACAACCAAGTCAAGCAGTGAGTTTGTACCTAGACGGTTTGCACCATGTACAGACACGCAAGAACATTCGCCGATCGCATAGAAACCTTTTACAGGTTTAGTGAAATCACGGTCGCCCGCATTGTGTGAGTAAACACCGGTTTCTTTGTTGTAATTCGCTTCAAATGCTTGAGTTTCAGCACTTTCAGGCACAACAACTTGACCATGAATATTTGTAGGAATACCGCCCATTTGATAATGGATTGTCGGTACAACTGGAATTGGCTCTTTAGTGATGTCAACGTTCGCGAATTTCTTGCCGATCTCGAATACAGATGGCAGACGTTTTATGATTGTTTCAGCACCCAAGTGCGTCATATCAAGCAGGATGTAGTCTTTCTTAGGACCACAGCCACGGCCTTCTTTGATTTCTTGGTCCATAGAACGTGATACGAAGTCACGCGGCGCCAAGTCTTTCAAAGTCGGAGCATAACGTTCCATGAACGGTTCGCCAGCATCGTTGCGAAGGATTGCACCTTCACCGCGGCAACCTTCTGTCAGCAATACGCCCGCGCCCGCTACACCTGTAGGGTGGAACTGCCAGAATTCCATATCTTGCAATGGAATGCCTGCACGAGCTGCCATACCAAGACCGTCACCAGTGTTGATATAAGCGTTAGTCGATGCGCGGTAAACACGGCCTGCACCGCCTGTAGCAAACAATGTAGCTTTTGCTTGGAATACTGCAATTTTACCAGTTTCTTGGTCTAAAGCAGTTACACCTAACACATCGCCAGCTTCGTTACGGATAAGATCAAGAGCGATCCACTCAACGAAGAATTGAGTGCCCATTTTCACGTTGCTTTGATATAGCGTGTGAAGAAGCGCGTGACCTGTACGGTCAGCTGCTGCGCATGCGCGAGGAACTGGTTTTTCACCATAGTTCGCTGCGTGGCCGCCGAATGGACGCTGGTAAATTGTACCGTCCGCGTTACGGTCAAACGGCATGCCCAGGTGTTCAAGTTCATAAACAACTTGAGGCGCTTCGCGAGTCATGTACTCGATTGCGTCTTGGTCACCTAACCAGTCAGAACCTTTAACAGTATCGTAGAAATGGTAGTGCCAGTTATCTTCTTGCATGTTGCCAAGAGATGCACCGATACCGCCCTGCGCCGCAACAGTATGAGAACGTGTTGGGAATACTTTAGTCAGTACTGCAACTTTCAAGCCAGCTTGAGCAAGCTGATATGAAGCACGCATACCTGAACCACCGCCGCCAACGATAACTGCATCGAAGGTTTTGTGTGGAATATTTGTGTAATCTTCTTTAGGGGTAATAGCGCCCATGATTGTTTCCTATCAATTCGCCCAAAAAATCTGGATTGCCCAGATTGCATATGCAAATACAGCAATAATCACTGCCGAAGTCAGCACGAGGCGTAAACCTGAAGCTGAAGGACCCATTTGGCGAGTAGTCACATAGTCTGTGAACACTTGCCACATGCCGATCCATGCGTGTGCAACAAGAGATAAGACTGCCAATAAAGATAAAATCTTCATCGGTAATGTCATCATAAAGCCATACCATTGTTCAAAGTTGAATCCGCCATTACATAGGATCCAGCCAAATACCACTACGGTATAAATAGCAAGAACAACAGCGCTGACACGCTGGATAAACCAATCGCGAGAACCTGAACCCGTTAAACCAGTAGCACTTTTCATTAGAGAACAATCCATACAAATGCTGCAATGATACCGATTGCAGACAAGATCAATGAAATAGTAGCTGCGATACGACCGCTTTGCAGTTCTTCAGCAAAGCCTAGGTCAGCAAGTAAATGCTTAATGCCCGCAATAAAGTGGAAAATTAAGCCGGCTACAAATACCCATACAATGAAACGCACAATGAAGCCGCCGAAGATTGCTTGAACTTGAGCAAAACCTTCTGGCGAAGACAAAGACTTGTCTAAAAGCCACAAAAGTACCGGTACGAGTAAAAATACGATGACACCTGAAAGACGGTGTAGAATAGATGCAATAGCCACAGGGGATTTTAAGTTTACTTCTAAAACTTGACCCATGGACAAATTGACAGGTCTGTTGCTTTTCACAGCGGGCATCCTGTAAGTAAAAACTCCATCCGGAGTTTGTTGGAATTAATTCGAAGGAAAGCTGGCATTGTTCAGCAGCTACTTTAAAACTCTAAATTAAATAGCGTTTGAACTTAAAACGACACTGAATTATAAGACGTGAACTATCAAAATACAAACAATGCCCTTGGCCTTTTTGCATAAAAATTCTTTAAATAAGAATCATTAACACATAGATAAATACCTTGCGCTACAATACTTTAGCTTCAAATCTCAGCTATATGGTTGGTTTTTATAAAATAAACACCAAATTCAAGCGCTAAAATTTATACAAAAACGGGAAAATTCGACTTTAGACTAATGATGCACAAAAAAGTCTTGTTTTAAAAACTGGGGAATTTCACTGCTTTATTTTAATCATTTTTTATTTATATATAAAATGTTCATTATTTTATTTTAACATAGTAGCATAAATATGCATGATGTTGGTGCAACAGATTAATCCCCTACAAGATTGAAATATCTCGTAATAAATTTTAATTAAAACAATTTTTTCACATCCGTATAAATAAAAAAAGTGACTTATATATCGTTTTCGAAATACCAAATAAGCTATTTTTTATACAATTAAATCATTTTTTTTGAGTCACTTATTGTTTTTAACAATGACTACGAAAGCAGCATTTTCTTTTTAAAATGATGCGTAAGTTACGAGAATCATAATAAATGTAAATATATGACGACTTGAATTCTGTTTCTTTTCAAGCGCTTTTTTCAATATAAAACTGCTTACAATTGCGCCAGCAACATTTTTTATTTATGCACTTGCTCCTTGAATTAACTTATTATAGTGTGTCGGTGCTGTGATTTTATGCAAATTTTAATGGATTAAATCTTAACTATAACTTCGGAAGTCATCATTTTATCCATAAGTATAATTGACAAAATTTCAGCACTCTCTACTCTTAGAGCAAATTTTTAATCCGTCTGATTCGTGCATTAAAAGATGAGTATTTCGAGTCAGATAAATCATTCACCAGGACAGGAGATCTATTGAATGTCTGAAGCAACTGGCAAAAAAGCCGTTTTACAGCTTGATGGCAAAGAAATTGAATTACCAATTTACAGCGGCACATTGGGCCCAGATGTAATCGACGTTAAAGATGTATTGGCCGCAGGTCACTTCACTTTTGATCCTGGTTTTATGGCTACTGCTGCGTGCGAGTCTAAAATCACTTTCATCGATGGCAACAAAGGTGTTCTTTTACACCGCGGTTACCCAATCGACCAATTGGCTACTCAAGCGTCTTACTTGGAAACTTGCTATTTATTGTTAAGCGGCGAACTTCCAACTGCTGAACAAAAAGCTGAATTTGAAGCGAAAGTCCGCAACCACACTATGGTTCACGACCAAGTTAGCCGCTTCTTCAATGGTTTCCGCCGTGATGCTCACCCTATGGCGATCATGGTTGGTGTTGTTGGCGCGCTTTCTGCGTTCTATCACAACGGCTTTGACGTTGAAAATGTTGATCACCGTGAAATTACAGCGATCCGCTTAATTGCTAAAGTGCCTACTTTGGCTGCGTGGAGCTACAAATACACAGTTGGCCAGCCATTCATGTATCCGCGTAACGATTTAAGCTACGCTGAAAACTTCCTGTACATGATGTTCGCTACTCCAGCTGACAAAGATTACAAAGTTAACCCAATTCTTGCGAAAGCAATGGACCGTATCTTCACGCTTCATGCTGACCACGAACAAAACGCGTCTACATCTACAGTACGTTTAGCGGGTTCTACTGGCGCTAACCCATATGCATGTATCGCTGCTGGTATCTCTGCGCTTTGGGGCCCTGCTCACGGCGGCGCGAACGAAGCTGTTCTTAAGATGCTTGATGAAATCGGCTCTGTAGAAAACGTTGCTGGCTTCATGGAAAAAGTGAAGACTAAAGAAGTTAAACTGATGGGTTTCGGTCACCGTGTTTACAAAAACTTCGACCCTCGCGCTAAAGTGATGAAAGAAACTTGCGACGAAGTTCTTGGTGCACTTGGCATCAACGATCCACAGCTTGCTTTGGCTATGGAACTTGAACGCATTGCGCTTTCTGACGAATACTTCATCAAACGCAACTTGTACCCTAACGTAGACTTCTACTCAGGTATCATCCTTAAAGCGATCGGTATCCCAACAGAAATGTTTACTGTAATCTTCGCGCTTGCACGTACAGTTGGCTGGATCAGCCACTGGTTAGAAATGCACAGCGGTCCTTACAAAATCGGCCGTCCTCGTCAGCTTTACACTGGCGAAGTTCAGCGCGATATCAAACGTTAATTCTTTCGAGTTAACCGATGATAAAAAAACCGCCCTTGTGGCGGTTTTTTTATGCCTGATCCATATAGCTGGAACAAAAGAATCGGCATGATCTGGCCTGCCCATCATGGATTTGAAACAGTGATCCACAGCTTCACGGCAGCACTGTGCTTATCCGCAATGCAGTTTCAACACGAGGCTCATTGGCACCCTGTTTTTCCTTCTGCAGTGTTTTTCCTTCTGATAAATATTCACCTTGCCTCAACGGCATTGGACGTTCTACGATGGTCCAGCTTGCATCAGCTGTGCGGCATAAGCGCATAATGAATGGAAGCCTTAGCGTGCCTGCACCCTACTGACTTTCGACGCTGCCCTTTCTCGGCCCGTCAAATGCAGCAGCAGCCTGAGGTGTTTAATGCTCTGGGATTGCATTCAAGATCCGTGCTGTGATTTGATCATTGCAGGAAATATCCTTATACATCAAGCAGAAACAGCCAGAGATGCACCAGCACGCTGCCCCAAAACTCCCTGCTCAAGCGGACATTTTATGAATACGCAAACGCCTTTTGAAAAACTGACCCTACTCAGACAGCAGATGCAGCAGCATCAGATTGATGCCTTTGTTGCTCTGAGCGCTGACCCGCATATGTCGGAATACCTGCCTGCGCACTGGCAAATCCGCCTTTGGCTGACGGGTTTTACCGGTTCTGTCGGCACGGTTGTAGTCACTCAGGATTTTGCAGGCTTATGGGTTGACGGGCGTTACTGGGTGCAGGCCGAACAGCAGCTGCAGCACACAGGCTATGTACTGCAAAAACAGACCCAAGACCCCGCCAGCAGCTATACAGCTTGGCTCGCGCAGCAGCTGGGCAAAAGCTCAACGCTTTTAGTCAATGCGGAAAACACTTCCGTTGCACAGTATCAAGGCCTGCAGCACATCGCCGCACAGCAAGATTTTACCCTGCGCACAGACCTCAATTTAATTGCGGATATCTGGACTGCGCGTCCGGCCTTGCCGCAGCAGCCAATCTGGCAAATGCAAGACGGTTTGAATGCCTTGAGCCGCATTGAAAAAATAGCCAAAATCCGTGAAGCGCTGGCGCAGCAAAAAGCCACGGCGCAGTTTATTTCCGCTGTGGATGATATTGCCTGGATTTTAAATTGCCGCGGCAGCGATGTGGAATACAACCCTGTTTTCTTGGCGCATCTGTATATTGATCCAACCCGCAGCGTACTGTTTGTGGATGAGGCGAAATGCTCCGCAGATTTAAGGCAGAAGCTGCAGGCAGATCACATTGAAATCCGGCCTTATGCAGACAGCGCCGCGTTCTTGGCCCAGACGGCTGGCCAGCAAGTGCTGATTGATCCGGCTAAAGTGTCTATTCTGCATCTGCACGCGCTGCAGCTGCAGAATCAGGTCATGCAGGGCATCAACCCGAGCACGCTTTTAAAATCACAGAAAGCGCCTTCAGAAATTGCGCATGTGCGCCATGCCATGACCAAAGACGGCGTTGCGCTGTGCCATTTTTTTCATTGGCTGGACACTGCGCTTGCCCGCGGTGAAAGCATCAGCGAACTGACGATTGATGAAAAAATTACTGCTTTCCGCGCAGAGCAAGACGGTTTTATCGGCCTAAGCTTTTCCACTATTGCAGGCTTCAATGCCAATGGCGCGCTGCCGCATTACCGCGCCACAGCAGATCAGTTCAGCCAAATTGCCGGCAATGGCCTGCTGTTGATTGATTCCGGCGCTCAGTACCATGACGGTACAACGGATATTACCCGTGTAGTGCCGATTGGCGTGCCCAGCGAGGAACAAAAGCGCGACTATACCCTGGTGCTGAAATGCCATATTGCCTTGGCGCAAACGGTTTTCCCTGAAGGCCTTGCCTCTCCGCTGCTGGATGCCATCACCCGTCAGACCTTATGGCAGCACGGACTGGATTACCGCCATGGAACCGGCCACGGCGTCGGCTTCGCGCTGAATGTGCATGAAGGCCCGCAAGTCATTTCCTACTATGCTCCGCCTGCGCCTCAGACCCAAATGCGCGCCGGCATGATCACCTCCAATGAACCCGGCCTGTACCATGAAGGCAAATACGGCATCCGGATTGAAAATCTGGTGGTGAACCAGCCGAAACATTTTAGCGGCAGCACTTATGGCGAGTTTTTAGCTTTTGAAACCTTAACTTTGTGCCCGATCCATCAGCAGTGCATTGCTGCTGAATTAATGAATGATGCCGAAAAGGCCTGGCTGAATGATTATCATCAAAATGTCAGAACGCGCTTAGCGCCGATGCTGCAAGGTGATGTGCTGGATTGGCTGATGCGCAATACTGAGCCGCTCTAAGCAGGAATGACGCAGATTCTTCTCAGATGATGCGTCTCTTGCCGCGAAAGCGTATTGGTGCAGATTCAGCCCTGCTCAAAGCATGCGGGTTGATGATGAACACGGATCTATAACATCATCTTGAAAAAGCCAAAGCCCCTGCTGCAAAATTCAGGGGCTTTGGCTTAGAGCAAATCAAAATTCAGCAGAAGGCTGATTCATTAAGCCGCATCATACTTATCCAAATCCAGCGTCTTCAGCTGATCGCGCAGCGCCTGCAGCGACCACGGCCAAGCCGCGAAATTGCGCCCATTTTGATCCAGATAATACGATTTGCAGCCGCCGGCATTGAATACTGTGGTTTTCAGATGATGCTGCACACGCACATTATGATAGCGCACGGCATCTTTTTTGATGCAGAGGCGTTTCAATTTCAAATCCCGCATTTTCAGCAGGCCATCCACAATATAGCCAATCTGCGCTTCGGCAATGCCAATAAATGAGTCGTAGACCAAAATATTCGGGCCTAAAACCAAAAATGCGTTCGGCAGATTTTCAATGCTGGTGCCTAAATACGCCTCCGGCGAACTGTCTTTCCACAGCTCGGACAGCAAGATGCCATCGGCATTTTTCACGCGCTTGCCAATCGGCGGATGCGACACTTCAAAGCCTGTGCCTAAAATAATCACATCCACATCATAGCGTTCGCCATTGGCCGCAATGACCGTATTGCCATCAATTTCAATCAGGCCATGCGGAATCAGGCTGACATTGTCTTGCTGCAGCGCCGGATAATAATTATTGGCAAACAGCAGGCGCTTGCAGCCAATATCAAAATTTGGCGTGACGTTTTTGCGCAGCTGCCCATCCGCAATCTGCAGCCGCAGCAACTGGCGGCTTAATGCATTCACCGGCTTCAATACTGCCGGATTACGCAGGCCGAAGTTGATGCCATTTAAAATGTGCGCCACGCTGCTGCGCCAGACCTGCTGAATAACCGGAAAGCGCGCCAGCATGCCTTTGGCTGCATCATTCAAGTTCATATCGGCTTTCGGCAGCACCCACGGCGCTGTGCGCTGAAACACATACAGTTCTTTGGCCTTGGGCTGAATTTGCGGGATAAATTGAATCGCCGATGCGCCGGTGCCGATCACTGCAATGCGCTTTCCGCTTAGATCGTAATCATGATTCCAGCGTGCGGAGTGAAACATTTCGCCTTTAAAGCTTTCAATGCCTTTAATTTTCGGCAAGGATGGCTCTGTGATTGGCCCCGTGGTAAACATCACGGTTTTGGCACGGTAGTACCCCTTAGAGGTTTGCAGCTGCCATTCACTGGCGGCTTCATTCCATTCCGCGCTGATCAGCTTATTATTGAATTCAATTTTTTCATTTAAATCAAACTGCGCCGCGACATCTTCCAAATAGCTTAAAATTTCCGGCTGCTTGGCAAACAAATGGCTCCACTGATGGCTCGGCGCAAATGAAAAGGAATACAGCGCCGAAGGCACATCACAGCCGCAGCCCGGATAATTATTGTCACGCCATGTGCCGCCCACCCGGCTGGCTTTTTCCAAAACCAGATAATTGTCATAGCCCGCCTGCTGCATTTTATGCGCGGCCGCAATGCCCGAAATGCCCGCGCCGACCACAATGGTGTCATACACATGTACCGGCCTATTCACAGGCGAGTTGGACTCAGTTTTTGCCTGCTGCTGGCTGCGGGCTTTTGCAGCGCGTTTAGCCGGTGCTTTTTTCAGCGCCGAGGGCGATTTCGCTTCGGCCTTGCTTTCCAGCTCATCAATCCTCGGGTCTGCATTCAATGCGCTCGGCATGTTCATGACGCCGCTCCTGTTTTGCGAATATAACGGTTGAATAAGGGATAGCCTGCTCCTAAAAGCTTGGTGTAAAGCTGCGGAGATAAGCGTTTCATCCACCAGAACAGCTTGGCGTCCGGCTGCGGAATGGTATACAGCCGATTGGCATCCAGCTGATTGAGGGTTTTCTTCACCACCGCATCGCTGGTGGTAAAGGAATGATTCATCAGCAGCTGATCTGCCAGTCCTGAATACTGTTCCGGCAAACGGCCATTCTTCATAATATTGGTCGGCACCAGCGTCGGGCACAGCACATTCACGCGAATATTGGCGCTGCGCAGTTCTGCCGACAAGGTTTCAGACAGCGCCAGCACACTGGATTTGGTGACGTTATAGGCTGTCATTTCAGGCGCTGCGGTATAGCCTGCAGCGGATGCCACATTAATGATGGCGCCGCCGCCATTTTGCTTCAGCTTCGGCACAAAATAATGGCAGCCGTGAATCACGCCCCACAGATTGACATGCATGCACCACTGCCAATCCTCCAAACTGACTTCATCAAACTTGCCGCCTAAACCCACACCGGCATTGTTGATCAGCAAAGTGACCGGATGGCCCAGCAGCTGTCCGGCCTGCTCAGACAGCGCCTGCACCTGCTCCTTCATGCCGACATCACACTGCACCGCATAAGCATTCGAGGAAGTCTGCGACTGAATTAAATCAGCCGTTTCCTGCGCAGCCGCCAAATTAATGTCGGCGCAGACCACGTGGCCGCCGCGGCGCGCCAGCTCTAGGGCAAAACTGCGTCCAATGCCGCTGCCGGCACCGGTCACTACTGCATAGGCATTGCGGCTGGGCGTTATTTTTTTATTGAAAATTGCCATTATTTTTTCCTTATTTTTAGTTGTTGCCTGATCTTTTTATACTTTCAGCGCCGGCGTAAATTCTTTGACAAAGTACGGGGTCAGCACGCCGGTTTCAGGGTGCAGCAGGCGTTCCTTGTAATAAGCTAAAAAGTCCGAGGTATCGTAGTCATTGGGATGAAAGCTGGGACGCAGATAATCAAAAATATGCTTCCAGCTGCTGCCGTAGACGCCGTCTTTCAGGCCAAAAATAAGCTGTACGCTGCGCGGAATATCTTTCCAGTACGACCAACTGATCAAATTCGACGGTTTGCGGTAAAAAGGCACTGAGACTGAAGCCGCAGAAATCAGCACCAAGATGGTGATCAGCGCGGGGAAAAAGCCGGCAGCCCGCAGCGCATAGCTGCCGGATAAGTTTTGAAAGACATCATAGGCAATGTCTTTATGCTCCGATTCTTCCAGCATGTGCCACATCCAGATCGCGCGCTGCTTTTCATCCAGTGAACGGAAGAAAATCTCTTCATGATTCATCATGTATTCCGCCAGCACAGCCGTGAAATGCTCAATTCCCGCCATCAATGACAGCTTCATCGGCTGCGGCAGACGGTTAAAGCCATAATCGAAAACATAGCCTGCAAGCTTGCGGAAAATTTTCACAGGCAGGTCTATTTCCATATAGGCATCGTTCATTTCTTCATGCAGTTTGGAATGCAGCGCTTCCTGCCCAATCAAGGAGGTTACCCGCTGTTTCAGCAGCGGATCGGTCAGCAAATCACGATGATAGCGCGCAGTATCAATCACCAAGTCTTCACCAAAGGTCAGAAAAATAGACAGCGAGGCAAAATAGGCGCTGGCCAGTTCCGCATTCATAAAAAATTTCGGGTCTATTTTTTCCGGCTCAAAATCAAATTTCATATGCCGGATAGGAATAACCGCAGACTGCTTGGCAGCATCAAAAGCCGGGCCAGCCAGCACATTGCTGAATGCTTTTTTAATTGGGCTGATTATTTGCATAGCGCTTACTCTTCTTTTTCATTCGCTTTTCATCACGAAAATCATCAATGCCAAGCACCGAATGCTCAGGGGGATGATCAAAAATTAAGTCATGCGCGGCGGGATGCCATTTGCAAAAAGGGTCATTGAATTGGCAATTTTTGCCGATCAAAAATATTGTCTGACAATCTGCCAATGAAGTTTTCTTCGCACGCCATCTTTGTATCAATTCAGGTCAGCGGCTTTTTTACAGGATTGCTCCGGCTCAGCTGAGCTGCACCACTTGACCCGTATTGGCCTGATAAATCCATTGATGATCAAATAAAGCATCATTCAAATGCTCAATGCGGAAATTGCCAATTGCTGCCGCATAAAAACCGGCGCCCTGCTGCTGCAGCTGTTCAATGTTTTCCATCAGTTCTGCAGGCAGCCCGCCCATAATGAAATCCGAAATCACTAAAACATCAGCATGGCCGAAGCTCGGCTGCTGCAGCATCTCGACGGCATGCTGCATCGCAGGCACAAGATCGGTGCCTCCATGAAATGACTGGCTTAAAAAGTGGATGAGGTCATCCAGTGCATAGCCCTGATTCAAATCCAATGCAGTTAAATTGGTGGAAAAGTTGATGATATACATGGGCCGTTTGCTTTTCATGGACTGCATCGCCAGATACAGGCTGATGGCTTTGGCAATCAGTTCCGGCTGCCCATGCATGGAACCGCTGGTGTCCAGACACAGAATCATCGGGCCTTTTTGACCCAGCTTTTTCGGCGCGCGCCGCGGATCATCAATCACCCGTCCGCTTTGCTCGCCCTGCAAATGGAAGCCGAGAATATTCGATTCCAGATATTTCAAGTCAAATAAAATCTGCAAGTCCGGATCGGCCAGCAGCGCCAGCTCACTCGGCAGCGCCAAGTTTAAATCCTGCGCTAAATGAATGCCGCTGATTGCTTCCAGCGCATGCTGATCCGGCAAGGGCGGCGTCAACGGCGCCGCCTGAACCTGCAGGGCTTTACGCTTATATTTTGCCGGCTGGGCATTGCCCATCATTGCGCAGAGCTTTTGCAGTTCGGCATCTTCAGCCAAATAGCGGCTCCATTCTTCAAACTGCAGCACATCCTGCTCTGTCAGCCGGCCTGTGGAATAATCAATAAAAATGCCGGTATCTGCGCCCAAAGCATCTTTATGTTTCGACATTTTTTGCAAAGTGGCTAAAAAGTCTTTGATCTCATCCAAAAAAGCGTCACGCTGCAGCGCCAGCTGTTCAAACTCCCACTGCGCAACCGCTTCCGTCAGTTTGCGCTGCCATTTTTCCTTTAACAGCTGAAACTGCAAATTCAGCGCCGCCTTTGCCGGCTGCCCCGCATGCTGCTGAAACTGCCACAAATCGCCCCATGCCGGCATGCCCAGCTGCTGCTGAAAGGCTTGGAACTGCTGATGCATCTGTTCAAATTCCGCTTCAGACACGGCTGATTGTTCCAGCCATTGCTCCAGCTGCAGCTGCACCGCCTGATACGGATGCTGCTGATCCAAACTGGATTTGGCCTGATAAGCCCATGCATGGACTTTTTCATCCAGCGTTTTGGCGGCTTTTTCATCCTCCAGCCAATGCTTTAAGCTGGATTGGTGCAGCTCTTCATACAGCTGGTCGGTGACGGCGGTTAAAGCCTGCTGGGTCTGCTTCGCTGACTGCAGCTTTAATTTCGGCATAGCTGTTCCAAACGCTCACAGTCTTGACGCTGCAGATCATAGCGCTGCACGGTTTGCTCCAGCTGCGCCTGCAGTTTTTGCGCATCTGCCGCGGCCGTAAAATCAGATGCAAAATGCGCCGCCGCCTGCCGCACCCGCTGCTGCAGCAAGGCATGCTGCTGGCTGAATCTATCCTTCAGCGCCGCAACTTCCTGCAGCAGCTCATCTTTCACTTGCGCGGACAATGCTGTACGCGCGCTGCCTTTCGGATGTTTAATATACGGCGTCACCACTTCTTCCAGCCCGTAATAACCGCCTTTCAAGGTGCACTGCCGCCCGCCATTAAAATTGCAGACAATGCCGCGGATCTCTTCACCGCTGTCATCAACAGCAAAGAAATCCTTTTTGCTGTCCATTTTATCCAGCTCCAAATACAGCACTTTGTCTTGATAGTGATGATCCAGATTGGTCACGGCTTTTAAATATTCACGGCCGCGGATCAGATAGCTTTCATATACGTCATCGGTAT
This sequence comes from Acinetobacter sp., assembly GCF_041919735.1. Taxonomy (GTDB): domain Bacteria; phylum Pseudomonadota; class Gammaproteobacteria; order Pseudomonadales; family Moraxellaceae; genus Acinetobacter. The sequence continues at coordinate 157,355 of NZ_JAYRTF010000001.1, forward strand.
AGTAAAAATGATTCAAGATGCGCTGCTCAGCCTCTTCTTTTTGCGCAATGCTGCCGGCAAAATCCAGATCTGAATCCAGGCCAATCTCTAAAATGGCCTGCTCAAGGATTTCATTGACATGAGGAATATCCTCTGCTTGGCTCCACAGGCAATGCTTCAAAATAAACATGTCAATTAAGCCGACCTGTGCCCGGTCATTCAAAAACGCTGCCGTTTTCAGCACATAAGCCGCGCGCTGCCAGCGCCGGTCAGACACATAAATCGGATGCTCTTCAAAATTGCTGCTTAAACGCTGCTTGATTTCATCAAAAATATTTAAAATTTCGGCTGGCAATTCAATGTGATGGATCTGCTCGCGCCAAAGCAGCAGCTCCTGCTTGTGAATGCGCAGCGCATCATCGGCGGCTATGCGCACTGCGCTGGGTTTGGCTTGCAGCAAGGCATGAAAATTTTCAGCCTGCTGAATCGGCTCCACCACCAGCCGCATGATAAAGCGGTCATACAGCGCATCCAGCCCCTGATTCGGTTCTGGAATTTCATTCGATGCGCTCATCAGCACCTTTAAAGGCACGTGCTGAATCAGGTCGCCATTTTTAAAAGTCTTTTCATTTACCAAGGTCAGCAAGGTATTCAAAATGGCCGGGCTGGCTTTCCAGATTTCATCTAAAAAGGCAAAATCCGCTTTCGGCAAATAATGTTCCGTTTTACGCAGGTATTGATCGTCTTTTAAAGCTTTAATCGAGACTGGGCCAAAAATTTCCTCCGGCGTGCTGAACCGGTTCATCAAGTATTCAAAATACTCCCCCACTTCAAAAGCCGAAGCAATGCGGCGGGAAATCAGGCTTTTGGCCGTGCCGGGCGCGCCATATAAAAAGGTGTTCATGCCGGCCACACCCGCCAGCAGGCTCAGGGCGATAATCTGTTCACGCTCATACATCTGTTCACTGACTTGGGAAATAAGTGCATGCATTCGCGCTTTCATCATCATGGGCCGCCGCTGGAAATAAAAAAATCCATTGTAACGGCGCGCCTGCCCTGGCGGAACCCAATGCGTCAAAAACCCAGTGAAAACGCCATACAATTGAAACGTCGCTGCGCCAAATTTGCTATCTTAAGCGCACGCGCCGCCTGCACACTGAGCCTATGCTGATTTTCCTGCCCCTGCTGATCCGCCTGTTAAATCTGGAGCATTTTCAATGCCGCAATCTGACGGACGGTGAAATTGCCCTGTGCCAAACCGTTTTCGGCAGCTTGATTGATTACACGCAAGTGCAAATCATGAATCAGCCTTATCTGCCGTGGCAGCCGAAGCATGTGGTGATGGCGCCCGAAGGCCGCATTCATGCGCTTGCCCCCAGCTACAGCCCGGACTACGCGCTTGAAAGCCGCCCTTATCAGGGGCTGTTTATTCATGAGATGACGCATATTTATCAGCATCAGCAGCGCATCAATGTGCTGCTGCGCGGCGCCCTGCTGCAAAGCGCATTCTGGTTAAGCCGCGGCAAATACAATCCCTACGAATATCGGCTGCAGGAAGGAAAAAAGTTCTTTGATTACAATATTGAACAGCAAGGCAATATTGCCAGAGACATCTTTTTCAAACGCATCAGCAACATTATTTTAAACACTGAAACGTCATCTCAGCAGCCCTAGCCTAGTTCTGCTCTCCGCGGCAGATTTACGCGCTGCAGCCTGCAAAATTTAAGCTTATTTTCAGGCCAGCCGTTTATTTTAAGCTGTATGGCGCTGCTGGCTGAAGCCGCATCATGCTTATTGGCGCAGATCCTGCACATATTCAGTTTAAAAGCTGTGAATTGGCTCTAGCTTCTAAGCCAATTTCAGCTAAAATAGCAGGTGTCTGAAATGCTTAATAAAGCGAAAGAAGATTTTTATATCATCGCTTAAATGATGTTTTCTTAAGCCTTAGCGGCTATATTTTTTAGTATCAAAATGCACTCGGCTGAATAATGCTAATAATAAAAATCAGCTTTTCAGTGCACTCACACCTATAGGAATAGGATTTAGTTTGAATGAATAGTTTTAAAATTGCACTTGCTCAATTCTCTCCGCATATTGGCAATTTGAGCTCAAATGCTGAAAAAATGCTGGCACAGGTGAATGAAGCGAAAAAACAAAATGCCGATATTATCGTTTTCCCAGAACTGTCTACACTGGGTTATCCCGCAGAAGATTTGCTGCTGCGTCCAAGCCTGAACAAACGCACTCAGCAGGCGTTCGAGATCCTGGCTGAAATTAAAGACATCGTTTTGGTCTTTGGTTTTGTCAATCAAACAGAAGACGGCCAGCGCTATAACGCGGCGGCGGTGATGAAAGACGGTCAGGTTCTGGGCATCTACAATAAGCAAAACTTGCCGAACTACAGCGTGTTTGATGAAAAACGCTATTTCAGCGAAGGCCATCAGCACTTAGTTTTTGAATATTTAGGCCACAAGTTCGGCGTATTGATTTGCGAAGATGTCTGGTCACTGCCGACTGTGCAGCAGCTGTCTCAGCTGAATGTGGAAACTGCGCTGATCCTGAACGCTTCGCCATACGAAGTCGGCAAGCCGCAGCACCGCATTGAAACCATGTCGGCGCTGGCAAAACAAATGAATCTGAACTTGGTGTATTGCAACCAAGTCTGCGGTCAAGACGATTTAGTCTTTGACGGCACCAGCTTTGTCATGAGCAAAGAAGGTGAAACGGTACTGCAGGCGCCAAGCTTCCAAGAAGGCTTGCACATTGCTGAATATGACGCTGCGCAAAAGGCGTTCAAAAAAGGCTTTACCGCTCCAGTCCTGGATACCATGGCGGAAATTTACCAAAGCCTGGTGCTGGCGACCCGCGACTATGTGCAGCGTTCAGGTTTTTCCGGCGTGATTTTAGGCCTGTCCGGCGGCATTGATTCAGCGTTGACGCTGGCCATTGCCGCGGATGCGATCGGCGCAGACAAAGTTCAAGCGGTGATGATGCCATATACCTATACCGCGCAAATCAGTGTTGAAGATGCTGCGGAACAGGCGAAAAATATGGGCGTGACGTTCGGTATTGCCGAAATCAACCCGATTGTATCGAGCTTTATGCAGACCCTGTATCCATTCTTTGGCAATGCGCCGGCGGATACGACCGAAGAGAACCTGCAGGCGCGCTCGCGCGGCACCCTGCTGATGGCGCTGTCGAATAAATTCGGCAACCTTGTGCTGTCTACCGGCAACAAGTCTGAACTGTCTGTAGGCTACTGCACCTTGTACGGCGACATGGTCGGCGGCTTTGCTGTATTGAAAGATGTGTATAAAACCATCGTGTTTGAATTGGCAAAATACCGCAACAGCATTTCGGAAACGCCGGTGATTCCTGAACGCGTGATTACCCGTCCGCCTTCTGCTGAACTGCGTCCAGATCAAAAAGACCAAGATTCACTGCCGGCTTATGATGTATTGGATGCTATTTTGTATGCCTATATCGAAGAAGACTTGAGCCAAGATGACATTATTGCCAAAGGCTTCGATGCTGAAGTCGTGGCCAAAGTGATCCGTCTGGTTGACGTCAATGAATACAAGCGCCGCCAAGGCGCAATTGGCCCGCGCATCAGCTCGCGCGCCTTCAGCCGTGAACGCCGCTATCCAATTATCAATGGCTGGAAACCGGGCGTTTAAGCGCTTCTAAATTGCGCGCTTATGCAGAAAAGCCCAGACTCAGGTCTGGGCTTTTTTCATCTGATGCGCTGCAAAAGCTTCAAGCATGTGATTCAGCAGACGGCAGGCAAGCCTTCACCGCGGTGCGGCATTCACAGCAATATTGATGATTGGTTTTTAGGAATTTGGGAAGCGCGGATTTTTACCGCTTTTTATAATGCTTCATTTTGGCAGCATCTTTTCGGTATTTTTCACGAAATATAGTCATAAAATTTAGACTGCGCTCAATGAACATGTATATTGGATTATAGAGTGGTTATGCAGGCAGCCAATCCAACTTTTCTTCAGACAAAAAAAGAGACCAAGCTGAGAGCTTGGTCTTTAAAAATGGTGGCTATGACGAGACTTGAACTTGTGACCCCCGCATTATGAGTGCGGTGCTCTAACCAACTGAGCTACATAGCCGTAAACTGTGTGCGCATTATCGTAACTTCGATAGATATCGTCAAGCTTTTTTCTGCAGAAATGCGCATACTTTGTTCAAGACAGCATCAAGATGCTAAAAAATAATCAAATCATCGATTTTTGATGGCGATTTTTATATTTTTATTTAAAAATTACACAGTTATTCCAGAGGTGAAATGAGTGAATAAGATTTTATTGGCCAGTTTAGCGCTCAGCCTCGGCGGCTGCCAGCTGGCTTCCCCGATCTTTGTTGACTATTATGGCGTGCGCAGAGATGCGGCGGAATGGATCAACAGCCAGCCCTTGCTCAGCATGCAGCAAAAACGCAGTCTGGCTCAGCTCAGCAAAGCCCAGCAGCTGCTGTACCGCTACAGCAGCAAAGACAGCGCTGCGCAGCTGGCCATTGCCAAAGAAAATCAAATCGCGCTGCACTGCGCGCATCTGCATTTGACTGAAAAAAAGATTGCCCAATTGCAGGACGTGCTGTTTGCTGAAGAAAAGCCGGCCGTTTTATCCGCTTATCAGGCGCTGGCGCCCATGATCAAATTGGATGAAAAATCCATTCAATGTGAATGATTTTCCGCATCTCCTGATGCCGGCGCAACGATTCGGCTCAGGCTATTTCAAGGCCATCCGCCCTTTGCCTTTGGCCTAAGATTAAACTTTAGTTGAATAGAATTTAAACAATACATTTCCTTCACAGCTTAAAAACACTCAAGTAATTGATAATATTTAAATTATTTTTAATCATCTCGAAATATTCTTATGAATTCACTCGGTTTTCTTTCTTTTTGTTTCGAGCTATGATCAAGACAAGGCGAATATTTTTAATACAGCACGCAGTCGCGCCTGCTTGATAAGCTGAAACAATAAGGAGAATTTTCATGTCATTTCAAAATATTGTAGTCCCTGTTGACGGTTCTGATACATCTTTTGCCGCAGTGGCAAAAGCCATTGAATTTGCAAAAGCATTTAACAGTAAAGTTACCGTTGTTCAGGTGATGGTGCTCGACCCGTACATTGCTGCAGAATATATCTCTGCAACACAAACCAACGATTTAATTGAACGCGCCCGCACCTCTATTGTAGACAATTTGAATGCTGTGAAAGAAAAACTGAGCGCGGACGGCATTAATGCAGAAGCGAAACTGCTGGAAGGCCAAACAGTGCATACAGAAATTGTCAAAGCCGCTCAAGATGCCAATGCTGACTTGATTATTATCGGTTCGCATGGCCGCACTGGCCTGAAAAAATTCTTCTTGGGCAGCGTGGCGCAAAGCGTGCTGGGTTCATCGGACATCCCTGTCATGGTAGTGCGCAAATAATCAGCCTTCAAATAGACTGAATAGCAACAGCCTTGCAAGCTCCGGCTCGCAAGGCTTTTTTAATGCCATTGATATTTTTTCAGATCAATTTTTCCTGCAGCCACCGCAATGCCCTCGCTCAGCAGTTTTTGCGCCTGCATATTCAATCCGTTTTCATCCAGTTTGCTCAGGCTGATTTTGCCCTGACTGTTAATCACCCGATGCCAAGGCAAATCCGCTGCCGCATCTAAATGTTTCAGCACATAACCGACCAATCGCGCATGTTTCGGCAAGCCGGCCAATCGGGCGATTTGGCCATAGGTCGCCACGCGCCCATACGGAATGGCATCAATAACAGCCAGGATCTGCTGCGCCAATTCATCACTTTGCTTCACGCTGTCCTCCTTTCTCCGCTTCATCAGGAAGCAAAACAATAAGAGAGCCCTCAGGCCCTCTCTTGCATGCATCAGATTTTAGCTAAAAGCCCGCCGGCTTAGAACACCAGATGGTTATTATCCAGCAGTTCCTGCAAGCCAATATCGGTATTTTTCAGCGTCAGCAATTCCACTTTATCATGGGTTTTGGCTGCTGCGCCGTCACGGTCAATACTGATCAAGGTATTGCCCTTGCCGTCGCCCGACACTGAAATAAACTGGCCGATATTGCTCTTATCGACATTCTGCCCTTGCAGCAATTGGCTGATATCAATCTTATCGCCTTCAGCTTTATTGAAATCAGTCCAAGTATCGTGACCATTGCCTCCCGCTGCATCGGAATTGTTCAGCAATTTGAAGATCACCGTATCTGCACCAGTTTTTGATGCAATCACATCATGGCCGGCTGTGCTGCTGATCACATCGCTGCCGGCGCTGCCGCTAAAGTTCACCCCGGCATGAATGGTCAGCGATGCCGTGGAAACATCACCATTTGGCGCAGCCAATTTATAGGTGAAGGATTCAACCTCACCGCTCAGCGGCTTGCCGTCGGTTGCTGTATAGGTATAGCTGCCATCCGCTTTAATGATCAGCTGGCCATGCTCGCCTTGCACCGCTGTTCCTGCACTGCTGACCGCAGTATAGGTTTTGCCGCCATCTTTAGAAATATGCAGATCGGTGTACTTGGATGCCAAGAAATCTGTACCGCTGCCATTATTGTCTGTAAAGACATTGCCTTTGGCCGCCGTGCTGGCCGATGACACAGTAAAATCATCGAGATCGATCACCGTGCGGGTAATGGCCGCATTGACGCTGCCCACCACACTGAGGCCTTTATTCGTTACAGTTTCAATGGTGTATTCACCTGCTTTTAAACCGCTGAGCGATAAACTGTTGCCGTTAGGCAGCAAGGTAATAATATCGATCAAGGTTGAAGCGCCTGTCGTCGCAATCAGCTTATGCGATGCTTTATCATACACATTCACGACTGTGCCGCCGAGGAAGGACGCCAGCTGCACAGAACCGAAACTGATTTTCACGTCTTCAATGGTTCCTTCAGCCACGGTCAATTGAGCTGCGCCTGACTTTTTGCCGCCAAAACCGATCAGCCAGCTGTAACTGATTGAAGCGGCTTTTCCTGCACTGACCGCATTCGATGCATCAAAACCGATCAATCCAGTATTGTCCGTTGCAACCACCGAAACCGCATCAGCTGCTGGATCAGCATCATTCCATTTCAGGCTGAGGTCACTTTGCGTGTTGATATGAATCATCAAGTCCGCAGCAGCGCTTTGGCCAGTTGCTGGATCTGTAACCGTATAGCTGAATACATCCGTCTTGCCGATATTTGCCGCAGATGGATTCGGCTTGTAGCTGTACGCGCCATCTTTAGCCATGGTTAAGATGCCATGATCCCCGACAATCACCGTGGTTCCTGATGCATTCAGCATTTGGCCATTAACCGATGTGACTGCCGCGCCGGCAGGAACATGGTCTTTGCCATACACGCTGTCATCATCCGTCACCACATTGCCGCGCGCTTCTGTAACACTGCTGACTACTGGATCTGCTGCAGTATCGGATACTTGCAGTGACAGGCTGGAATTAATGCTGGTCATAGCGCCGATCAAAGAGCCGCCGGAAAATTCAAACTTGTAATTGCCGGTTTGCAGATGATTGGCAACGATTTGCGTCGACTCGCCAAAAATGCCCAGCAGATCCAGCAAGCCGGCATCTTTATTGCTGCCGATTAATTTCCAAGATCCGTCAGCATTCTGTGCATACAGCTTCATTTCGGCTTTATCAAACAAATTCGCCAGTGAACCGGTTGAAACGCTGATGACTGCTTTACCCAGCTCTTGCTCGCCGACAGCAAAATAGCCGGTATACGTTTTGGCCCCAATGTTGACCAGAGAATGCTCACTGAACAGCTTGGCAGAACGCGTTTCTGTTACCGGATATTCAAAATTGATCCCTGCAGAAACCACGTTATCTGCTGCATCCAGCTGCACATACGGCGCTTTGGCGCCAGTTTTTCCAGACTCGCCGCCGCCATCTTGTGCGCTGACCAGCAATGTTTGGCCATCATTATAGACAGAAGGCAGTTTAATGCTATATTTGCCTTGTGCATCTGATGCGCCTTGCGCGATCACCATCACGCCATCTGGCGCGTAGATTTTAATGACAGAATGGGCTTCCGCATCACCGCTGATGCTGTTGCCTGCGGCATTAAAGACCGCGGTTGGCGCCTCTGGCGCATATAAATCCGGCGCTTGCGCAGGTGTTGCAACCGATTCGCCGCCCGGATCTTTTGCCGTCACTTTGACATCTTCGCCATCCACCAGAGCTGGATTTAAAGCCACGGAATAATGACCGTTGCCGTCAGCCTTGCCTGCCGCAATCACTGTGGTGCCCTTGCTGCCGCCGTAGACGGTAATTTCTGCATTTGGCTCAGTAGTGCCTGTAACCGCTTTTCCGTCAGCCGCGACTTTGGCTATTGGCGCATCCGGCGCATACAGGTCGGGTGCAGAAGCTGTCATGGGTGAAGATTCACCGCCCGGATCTTTCGCTGCCACTTTGACTTTTTCACCATCCACCAGCGCTGGATTCAACGCTACAGAGTATTGCCCGGATGCATCTGCTTTGCCTTGGCCCAGCACTGTTTTTCCATCTGCGCTGTACACAGTCATGTCTGCACCCGGCTGCGCTTGGCCAAATACCGTTGCGCCATCCGCTTGATTCACTTCTGCCGTTAAAATCGCTGGCACCGTCGTGTCCATCAGATCATCTTGCGCATAGCCTGCATTGCCGGCTTTATCTGTTGCTGTGGCCGTATAAGTCCCTTCCGTTGCTGGCGCTGAAACCACTGCCGTAAATGTGCCGTCTGAATTGACTGTGATAGGCACGTCTTTGCCGCTCGGATCTTTTACCGTTACGGCTGCACCTGATTCAGTTTTTCCGGTCACCGTTGCTGTGCCATCTGGATTGGAATCCACAGTGAAGCTATCTATCTGCGGTGCAATGCCATCATGCAGATCCACCGCAGCTGAGCCTGCATTGCCGGCTTTGTCTGTTGCTGTGGCCGTATAAGTCCCTTCCGCTGCTGGCGCTGGAACCGCTGCCGTAAATGTGCCGTCTGGATTGACTATGACCGGAACGCTATTGCCATCCGGGTCTTTCACTGTCACGGCTGCGCCCGGTTCAGTTTTACCGGCCACCGTTGCTGTGCCGTCTGGATTTGCTGTTACGGTCAAGGCATCAAGCTGAGCATGCGTATCGACGGTTAAAGATGCCGCCGCTTTATCGCTGGTGTTGCCGGCACGGTCTTTGGCAACAGCTTCTGCCGTATAGCGGCCATCCGCCAGCATACCTGCATCAAATGTCCAGTTGCCTTGAGCATCGACTGCAGCTGCGCCAGTTGCAGTCACATTGCCGGCCTGGTCTTTCACCGTTACGGTCACTGCCGCTCCTGCTTCAGTTTTACCGCTGAAGCTTGGTGATGGATCTGCAGCCAGGCCTGCTTGATCGATGTCGATTTCAGGCTTCACGGTATCGACAATAAAGTCTTTGTATGCCGGGACGCTGATTGCGCCTGAAGCGTCTTTAGAGATGGCTTCTAAGCGGAATTGGCCATCAGCCAATGGTGAAGCGGCTTTATAGGTCCAGCGGCCAGTTGAAGCATCTAAATTGGCTAAGCCAGAGTCGATCAGATGATTTGATGAATCATAAATATTAATCTGAACTTCTACACTCTTCGATGATGTGCCGCTGAAGGTCTGCTGCGGATTATTCGTTGCAGGCGGCAATGCAGCAGCGGACAGCATCGAACGGCCCGTCAGCATCATCGGTGCAGCAAATGCTGCAGCGCCAAACAAATCGTCAATATCTACTGTAGGCGGATAAATAATTGTATTCAATTGCGTTCCGAGGCCTTTATTTCCGGCAAGGTCTTCAAATGAGCCTGCGGCTATCTCAAAGCTGACAAATGTATCCACACCCGCGGCCGGAACTTGAATTTGGCCAATCCAAGAACCATCAGGCTGTTCTGTTAAACCTGTAACCCAAGCGCCTACGACTTTCAGATCAGAAGCATCAAAGCCAGCCACTTTCTCACTGAATGTGACCACTACAGCCCCGTCTGTATTGACAGCAATTGCTGCTGCAGGCAATGTGGAATCTACCGTCTGCTGTACGCTCGAGCCTTTGCCCGCATTGCCCGCAAAGTCGGTATAACTGCCATCTGCCAGCTCTGCTTTCACTGTGCTGCCTGCAGCGCCAAGCGTGGTGACTTTCGCTGTCCAAGTACCATCCGGCTGCTGGGTGAGGCCGCTGGCTGTACCGCCAGTCACCTTCACATCGGAAGCATCAAAACCTTTCACCGCTTCTGAGAACGTGATGATGAGATTGCCGCTCGCATCCAGCGCCATTGATGACGTTGGCGCAGTGGTATCAAAACCAGGAACAGCCAGCGAATTTGATGCCGCTAGACCGGGGTTGCCGGCATGGTCTGTATAAGAACCGGCATCAATCATGATATCCACTTGGCCGGGCGCGCCATCTTGATTATTTGAAACCGCATGGCCGGTCCAAGAACCGTCCGGCTGCTGCACTAAATTCTGCAGTGTGCCGCCAGTAACTTTCAAATCTGACTTGTCGAAGCCTTTCACCGGCTCGCTAAATGTCACGGCAACATTGCCAGCAGCATCAACAGCAATTGATGCTGCTGGCGCGGTGCTGTCTATGCTTGGTACCGATCCGGAGGCTGCTGCTGCTTGACCCGGGTTGCCGGCATGGTCTGTATATGATGCCGCTGGAATTTTCAAATCAACTTGACCTGATGCGCCCGTTGCGCTATCTGCAACAGCCTGGCCTTTCCAGCTGCCGTCCGGCTGCTGAGCCAATCCAGTCAATGTGCCGCCGGTTACTTGCACATCAGAGGCATCAAAGCCTTTTACTGGCTCACTAAAGCGGATGACGACTTCGCCATTCGAGCCGATAGCAATGATTGCCGATGGCGCAGTGCTGTCAACACTTGGAATATCTTTGGAGGCTGTTGAACCCTTGCCGTTATTGCCGGCAAGATCGCTATAGCTGTTGTCTGCAATCGCTACTGTTACTGAGCCTAATGCGCCCGTGTTGCCAGCTGCAGCAGCTTTGCCTGTCCAAGAGCCATCTGGCTGCTGGGTCAGGCCGCTGACTGTACCGCCAGTTACCTTCACATCGGAAGCATCAAAGCCTTTCACTGCTTCACTGAACGTAATGGTCAAATTGCCATTCGCATCTAACGTCAATGCCGGTACCGGGCCTGTGGTATCAAGACTTGGTACAGTTTGAGATTGCGCAGCAGCCCGTCCCGGATTGCCCGCAAGGTCCGTATAGGAACCTGCTGGAATCGTCAGATCGACTTGGCCTGGCGAGCCTGTTGCACCATCTGCAACGACTTTTCCGACCCAGCTGCCGTCTGGCTGCTGCGCAAGGTTTTCAAGCTTGCCGCCGGAGACTTTCACATCAAAGGCATCAAAACCTTTCACCGGCTCGCTGAACGCCACTGTTACCGTACCGTCTGCATCCACTGTAATTGCGGCCGCTGGCGATACTGTATCAAGGCTTGGCACCTCGGTGCCCGTTACGCTCGAACCTTTGCCGGCATTTCCTGCCAAATCCGTATATGCGCCGTCGGCAATCACCACATCCACTTGACCTAAGGCGCCCGTTGCGCCATCTGCAACGACCTGACCTTTCCAGCTGCCGTCCGGCTGCTGAGTCAGGCTGGCTAATGTGCCGCCTTGCACAGTCACATCAGATTTATCAAAACCTTTGACCGCTTCGCTGAATGCAATCACCACTTCGCCTGCCGGGCTGACTGTCAGTGCCGACGTTGGCGCTGCTGTATCAATTTTCGCTGTTGCCGCATCTTCTGCGCCGGTATTGCCGGCTTTGTCTTTGGCTGTTGCAGAGACAACATAATCGCCGTCCGCCAATGGCGTTTTAACGGCATATGACCATTTGCCGTCCGAAGCGACCGCCGCGGTGCCTGTTTCAAGCACTGCACCGGAAGCATCTTTTACTTTCACGGTCACTGTTGAAGCCGGTTCATTGACTTTGCCTTTCACCTCTGGCGCAGCATCGTTTGTCAGGCCGACATCATCCACCTCAACCACTGGCGCTTGAATATCGACAATAAACGCTTTTGCCGCCGGCGCGCTCTGGTTGCCCGCCGCATCTTTTGAAATTGCCTGCAGCATGTAATAGCCTTCCGCCAAATCATGCGATGGCGTATAGGTCCAGCGGCCTGTCGCTGCATCTAATGCGGCCAAACCGGAATCGACCATTTTTCCAGCTTCATCCTGCAGATAGATCATGACCTCAATACTTTTGGTCGATGATCCTGAAAAAACGGGTTTAATTTGATTCGTCTGCGGCAAAGCTGCAGCCGTTGAGCTGGATGCGCTCATCAGCATGCGGGCTGCCGCCGCGCCAAATAAGTTATCAATATCAACCGTCGGCGCGACAGTATCCACAGTCAAACCAGAATCAGCCGCCGCATTGGATGCATTGCCTGCTGGATCTTTGGCAATTGCGGTTACGCTGTATGCGCCATCCGCCAGTTTGGCTGCAGGTGTAAATGTCCACTCATTGTTCTGGCCAACCAAAACCGTCCCTGCTGCAGCGACTGCGCCTGATGCATCTTTGACCACCACATCAACTGCAGCGCCGACCTCCGATGTGCCTTTGATGACTGGCAAAACCTCTTTAGTCAACGCTAAGGGGTCAATGGCTATAGCTGGAGGCGCAGTATCGACCGTCAAACCGCCTGCAGATGCTGATGCTTCATTGCCCGCCGGGTCTTGGGCAGTCGCTTCAACCGTGTAGCTGCCGTCCGGCAAGTGCACCGATGGCGTGTAGATCCAGCCTCCATTCCCATCCACCGTGGCCGAGCCTGAAGCTACAGCGTTGCCTGCAGCATCTTTAATTTCAACTTTTACCGATGAATCCGCATCCGCTTTGCCTGTTACCGCTGGCGTATCCTGCTTGGTCAATTTTAATGGATCAATGGAAACGGCAGGCAGGGTTTTATCCACAGCCAAGCCTGCGCCCGTTTCAGTTTTATCATTGCCGGCGGGATCTTTTGCCGTCACTTCAACGGTATATTCGCCTTCTGGCAGCGGATGGCTTGGCGTATAAGTCCAATCACCATTGCTGTCAACCGTGCCTGCGCCGCTATCAACCACGGCGCCGTTTTGATCTTTAATGACCACATCAATGCTGGCTTCCGGATCTGTTGTCCCGCCAATCACCGGCTTGTCGCTGCCTGTCGGCGTCAATGGATCAATGGTGACTGCCGGATCTGTGGTATCCACCACTAAACCGCCTTTGCCGGCAGAAGTCTCATTGCCGGCAGGATCTTTCGCCGTCACTTCAACGGTATATTCACCTTCTGGCAGCGGCTGGCTTGGCGTATAGGTCCAGTCGCCATTGCCGTCTACCGTGCCTGTTCCGCTGTCAACCACGGCGCCGTTTTTGTCTTTAATCACCACATCAATTGAAGCATTCGGCTCATCAGTTTTACCGCTGATTGTCGGCGTCGTGTCATTGGTATCTGTTAAATCATCAATCGTCAAAGATGGATCTTGAGTATCAACAGTGAAGCTCAGCGCATCGGACTTCGGCCCTTCTATCCCATTGACCGTCTGCGTAACGGCAATTGAATGCGCGCCATCTAACAGCGCTTTCGGCACTTCTGCGCTCCATGTGCCATCCGCATTTGCAGCAGTTTCAGCAATCAGCTGGCCTGCATCATAAATTTTAATTTCCGCGCCAGCAGCAGCGCCTGTTCCCGAAACAACCGGTGTCTGATCATTGGTCACATCGCCTGACGCAATTTTTCCAATTTTAGGCGCCTGATTATCCGAGACGTCAAACGCAGCCAATTTTGGCGGTGCAGCAGGCATGGGCTGGTCATCATCAGATGAGCTCTTGCTACTGGCTGCAGCGCCGATCAAACCTGCGCCGCCGGCGCCAAGCGCCCAAGGCAAAATTACCCCAGTCAAAGAGTCTTTATACAGCAGCGGTTCGATTTCGCTTAAAGGCTGATACTGAATGACATCGGCAATCGCGCCGGTTTTATCGGTAAATTTAGCCCAAAATAAGCTTCCATCATCACCTTCAAAAACCAGGCTGTTGTCAGGATTTGCCGTATTGAAATAATTTTCAACAACAATGGTTTCACCATTTTTCAGCGTAATGATGACATTGTCCCCAGTGCGGGTAATGGATGCCACATCCTCTTTGGGAACTTGAACAACGACCACGGAATTTTCAGTTAAGCTGACATGATGAGAATCGACCTGATTCAATAACGTATGGCTGCCCTTTGAAATGATGGAAATTTGCGTCATAGCGAAACTCTCTATTTCTTTTTAATGATGTTTTTTAAGTTTTACAATGAATTGTTTTTTTAATAATTTGTTTAAATACAATTTATTGGAAACATTTATTTTAATAGTGTGCTTTATATCACATTTTTATTTTATTTTTTCAATTGTTTGAAATTGATCATTTTTTTACTTGCTTGTTCAATTTTTATTTAAAGATTTTATAATAAATAACAGGTACTTGATTCCGTGAATCACATCACGTTTATTTTGTAACCGGCCGGCTGGTTTCACCGTGCCTGAACCGCAACGGGATGCTTGTATTTCTTTTTGAGGCCTTAAACTGCTGAGCCAGGCCCAAAAAGCAGAACACCGGCCGGCATTCCGCTTTTTCTGCAGATTCATCTGAACTGTTCTAGACTCAGTGGAACTGCATCCGCTGGGTGCTGCAGCTGCACCTGCTTTGGGACGATATGCATGCTAGAAGTTATCCGGATTTTCCAAGCGCTTCACTTCCTGCACCCGTTCAGGATTATGCACCGCGGCTACGCCGTCATCCGCTTTTTCATCAATTAAGCTTTCCGGCTTATATACGGTAATGGTTTCATTGCCGTAGGCATCTTCCCCGACAATATACTGGAAGCCTTTGCGGTTCATTTTGTGGCACAGGCGCTGATACCAACCTTTGAAGCCCTGAGTTTCCTCATTGGGGTTATGGTAAAACGCATTCATCACGGCAGGCAGGCCCAGCCCGCACACAATCCCGGACAGCAATACTGAAATAAAAGTATAGCCAATCAAAATACTGCTGTACTCGCTGAGTTCCGGAATGTTGGCCACGGCCAGAATCAAGGCCAGCGAAATCCCGCCCCGGACACCGCCCCAAGATAAAATCGCCAAACTGCCGTTATAGCTTTTTTGCCGGAAACTGGGGAAAAATGCGAAAGCCAGGTAATTGGCGGCAAATCGCGAGGCATGCAAAATCAGGAACGCGATAATACCGCCTAAAATCAAGCTGATGCTTAAATCTAAAATAAACAGTTCCAGGCCAATCAAGGTGAATAAGAAGGAATTGATAATGCCTTCGACAGTATGCCAGAAGTGATTGACCTCACGGATTTCCCGGCCTTCCAGAATTTCTTTCCAGCGGTTGCCGACAATCAAGCCGCCTATGACGCAGGCAATCGGCGCCGAAGCATGCGCAAACAAGGCCACAAGATAGGAACCGCAGGCCAATAAGGCGGTGGTTAAAATTAAAGACTCCATCTCATGCTTGCCGCGCAGCAGGCGCAAAATAGACTGGCCAAAGCCCCAGCCAATAATCACCGCCACGACAATTTCATACAGCAGCGTTTTCAATACGCCAAATAAAGTCACATGAGCGCCTTGCAGCACATTCATCAGCGTCATGAACAAGGCAATACACATGGCATCATTGAATAAGGATTCGCCTTCCAGCTTGACCATCAAATGATGCGGCGCGCGCACAGAGCTCAGCACACCTTTGATGCCGATCGGGTCTGTTGCCCCTAAGGCCGCGCCCAGCAGCAGCAGCACCAGCAGGTCCACATGCTGGCCAACCAAAAATTGATAGCCGTATAGCGCCAAGCCGAAAAAAGTGGCGCAGAGCACCAAGGCAATACTGGCTAAAATACTGATGGGTTTCCAATAGCTGCGCAGATCCGAAACTTTAAATTTCAGCGCAGAAGACGTCAGAATAAAGCAGATCACACCATTGATTAAAAAGTCATAAAAATCAATATGACGCACGGCTTCTTCAATATTGTGAATGTTGATGGTTACAAATTGATTGCCATTCAGCAGGCTGGCGCCCCACTGCAAAATAAAGACGAAAATTGCAGAGACCAGCGGCACGCCGATGGCTTGCGGAAAGCCCAAAATCCGTTTATTAAAAATCGTCGTTGCAATGGAAAGTGCAAAAATGACGGTAAAAACCTGTAAGAAAAAAAAGTTTCCCATGCTGTATCCAATGTTCTGCTGCGCGCTCTAGAGGGAATCTACACACTTATTCAATGGGTAAATGACATCTTAGACATCATTTATATTTAAAATATTGTACTGAAAGTCAAATCCACGGCATGTATCAATTCAGTTTATTTCACAAAGGAGCGAATGCTGCTATACCATATAGCCTACCGCAGTTTTTATGCGCCCGTTTTTGACTTTATTGCCTGCACTCTGACTATGCATCAAACTATACAGCTCGTTTTCCGAATTTGCTTTGCCGCAGTCATCTTCACTGTGACAGCAGCCTTAATTTTAACCGGCTTTGCCAAAAGCAGTGAAATTTTCCATGCTGCGCAAAATTTTGAACAGGCAAAAAAAATACATCTGCAATCAACTGCGCAGCAGCAGTTTGCGCTGCTATCCAACAATAAAAAGCCGGATGAGGCGGTTTATGTGGTGATTGCTCAAAATGGCTACATCGCCAAATCCAGCTGCAGCCACTACCCTGAGATTTGCCTTGATCAGTATAACCAGCAGCAGACTCGGCAAATTCAGACTATCGATTTGCTGCATGCCGGAAATTTTCACTATATTGAAAAAGTGAGCTTTACAGACAGCCGGACACAGCAGCATCATACGTTCAGCTATACACCTGAACAAATTCAGCAATTTTATCAGGCGGATGTTTCCAGCCTAAAATATGCCACATTTGGCATCGGCTTATTCGCACTGGCGGCGGTCTTTGTCAGTTTCCGCATTCTGCGGAATTTCAAGAAATTCATCCGAAAATAAGCGCTCAACCCTGCAGCTTTTATCAATAAAAAAGAGGAATGCGCTTCCTCTTTTTTTGCTTTTAAATCGCTTCCCAATCATGCGCTAGATTGGGGTATTGAAGGTATCGCAGCTGTCAATTTTTCCTGATTTCAAGCCGATTTCAAACCATTTCATACGCTGCGCGCTGCTGCCGTGGGTAAAGCTGTCCGGCACCACTTGGCCTGTTGCGCTTTTCTGCAAATAGTCATCACCGATTTTATGCGCCGCATCAATCGCTTCTTCAATATCGCCCGGCTCCAGAAATTGCGTGCGCTCCTGATTTTTATTGGCCCAAATGCCGGCAAAGCAGTCTGCCTGCAGCTCCACACGCACTGAAATCTGATTGGCTTGAACTTTGGAACTCTGCGCCTGCGCCTTTTGCGCCTGTGAAGAAATGCCCAGCAGATTTTGCACATGATGGCCGACCTCATGCGCAACCACATAAGCCTGCGCAAAGTCGCCGGCCTGATCCTGACGCTGCAATTCCGTCTGATTCTGCTCGCCGCCAATGCCCATTTGCGTACGCATATCCTTAAAGAAAGCGGTATCAATATAGACTTTCTGGTCTGTCGGACAATAGAACGGCCCCATCGCAGACTGCGCCGTGCCGCAGCCGGAATTGACTGCGCCGCTGAACATCACCAGTTTTGGCGGCGCATATTGCGCATTCAGCTGTGTTTTGAAAATTTCTGACCACGTATCTTCGGTATCAGCCAATACCGTGCCGACGAAATCCATGGCTTCCTGCTGCTCAGGCGTTGGGCTATCCAGCCCACTCACCTCAGCCGGGGAGGTTTGCTGTGTCACTTGTTTCGTAGCTTGATAAGCCTGCTGCGGGTCTGCGCCGAAAAATTTCCATGCGACAAATGCAACCACCAACCCCAAAATACTGATGCCTCCAGCTTTGGCTCCGCCACCGCCGCGGCGATCTTCAACATTGCTGCTGACTCGACGACCTTTCCAACGCATAGTGATTATCCTTTTCGTTATTGTTGATTGCTTTGCAGGCTTTTATCAGCCGGATTATTTAGCTGCTGGCCAAACTTTTTTTATCGCGCTGAGCGCCAGCAATACCGCTAAGCCGGCAATAAACCCAACCAGCATGTTCAGCATGGTCGGTGTCAAAGCCCCGACAATACTGCCTAAATTGGGAATTTCCTGCACATATTCCACCGTCTCTTCTGAAAAATGATGCATCCAGGGCACCGCATGATTGATAATGCCGCCGCCCACCAAAAACATGGCAATGGTGCCCACCACGGTTAATGTTTTCATTAAAATCGGCGCGAAAGCCAGCAGGCCTCTGCCGATGCCTTGCTTGAGGCTGGATGCCTGCGCTGTCAAATACAATCCAATATCATCAATTTTGACAATCAGCGCGACAAAGCCGTAAACACCAACCGTCATGAGGACAGCGATCAGGCTCAGCACGCTGACTTTGGTCAGAAAGCCGGCGGCAGCCACAGTGCCTAAAGAAATCACCACAATTTCCGCTGACAAAATAAAATCTGTCCGGATTGCGCCTTTAATTTTATCTTTTTCATAAGCGGCCAGATCGATTTCAGTATGTTCCAATTCAGTTTGCGCATCTTCAGCTGTTTTCGCTTTTTTATGATGCAGGCTGTGGAGGACTTTCTCTACACCTTCATAGCACAGAAATAAACCGCCGACCATCAGCAAGGGATTAATCGCCCATGGCGCAACCACACTGATCAGCAGCGCCAAAGGCACCAAAATCAGCTTGTTGATAAATGAACCTTTGGCCACGCCCCACACCACCGGCAGTTCGCGGTCTGAACGCACACCGCTGACCTGCTGTGCATTTAAAGCTAAATCATCCCCCAACACCCCCGCAGTTTTTTTTGCGGCCATTTTACTCATCACGGCCACATCATCGAGCACGGTTGCAATATCATCTAAAAGCAATAAAAGGCTGCTGGCCATTCTTCTTTTTCCTGATCATTTTTTTGCAATTCTAATGGGTTTTCCATATTTATATTGTATTTACTTGATTAATTCATGGATATTTTTCATCTGAGTTTTAATGTGGCTGACATATTGAAAAATAATGCCGTACAATGTTGCCATTGTTTGAAAATGCACTGCAGCGCTGGCTGCTATTATGGAATGAATAATGAGCAATCTCGATAATCGTCCAGTGATTTTGACTGGCGACCGTCCAACTGGACAACTTCACTTGGGTCACTTTGTCGGTTCTTTACGTTCCCGCGTAGGCTTGCAGGATTCTCACCATCAGCATATTTTGCTCGCTGATGCCCAAGCGCTGACGGATAATGCAGATAATTTTGAAAAAGTCCGCCGCAATATTCTTGAAGTGGCGACAGACTATTTAGCTGTTGGTATTGATCCTTTAAAAACAACAATTTGCGTTCAATCTTGCCTGCCGGCGCTGAATGAACTGACCATGCTGTATTTGAACTTTGTGACTGTGTCGCGTTTAGAGCGCAACCCGACCATCAAGTCTGAAATTCAAATGCGCGGTTTTGAACGCGATATTCCTGCTGGTTTCTTATGCTATCCGGTCGCGCAGGCTGCCGATATCACGGCATTTAAAGCTTCTGTTGTGCCCGTAGGCGAAGATCAGATTCCAATGATTGAGCAGACCAATGAAATTGTGCGCCGTTTGAACCGTCAAATTGGCCATGATGTATTGCCTGAATGCAAAGCGCTTCTGTCCAACATGGGCCGTTTGCCGGGCTTCGACGGCAAAGCGAAAATGTCTAAATCCCTCGGCAATACCATTGTGCTGGATGCATCAGATAAAGACATTAAAAAAGCGGTCAACTCAATGTATACCGATCCAAATCACTTGCGCATTGAAGATCCGGGCCAAGTGGAAGGCAATGTGGTCTTTACCTATTTAGATGCCTTTGACCCAAACAAAGAAGAAGTTGAAGAACTGAAAGAACATTACCGCCGCGGCGGTTTGGGAGACGGTACGGTGAAAAAGCGTCTGGAAGGCGTACTGAAAGAGCTGATCGCCCCGATCCGTGAACGCCGCATAGAACTGGCCAAAGATCCTGATTACATCATGGATATTTTAAAAACCGGCACCGACAAATGCCGCGACATTACCCAGCAAACCTTGGATGAAGTTAAATCCGGTTTAGGCATGTTCCGCTTCTAAGCGCAATCATTGCTTTAATTCATCGCTTAAAAGCCTTTCTGCATGAAAGGCTTTTTTTTCAGCATTAATTTATATTATGAATAAATTATGGAGAATTGCGTCACAAAAACATCCATCTATTAACGTTGATTAACACGCAGTAACCTGAATACAGCTGAAGTGACTCACCATTCATCTTAAACTGCATACATGTTTTAGGGAAACCTGAAGTCATACATTTCTCCTTTACCGAACCTGCGCAAGCAGATTCGTTGTTATACGCAATGACAACCCCAATCATTGCGTATTTTTTTTGCCTGCAATTCCACAATACCGTAACCGCAAACAGCGCATTAAATCTTCTAGATCGGCACGCTCAACAAGCTTCAGGCCAAAAAAATCCCAGCAGGCTGGGATTTTGAGGTACAGAATGCTTAGTAACTCAATAAGCGCTTATCTAAAGGCAATTCAATGCCGATAGATGCGCCTGCGTCATTGCCTTGCTGATCCGAATCACTGACCCAGCCATTCAGCTTCAGCGGCAAATCTGGACGCAGATAATGTGTCCATGTTAAGTCCAAAGCTTTAATCTCATCTGCCATTGGGAATGCCATATTGATTTTACGCGCATCCGGGCGGTTTTCTGCATCTGAAAATTTCGCAAACAGCACCCGCCCGTTGACACGGTTCATTGGATCAATGCGGATATTGCCGCCGACAGAAACCATTTGACCATCGCCGCCCATGGCATGACCCAGCGGATAGCCATGCTGATAATAACCATCGGTATAAACACTGTGGTGATATGAAATGCCGCGGGCCTCTCCATTGGTACGCGTATCCGCCCACTCGGCATACAGCTGATACGGCATAGCCTTGACAGCGGACGAATAATCCAGACCCGCTAAATACATTTTTTTAGACGGTAATCCGCCCGCCTCATCCTCACCTGCATATTGGCCATACAGACTTATAGGCACTTGAATTAACGGCTGCAAATTCAAGCGGCCATCAAAACCGGCAATTTGATTAGATGGATTAGGCGTTTCTCCATACACATTATCCTTACCAATCATGGCATCCCATAAAGAGCTAAAACTTTGTGGACGCCCTTCACCTCCCCACTGAATAGCGCGCGACGCGCCCAGTTCCAGATAAGGCAGAGGCTGAGCAGTTAAACGCAAGCCAATTAATTTAGCATCAGGCACAGCCCGATAATCATCCAACTGGCCGCCGAATGCCTGATATTGCCATGGTCCAATCCAAGACAGCCATTTGCTTTCAAACGCGCTTTGGCCTGCGCGCTGCATGGTGAAGCCATACACAGGACGGCTGGCATCACCGCGGATTAAACTGCCGTCATGCCCAGGCCCCCAATAAGTTGGGATTTGCCCGGCAATCAGCCATTGGTTCCATAATTTTCCAGCCAAATAGGAGCCTTCTAAATTTACATCTTGATTATTATCAATTTGCGGATCTTTTTCGGCATTGGCGCGCAACCTGACATCCCAGTTTTCACCGCCGGCATTCAATTCCAATGCGCCTTGATACTGCGATTTTTGGTGATCGCCAAAATTTTGCGGAATATTTTTCTGGTCTGACTCGGCAAATAACTCCGCCTTCAGCATGGCATTATCAGCTTTCAGCTTATTTTGCACAGCCTGAATCACATTCTGCTGTGCGCTATTCTGAACGTTTGCCTGAGCCAAAGCGCGCTGAATTTCATCGCCGCTCATCGGCCAGGTTGAAGTGCTGATTTGAATCACGCCCTGCTGATTCAGCCAGTTTAAATCTGCACGGAGCGCCTCGTCATTTAAAACAATGCCTTGTGCAGCAGCATAAGAACCCATTGCGGCCAAAGACAGCATGACTACAGTTTTTTTTAATTGAAAGAACATAAATGACTTTAATCTGGCTTATTTTTCATCCATATTTAGCCCTATTAATGTCACTCATTACGTTAATATTACATTTTTATGATTAAAGCATACACAAGTTCAAATTTTAAAAACACAATCTAAACACCTACATTAAAAGGCTATCTTTTTTATTTTTTTATGTAACTATTGCATCTATCTTAGCGGCAGAAAATTCATATATAAAAAAACCCGCATCAAGCGGGTCTTTTTTTAGTTGACTATTCAAGCATTTTTGTGACGCATATGCGGGAACAAAATCACATCACGGATACTTGGCGCATTGACGAACAGCATCACCAAACGGTCAATACCAATACCTTCGCCCGCTGTTGGAGGCAAGCCATATTCCAACGCTTCAATAAAGTCTGCATCATAATGCATCGCTTCATCATCGCCGGCGTCTTTTTCAGCAACTTGCGCCTGGAAGCGTTCCGCTTGGTCTATCGGATCATTCAATTCTGAGAAGCCATTGGCCAGCTCACGGCCGCCAATAAAGAATTCAAAACGGTCCGTAATGTGCGGATTGTCATCATTACGGCGGGCCAATGGAGAAGTTTCCGCAGGATACTCGGTAATAAATGTCGGCTGACGAAGCTGAGTTTCAACCGTTTCCTCAAAAACGATGGTTTGCAGTTTGCCCAGACCAAAACCAGGTTTGACTTGCTCTTTCAACTCTTCACGCACAAATTTTGCCAAGAATTCACGGTCTGATACATTTTCCGGCGTGAATGTCGGGTTGTGTTCAAGAATCGCATCAAACATTGAGATTTTCTTGAATGGGCCTTTGAAGCTGTAGACTTCGTCACCATAAGGCACATCGGTTGAACCTAAAATGTCGATTGCCAATTTTTCCAGCATGTTTTCAGTCAAAGCCATCAAATCTTTATAATCTGCATAGGCTTGATAGAATTCAATCATGGTGAATTCTGGATTATGGCGGGTCGAAACACCTTCGTTGCGGAAGTTGCGGTTAATTTCGAATACGCGTTCAAAACCGCCCACCACCAAACGCTTCAAATAAAGCTCAGGCGCAATACGCAAGAACAATGGCATATCTAAAGCATTATGATGCGTTTCAAATGGACGCGCAGATGCGCCGCCTGGAATCACGTGCATCATTGGCGTTTCAACTTCCATGAAACGCTCATTGCTTAAATAGCTGCGAATGCCAGACACCACTTTGGCGCGGATTTCAAAGGTTTTGCGTGTTTCTTCGTTCACAATTAAGTCTAAATAACGCTTGCGGTATTTGACTTCAGTATCAGTTAAGCCATGGAATTTATCAGGCAGCGGACGAAGTGATTTTGTCAGCAGTTCAAAGTGTTCAATGTGAACGTACAAATCGCCTTTGCCTGAACGGCCAATATAGCCTTCAACGGCAATAATATCGCCCAGATCAAGGCCTTTAATGGTTGCCAGCACTTCAGGCGCCAATTCTTTGCGCGCAACATACAGCTGAATACGGCCAGTCATGTCTTGAATCACAATGAATGAACCGCGGTTCAGCATGACACGGCCAGCCACTTTGACATGCACCTGTTCGCCAGCTTCAATTTCTTCTTTTGATTTTTCAGCAAATTGATCTTGCAAATCCTGCGCATAATGCTCGCGCTTGAAGGTATTTGGCCAAGGGCTAACACCGGTTTCCTTGGCATGATCTTGAATTTGCTTTAACTTGGCATGACGCTGTGCAATTAAATCGTTTTCGGAAATGTGCTGTTCAGAAGTCGATTGAGCGTTATTTTGCGTCATCTCTGCCTCGAATAAAATTAAATAAAATTGGAAGTGGCATAGCATAGCAGAATTGCAGCCAAATTCGTAGGCAATCTGATATTTTCAATGAAGAATCCTCGAATCATGCGGCCTCAGCTTTCAGCACTAAAGTGATCCATTCAAAAAATCAGCTCAGCCAGCATCACTGGGCTGGAAAAAGATCAGCATCGAGTTAAATAATTGCAGCCCGCTATCTCAAAATGATGCTCTCCCACACCTTGCGCGACTGATCTCAAGCGCATCGATTGCATCTGAATTCAAATATTTAGCACAATTAAAAGCGCACAGAAAAGGGACAAACCGCCCAATCTTCCATGCCGCCTGCTTAGACCAAAAGCTAAATTCTTTATTTGCCAAAGCGCACTACAATGATGAAATCAATTTGTTGAAAAGTAACTTATATTCAACTTTTCATTTTCTATATATATAGTCAGTGTGAACAAAAAAATGAGTGCTTGTGTCTCAAAAATACTGTTTCTGCATGGTTTAGATTCATCCCGTGAATCGACAAAATTCCATGCCATTGATGCAAAGCAGAAATTTTGCATTGATGTCGATTACCGCAACCTGAATTTTCAGACCGTTGCTGACTTTTATCATGAAATTATTGACAAGATTAAACCGGAAATCATTGTCGGGCACAGCTTAGGCGGCTATTGGGCGCTAAAAATGTCTGCCGCTCACAGCCTTCCCTGCGTTGTTGCCAATCCTAGCCTGGCGCCTAATTTCAGGGACGACTATCCTGCAATTTGCGATGCCGATTTGGACAATGACATTCCCCAGTTCGCCTATTTGGAACTCGGGGATGAAGTGCTGGACATGCATATCGTGCAGGAACAGCTGGAAGATTATATGCAGGTCGCAGCGATTGAAGGCGGCCATCACCGCTTAAATACGCCTGAAAACATCAATAAGCTGATTCAGCAAATCGAACAGGCCTTTTTAATCAAATAAAAAGCCCCGCATGAGCAGGGCTTGGATTGAATCGCTTCAGCGCTTAAGCGGCTTGAGATTCAGGCTTCGATTTATCATCCAGTACAGACCAAATCTCCATCCCTAAATTTTTATGCAAATCCGGCAAGTCCAAGAAGATGCTTGCGCCAAGCACTTGGTGATTGCATTTTTCAACCAGCTGCTTCACTGCGCGGAGCGTGCCGCCAGTCGCCAGCACGTCATCCACCACGATGACTTTTTGACCTTCAATTTCCGCAGACATTTCCAAGCGGTCCATGCCATACTCTAAACTGTAGCCAACACCGACCACTGGAGGCGGCAATTTGCCCGCTTTACGGACCAAAATCAGGCCTTTGCCGGTACGCTGGGCAAGCAGGCTCGCCAAAACAAAACCGCGCGCCTCAACCGCAACAAAACTGTCGACTTCAGCAAGCTTATCAGCAGGAATACTTTCAATTAAAGCATCTGTCAGCGGGCCAATGTTATTCATAAATAACGGCGTAAGGTCAAAGAAACAGATCCCTGGTTTTGGAAAATCTTGAACAGTACGAATGTGCGACCACAATACAGCAGACAAATTGCTCATAGGAGAAAAATAATCTAAAAAAGGAATGCGTGAATTTTAACGCTAAATTTGAATAAAGAACAGCCAATTGCCATTTTAAAAATAGATTCACAATTGCCAATTTTAACTAAGCTATTGATTTTATTACTACCATTTATTTAATAAATAATAGATATAGAATAATCTGATCATAATTTAACAAAAAATACTGCGTAAAGCTTCACGACTTTAGTCTATAGCGCCCTCAAAAAATTGAATAATCCTGTTTCAGGCAGTGCCTCCACGCCGTTTAATACCGATATATTGTCAGACAATAATTTGATAAATCGTGCATTTGATGACATTTTTTGTCCCAGCTGAACATTCTGGTTTTTATTTCGCTGCTTAAACTCTTATTCACTTTACTTTATGCTCAGAACTGCGTAAAAATTTACGCAAGAGTTTGCTGTCAAAGTCAAATTATTAGAGTCTTACAGTAGTGAGTTGTTTGACTGATCCCCTTTTTCGATCAGTTTTTGGAGAATCAAATGAAAAAGTATCAATGCATCGTTTGTGGATGGATTTATGACGAAGCAGAAGGCTGGCCGCAGGATGGCATCGTAGCTGGCACAAAATGGGACGACATTCCAGATGACTGGACTTGCCCGGATTGCGGCGTATCAAAAGCTGATTTCGAAATGGTTGAAATTTAATACATCACACTAGAAGACCATCCCATTATGGTCTTTTTTTTGCCCCAAAAATAGATTAATGCGCTTGGAGTAAAGTATGCATCCGATTGTCATCATTGGCTCAGGTATGGCGGGCTATGCAGCCGCACGTGAATTCCGCAAGCTGAATGCTGAGCAAGAACTTATCATGATTTGCTCTGATGATGCTGCAAACTATGCTAAACCGACTTTGTCCAATGCCTATACCGGCAAAAAAGCGCCAGAACAGATTGCGCTGGGCGACGCCGGAAAAATGGCTGCTCAGCTGAATATGCAGATCCGCAATCATACTTGGGTGAAATCAATTGATGCCGCTGCGCATCAGCTCCTGCTTCAGCAGGCAGATGGCGCAGAATCCAAGCAGGCCTATTCCAAACTGGTTTTAGCCGTAGGCGCCAATCCTATCCGCTTGGCGATTTCCGGCGACGGCAGCGATGATATTCATGTGGTGAATAATCTCAATGACTATAAAGCCTTCCGCGGGCAAATCGATCAATGCGCAGAAAAGCGCGTGGTGATTTTGGGCGCAGGCTTAATCGGCTGTGAATTCGCCAATGATTTGCAGAATACTGGCCATAATGTCACGGTGATTGACCTTGCGCCGCTGCCGCTGGGCCGTCTGCTGCCGGCGCATGTGGCTGAAGCATTTAAACAGAATTTAGAAGACACAGGCATTCACTTCGCCTTAAGCACCACCGTTGAAAAAGTCAGCAAAGACAGCGCGGGACATTATCTGGTGACTTTAGCCAACGGCCAAAACTTTAAAGCGGATATCGTTTTATCTGCAATTGGCCTGCAGCCGAACATCGCACTGGCCAAAGATGCGGGCATCCTCACCAGCCGCGGCGTCTTAACCAATGCCGGTTTAGAAACCAATCAGCCGGATATTTATGCCATGGGCGACTGTGCGGAAGTCAACGGAACCCTGCTACCGTATGTGATGCCGATCATGCAGCAGGCGCGCGCGCTGGCAAAAACCCTGAATGGCGACCGGACTGCGGTGCATTATCCAGCCATGCCGGTTGCGGTAAAAACACCGGCAGCTCCTCTGACCGTTCTGCCGGCGCCTTTGACGGCGGAAGTGACTTGGGAAACCGACGAAACCGAAGACGGCATGCTGGCAAAAGCAACCGACAGTGAAGGCACCCTGCGCGGCTTTGTCTTATTGGGCGCAGCTGCAGGCAAACAGCGCCTGGCATTAACCAAGCTGGTTCCAGACTTGATTCCTTTATCAGTTTAAGCGTTTAATATAAGGACGTTTTTTAATAAAACGTCCTTATGATGGGGAGAATAATAATGAATAGCGCATTACAATTTAGCACGTCTCCATACACAGCCTTTATGCACGAAACCAAAGTCGATTTAGGCAATGGCATTGAACTGCACGTAGAAGCTGGGGGAAATCCAGACCACCCGCCTATCCTTCTGGTGATGGGCCTAGGCGCGCAAATGCTGTACTGGCCTGATTTCTTTTGCAAATCCCTCATTGACCAAGGCTACCGCGTTATCCGTTTTGACAACCGCGATATTGGCCTTTCTTCAAAAATCAGAAACAAAGGTCCCCGCCTCAACACATTCAAGTTGATGGGGCGTTTCGCATTGGGGCTGGAAAACCAAGGCGCGCCTTATAATCTGTATGATATGGCCGATGATGCCTCGCTGCTGATTGACCGTATGGGCCTGGAAAATGTCAATGTCATTGGCGCATCCATGGGCGGCATGATCGCCCAGATCCTGTCTGCGCGATATCCGGAAAAAATCAATAAGCTGGGCTTAATGTTTACCAGCAATAATCAGCCGCTGCTGCCGCCGCCCTATCCAAAGCAGCTCTTCAGCCTGATCGGCAAGCCGGAATCGCATGATGAAGAAGGCATCGTCAACCACAGCCTGAAAGTTTTCAACATGATCGGCTCTCCAGGCTATGTCAATCAGCTGGAAGCCATTCAGAATGCGCGGCGGCTATATCAGCGAAGTTACTACCCTGCGGGTGTACTTCAGCAGTTTTTAGCAATATTATGTACAGGTTCGCTGCTGAAGCTGGACAAAGAAATACAGAAGCAGACTTTGGTTGTGCATGGATCACGCGATCGCTTGCTCCCGCCCAGCCATGGCAAAGCTGTAGCTAAGGCAATTTCAGGCGCTAAATTTGAATTAATTGATGGAATGGGGCATGATATCCCTCCGCATTTTATTCCATATATTAGCGGTTTATTTGCCGATCACTTTAATTCATAAACATTAGGACACTATGGCTGCATTACCATCTTTAAGACAGCTGTCATATCTCGTAACGCTGTCTGAAACGCTGCATTTTACTGAAGCTGCGCGCCGTTCATTTGTCACCCAGTCTACATTGTCGGGCGGCATCATGGAGCTTGAGCGTCTGTTAGGCGGCGTACTCGTAGAACGTGACCGTCAAAATGTCCGTTTAACGCCGCTGGGCGAACAGGTTGTTGCCCGGGCGCGTGTTCTCTTGGCCGATGCTCAGGACTTAATGCGCCTGAGCCGTGAAATGAGTGAGCCGCTGACAGGCGATTTGCATCTGGGCATTATTCCGACCATCGCGCCGTTTATTTTGTCTCAGCTGCTGGATGAAGTGCATAAGCAGCTGCCGAAAATTCAGCTGCATTTACATGAAGCGCAAAGTGAAAAAATTGTCGAAAAACTGGAACACGGCAATTTAGATATGGTGGTTTTGGCTCTGCCATTTGATACACGCAGTTTAAAAGTTGCGGAAATTGCCAAAGAAAGCTTATATCTGGTGTATAACCGCGCGGATCAAAACGCAGCCAATGCGGTTTCGCTGGATGATTTGGACTTATCCCGCCTGATGCTGCTGGAAGAAGGCCACTGCCTGCGCGATCATGCGCTAAGCGCCTGCCCAATTGGCGAACGCAAAAATGATCACCGTTTAAAAGCCAGTTCTTTGCCGACTTTAGTGGAAATGGTCTCTGCCGATTTAGGCTTTACCCTGCTTCCGGAAATTTCACTGCATACCAATATGCTCAAAGCTGATGCCAACTTGGCGGTAAAACCCATCACTGCAGGCCCGAGCCGGACTTTAGCGCTGATTACCCGCAAAAGCACACCGCTGCAAAGCGAATTTGACGTATTGCTGCAAATCCTGCAAAAGATTATGCATAATTTGCACTGAGGATCACGGCAAAATTTGCCGATTGATTGGCATGACGATCGATAAAAAGGAGCTGAAAAGCTCCTTTTTTTATGGATATTTTTAGAGGGCACACAAAAGAAAAAGGGCAAACCAACATGGTTGCCCTTTTAAGGAAAAATACAGATGATTTCAAACTGGAAATACGAAATCATCTATAACCTTTATAAATCTTCTTCCTAGCCAGATAAGTCAGAAGATGGGGGTATGATAATGTTCACTGAAAAATTGGCCTATCCCTATTTCTGGGTATTTTTGAATAATTATTCAATTAAAATCAAAGCACTATAAAAACAAATTAACAATATCAAACAAATTAGAGACATATATCACGTTTTAATTTTTTAATCTCATTCTGCGCTCTAACTGCCGATGCATTATCCTGCTGTCTCGACAAATCTCCCGTGAATCGAGCAAAACGCCAATTCTAAAACTGTATGGACTCATAGCGCTCACATAAGTTTACCTATGGATGCATGACTACTACATAACCCGCAAAAAACTACAATTATTAAAATAAATATTATTCAACAAATACTTAAATTTAACTCTAATGGTGAAATACCTATTTCTAGGGATAGATATCCATATCGCTTTGAGGCAAAGTTTCTAAAATAAAGCGAAAGCAAATGCAGAAACTGTATTCATATTTTTTTAATATTCAACATTAAGAGAAAACCTATTGATGCATAACGAATTAATTCTGCCTGTCCCCGTACTGATGATTCATCCGGGCAGAATCACGCCTGCATTTCAGCAGCATAAAATCGTCTTGCAAACTATTTTAAAAGATCTGGGCTATCCCGAAGAACTGCTATTAGAAGCAGAAAACAAACAGCAAGCAAAAACAGCGATAAGCGAACACCTTCCTAATTTGATTTTCTTTACCGTTCAAACCCCAGATGACCTGCTGTTTATTCAAGAAATGAAAGGCATTTACCCAGCCAGCTATTTGGTCACAATGCATGAACAGGCTTCCTTGCCTGAAGAGCTGCTGACAGCCATTCAATTGGGTGCTGATGCTTATTTGCTGTCAAATACGCCTGCAGAGCAGCAATTCCAGCACGTTAAATGGATTTTACGCGGCGGCGCAATACTGCATCCGCAGTTGGCTCAGCAGCTGCGTAAACCGCTGCACAATAATCCTCAATCACCGTCACAGCCGTTATTGAGCAATGCCGAAATACAGATTATTCAGCACATCAGCCAAACCCAATCTGCGGCCGAAACGGCATCGGCATTAAAGTTATCGGAATATCAGGTCTATAGCTTTATTAAGAATATCTTCCGTAAATTGAATCGGCAGCATGCACAGCAAAAAAGAAGCTGAGCCAGCTTCCTTTTGCAGTATTCAATCAGCTTGATTTTTTACTGATCAAACCCTGTTATTTAATCAGATTCAGCAGAATGCGCTGCGCATTATGCAGTTCTGCGCCTTCCTCCGCCTGCACCCGCACCCAAGTGCCGTCGCCCTGCAGCTGCCAAGCCTGCTGATTATCTTTAAGGTAGTTGACCAAGCCTTGCTGATAAATCCGTTTTTTCAGCCCCGTATCCTCAATTGGGAAGCACGCTTCTACACGGTTAAACAGGTTGCGGTCCATCCAGTCGGCGCTTGAACAATAGATGCGGGCATCACCGTTATTGCTAAAATAATACACGCGGGTATGTTCCAAGAAACGGCCGACCACAGAACGCACCCGGATATTTTCCGACAGGCCCGGCAGCCCTGGACGCAAGCAGCAAATCGAACGGATAATCAGGTCAATCTGCACGCCGGCTTGCGAGGCTTCATACAGCTTATTGATCAGCTGCACTTCGGTCAGCGCATTCACTTTCACAATGATTTGCGCAGGCTTGCCCGCTTTCGCATTGGCAATTTCATCATCAATATAATTCACCAGCTGCGCATGCAGGGTAAAAGGCGCATGAAGCAGTTTTTTCAGCTTCGCCATTTTACCCATGCCTGTCAGTTCCTGGAAAATACGGTGCACATCTTCGCAGAGATCCTTATCGGTCGTCAGCAGGCCGTAATCGGTATAAATGCGCGCATTGCCGGCATGGTAGTTGCCGGTTCCCAAATGCACATAGCGCACCAGCTTATTGTTTTCACGGCGCACCACTAAAATCATTTTGGCGTGGGTTTTATAGCCGACAATGCCGTACACGACGACTGCGCCCGCTTCCTGCAGCACATTCGCCACCGCGATATTGGATTCTTCATCAAACCGCGCGCGCAGCTCGATCACTGCCGTGACTTCTTTGCCGTTGCGCGCCGCTTCCGCTAGCACTTGCACAATTTCAGAATCTGCGCCGCTGCGGTATAAGGTTTGCTTAATCGCCAATACCTGAGGATCGCGTGCGGCTTCACGCAGCAGGTTAATCACCGGCGCGAAAGATTCAAAGGGATGGTGCAGCAAAATGTCCTGCTTCTGCATCGCGCTGAAAATATTCTCAGACTTTTTCAAGACTTTTGGAATAACCGGCGTATGCGAGTCATAACGCAAATGCGGACGTTTAAAATTAGACAGCAGGCGCGCCAAATTGACTGGGCCATCGACCTTATACAGCTGCTCTTCGTCCAGATCGAATTCGTCCAGCAGATAATCATAGATATGCTTTGGACAGTTTTCAGTGACTTCCAGACGCACCGCGCGGCCAAACCGGCGTGAGTTCAGCTCGCCTTTCAGCGCTTTAGCCAAATCTTCCACATCTTCATTCAGCGCCAAATCGGCGTTGCGGGTGACACGGAATTGATAGCAGCCTGTTGCCGTCATGCCTGGGAATAAGTCAGAGACATGTTCATGAATAATGGCGGACAGCATCACATGATGCTCTTTGCCGCCTGTCAGCTCATCCGGCAGGCGCACCACGCGCGGCAATGAGCGCGGCGCAGGCACAACCGCCAAATCTATCTGACGGCCAAAGGCATCTTTGCCTTCCAGCGTAATAATAAAGTTCAGGCTTTTATTGACCAAGCGCGGGAATGGATGCGCAGGGTCTAAGCTGATCGGCGTCAAAACCGGCGCGACCTGTTCCTGAAAATATTTTTTGACCCATGCCGATTGCGCCGGTGTCAGTTCACCGCGGCGCAAGAAGCAAATATCTTCCTCGCGCAATTTCGGCAAAATCTCTTCATTTAAAATACGGTATTGGCGCTCAATTGCGGCATGCGCGGTTTCAGAAATTTGATCCAAGACCTGCTTGGGCGTTAAACCGTCTGGGGTATGGCTTTCATTGCCCAGATCCAGCTGCTCCATCATGCCGGCAACGCGGATCTCAAAAAACTCATCTAAATTGCGGGAAAAAATCAACAGGAAGTTCATGCGGTCCAGCAGCGGATGCAAAGGATCGACCGCCTGCTCAAGAACACGCAGATGAAAATCTAAAATCGAAAGCTCACGGTTAATATAACGATCATTATAAGTATATTCTGCGGGTATTAGAGAAGCGTCAGCTGCCGTATTCATGTCTAACCTATGATTTTTGAAAGTGCGGTGCATATCTTTTAGTATGCTTCAAATTTATGACAATTTCATAAAAAAAGCCTAGAAAACCAGGCTTTTTTTAAGCATAAGGACAGTGCAAATGCGGATTTTAAGGAATATGGCTGTAACGCATATATTTTTGAATCATCCGCTTGCGGTATTTTAGCTTGGCATCGCTGCGGTGGTCTTGATAATACTTCGGATTCGGCAAAATCGCGGCCAAGAAAGCTGCCTGCTCACGGCTTAAACTGCGTGAACTCTTGCCAAAATAATGCTGCGAGGCCGCTTCTGCCCCATAAATATTATTTCCGAACTCCACTGAGTTCAGATAGACCTCTAAAATGCGCTCTTTCGACCACATGCGCTCCATCATCCAGGTCGCTACAGCTTCTTGGCCTTTGCGAACAAAGGAACGCTTATTGTATAAAAACAGATTTTTTGCCAGCTGCTGGGAAATGGTCGATCCGCCGGCCACTACCTTGCCTTTATCTTTATTGCGCTCCAGCGCGAACTGCATGCCCGCCCAGTCAAAACCGTGATGCTGCAGGAACTTTCCGTCCTCGGCTGCAACCACTGCATGTTTTAAATAATCACTGATTTGGTCATAGTCCCGCCATTGATGCTTAATCGGTTCCGAAGGATCAGACCAATAATCAATCCGCATCATCATGGTGGTATCTACAGGATGCGTGCGCCACCACGCTAAGCTGGCAAAAATCCACAGCTGAACTAAAAGCACCAAACTGACAAGAATAAGTAGAGTACGGACAAGAAAGGCTTTCATGTCAATCAGATGCTCCTGAAAATTGCTTTTTTCATGTTAAGCTTGTTATTAAATCAATAATGACCCAAAGCATAGCATGTCAGAACTTCATCCACCGCAGATAAACCGTAAACTGGAAATTCAGCTTTGGTGGTTTACCGCTTTCATGATTGCGGCAAATGTCGGGCTATTTGCTTGGCAAGTCCTGCATGGCATGAACATCAGCAGCCCGAGCACCGCTGATGCAATCCGCTGGGGTGCTGATTATGCGCCTTTAAGTTTTTTAGCGGAACCATTTCGCCTTGTCAGCAGCATGTTTTTTCATTTCGGCATCATCCATCTCATGCTGAATATGTGGGCGCTGTATATTTTCGGCAGCATTGCGGAACAGATGCTGGGCCGCGCGTATTTTATCGGCCTGTATTTTTTAACCGGCATCAGCGGTTCACTGCTCAGCGGCTATATTTCCATCCAAGACAGCTATGAACTCCTGCGCATCGGCGAAGCCAACCGCGCGCTGCTGCCCAGCGTCGGCGCGGGCGCATCTGGCGCGGTGATGGGGATTGGCGCAGCGCTGACAGTGCTGTCGCTGTTTCCGGTGCTGCCGCAGCAGCGCTTTCTGCTGGATAAAAGAACCTTGCTCAGCGTCATGGGCATCAACTTAGCCATGGGCTTTATGATCAGCGGCATCAACAATGCGGCCCATATTGGCGGCATGCTCATGGGCGCTTTCTTGGCGGCCGCTTGGTATGCCGGCGCCAAAATGCAGCGCAGCGCGCTGATCAACCCCATCAGCCTCTTGATCGGCGCAGCGCTGTGCTGGTTTGCCTATCAATACTGCCTGTCTTTGGTGGTGTATATTCAGCCGCTGTGGCAAGAGCTGGTGAATATGATGAACAGCGCAATCCGCTAAGCGGCATAAACCGGCTGACACGCCAGCACCGCCGCCCTCAAAACACAATCCTATACGCTGCCGCCGGAATGAATCACTGATTCATTTCGCGCAGGCTTTGCAAAGGCGGAATATCGCTTAAATAGCTCAGGCGGTAGCGTCCAATCAGCGCGCAGAGCAGCGTCATCAGCACCGGCAGAATCAGCCAGATTTCCCCATGCGGCTGAATGGCCAATTCCATTCGGTAGCTGGCAATCGCGCTGATGATTTCTGCAAATAAGCAGGACACCACGCCTGCAATCAGCCCCATAAAGCCAATTTCCAAACTCAGCATGCGTTTCAGCTTCTGTTTGGAACTGCCGAATGACCGCAGCAGCGCTACTTCCCGCTTGCGCTCATCCATCAGCAGATTCAGGCAGGCGATCAGCACCAAAATACCGGACAAAGCCACCAGCACGGCCAAAATGGTAATGATCTGCACCAGCAGGCTGACGATGCGCTTGACCTCATCCAAAATTAAAGTCACATCAATAAACACCGTATTGGAAAACTGCTGAATCAGCTGAATCAATTGCGGTTTTTCCGCAGGCGGCACATAAAAGCTGCCCAGATAGCTGCCGGCATTTTCATCCATGCTCTTCGGTGAAAAAATAAAGAAGAAGTTTGGACTGAAACTCTCCCACTCTACACTGCGCAGATTCACCACTTTGGCTTGCAGCAAGCCCTCAGGCAGGCTGAAAGTCAGGCGGTCGCCAATATTGATGCCCAGCTCCGCCGCGGTTTTGGCTTCGACTGAAACTTCATTGGCATGGCTGAATTTGACGGCCCCGCTGACAATTTGATTGTCCGCAGGAAAAGCGCTGGCTTGAGTCAAATTCAATTCACGGCGTAAAGAATTGTTGTTCTTCAGCAGCTCATCACTAAAGGGCTGATCATTTTTCGCCACCAAACGCCCGCGGATATTCGGGTACAGCGGCGTGCCCTTCCAGCCATGCGCATCCAGCTGCTGCTGAAAAGCAGGCATGTCCATAGGCGGCAAGCCATACACAAACTGATTCGGCGTGCCTGCCGGCAGCTGCTGCTGCCAGCGCTCCAGCAGATCGGTGCGCAATACCGCCAGCACAGTAATCAGGCTCAGCCCCAAGGCCAATGCGGTAATTTGAAAAGCGGTTTGATACGGCGTGCGCACATAGGCGGAAATGCCCAGCTTGAGATTGCGGATGAATTTCAGCAAGGCCCAGATAAATGCATACAAGACTGCACACAAGACAATAATCGCGCCGATGACCCATGCTGTCAGCATCAGGTTTTCAGTGAGCACCACGCTAAACAGCACCAGACTGGCCGTCCCTGTCAGCAGCATCCACAGCATGGACTGCACCGGTTTCTCCTGCTGGCGGATCACGCGGATAGGCGCTGTATTCAGCAATTGCCATAAACTTGGCAAGACAAAACCCAGCAAGACCACCGCACTGGTCAGCATGGCAATCGGCAGCGGTCCCAGCAGCATATCTGCTGCCGAGAAAGCCACATTCAGCTGTGGAATCAGCTCAAGCATCAGCTGCAGCAGCCCATAGCCCAAAGCAATGCCTGCGGCGCTTCCCAAAACGATTGCACAGCCAAACACCACGGCCAGCAATGACAGATAGGCCCACAGGATTTGCTGCTTGGATGCCCCCATGCAGCGCATCAAAGCAATATGGTCCTGATTTTGCTGCACATAGCGCTGGCTGGTGAGTGCGATGGCAATCCCGCACAGAAAGATAGTCAAAATATTCGCCAGCTGCAAAAAGGTATCCAAATTGGCAATCGGCTTCATTAAGCGGGTATTGCCTTCACTGGCATTTCGCAGGCGCAGGCTGCTTTGCGCATCGGCAGAAGAATCATCCGCGGCAGCCCCAGCAGCAGGCATCCCCGGTCTATCCGGATGCTGCTGTCTAAACTGCTGCTCAAATTGCCGGGTTTGCGCAGGAGCGCCAGCCAGCAGCAAGCGGTATTCAATGCGGCTGCCCGTCTGCACGGCATTGGTTTTGGCCACATCCTGCTTGGAAATAATCACTGTCGGTGAGAAACCGCTGAAACCCAGCTCTTGATTGCTGTCATGGATAATCTGCGCTGTCACTTTAAAGCGGCCATCGGCAATCTGCACACTGTCGCCGATTTTCAGATGCAATAGATCCATGGCGCGCTGGCTCAGCCAAATTTCCCCGGATTGAATCTGTTTGGCTGCGGGCGTTACGCTCAGCTCACCGCGCAGCGGAAACCGGCCATCAATGGCTTTGACATTCACCATGACAAACTGATCTGCTGTATGCGCCATGGTGCCAAACATTGTGACTTCGGACTGCTGCAATTGGAGCTGCTGCGCGCGTTCTTTCCAAGGCTGCGCAATCGGTTGATTGTCACTGAGCACCAAATCGCCCGCCAGCATTTCCGCGGCTTGCAAGGCAACGGCATTTTGAATCTGCGCATTGCTGAACTTTAATGCGGTCGTTGCGCTGATGGCTAAGGTCAAGGCGATCAGCAGCAGATAAATGCCGGTGCTTTTAAAGCTCTGCCTGAGCAGCGGATGGAATAATGGATTCATTTCATCCTCCGTGCTGATGTTCAGTCAGCTGGCCGTCCGCCAGTTCAAAATGGCGCTGGCACTGCGTCGCCAGCTTGGGATCGTGCGTGACCAATATCAGTGTGGTGCCCAATTCACGGTTCAGCTGAAACAGCAGCTGTTCAATGTCTTTGGCGGTCGCGCCATCCAAATTGCCTGTCGGCTCATCTGCAAAAATAATCTGCGGCTCGCTGATCAGCGCGCGGGCAATCGCAACACGCTGCTGCTCTCCGCCAGACAGCACTTTCGGAGTTTGCAGCGCCTGACGCGCTAAACCGACTTTTTCCAGCAAGGCCAGCGCTTTTTGCTCTGCTTCGGCATAGTGAAAATTCGGATGCAGGCGCAGCGGCAGCATGACATTTTCCAGCGCGCTGAGATGCGGCAGCAATTGAAAAGACTGAAACACAAAACCGATATGCTTTAAGCGCACAGCCGCGCGCTGTTCTTCATTGAGCTGATCAACCGCGTGCCCGCAGACCTGCAGATGCCCTGCGCTGGCTTGATCCAAGGTTGCCAAAATCCCCAGCAGGGTGGACTTGCCAGAACCGGAACGGCCGGTAATGGCCACTTGCTCACCGGCAAAAATATCTAAATCCAAATTTTCAAAAATGCAAAGCTCTTTAGAACCCAACGCTATCTTTTGCGTCAATTGCTGTGCAGAAATAATGGCTTGTGGCATGATGGATAAATCAGTCGAAATTTGGCTCATATTTTTCCTATCTACAGGTCTAGCAGATTCTTATGCAAAGTTTGATACAAAAACGCGGTCTTAAAATTCGAATATGTTGTTTAACGGCTGCTTTAGGCATAGGCCTGTTCCCCATGCTGTCCAGCGCAAAAACCATCATGGTGCTCGGCGACAGCTTAAGCGCCGGCTACGGCATTCAGCCGCAGCAAGGCTGGGTGCAGCTATTGCAAAAACGCTTAGACCAACAGTATCCGAAAGCGCATAAAGTGGTCAATGCAAGTGTGAGCGGCGAAACCACCAGCGGCGCTTTGGCGCGCCTGCCGAAACTGCTGCAAACGCATCAGCCGCAAGTGGTGGTGATTGAACTGGGCGGCAATGACGGCCTGCGCGGACAGCCGCCGCAAATGATGCAGAAAAATCTAGCCCAGCTGATTCAGCAAAGCCAAAAAGCCAAAGCAAATGTTGTGGTTTTCGGCATGAAAATTCCGCCGAATTATGGCACGGCCTACAGCACCGCCTTTGAAAACAGCTATAAGCTGGTCAGCCGGCAATACAACGTCAAACTGCTGCCTTTCTTTTTAGAGGGGGTCGCGGGGCATAAAGATCTGATGCAGAATGATCAGATTCATCCCAATGCCAAAGCTCAGCCGATCTTGCTGAACAATGCCTACCCGCTGATTAAAAGCGCGCTTTAATGCATCGTGAGAAGTTCTTGAGCGGATTGAATGCCTATCACTGAACCATGAAAAAGCTAGACAATAAAAAAGCTAGATAATAAAAAACCAGGCAATAAAAAGCCGGCATATTTGCCGGCTTTTGCAACATGAAAATCATGCTTAAAAATTAGAAATCGAAGAACGTTACTTTGCCGGTTTCCAAAGAATACTCAGCGCCGACCACTTTCAGCTTGCCTTGAGCAATCAGGTTTTCCAATACCGCAGAGCCGTGGCGCAGCTGGTTCACAGACGCAAATACATTTGAACGCACAGCATGGATTGAAAGCTTGTCCAAATCATCTTTCAATTCTGTCTGTAAAAGAATTTCAACCGATGGGCGCACGCGGTTCACAATCGACATTAAGTTTGCCGATGGCGGAGATGCTGGATTGGTTAAGGCTTCAATAGTTGAATGAATCGCGCCGCAGTGCGTATGGCCCAAAACAATCACCACCGGACAGCTGAAACTGTCGGCTGCGAATTCTACGCTGCCCACTTGCGACGGCGCGACAATGTTGCCGGCAACACGGATCACGAATAAATCACCCAGGCCTTGGTCAAAAACCATTTCTGCTGGAACGCGTGAATCGGAACACCCCAATACAATCGCAAATGGTTCTTGGTTTTCCGCCATTTCTGCACGCTGCTGATGCGTCAAAAGCTTAAGGTGCTGCGTTTGGCCATTTACGAAACGCTCATTCCCTTCTTTTAAGCGATCTAAAGCTTCTTCTGCTGTTAGCATGATCTTCTACCCTGGTTTGAAGTTGAAATATTTTAATCTTCTGCCCGTTGAATGTCACTTGCAAAAACAATTAGGAAAAGTTTTTTCTGAGCCTGCTATTTTGACTGCCGAAATTTCAGCCGCCAGTTATGCAGAACGACTGCTATTTCCAGCAAAGATAAAAGATCCGTACAAAAAGATGAGCTAAAATGCCAAAGCATGCGATATCTGCAGAATATTTTTGTTTATTTTCAAGATGCAGCGCACACTTTATTTCAGCTCGACTAACCCGGTCATAAAGCGCAGTGTGACAAACCAAATATTTAATCTACAATGTTCTTCAAGAAAGTTTCCATTAGACGAATGCGCTAATTCAAATAATTCTTAAATAAATGAAATAACAAATTATGCCGTATTTTAGGGGTTACATCAGTCAATGAAGGGACTACATTCGACTTTCGGCCGCGCTTTAAAGTCAGCCAGCTTATGCGGACTGCTGCTGTGCGCGCACAACAGCTTTGCAGCAGGCAATGCTCCTTCTGCGGCGCAGAATTTTGCTTCAGGATCGGCAGCCAATCCAACGGCAATATTGCAGAATTATTTAGTGCAGGAACGCAAAGCCGCAGGACTGGTCTCTAAAACGGTGCAAATCGGCAATATCACCTGGAGCTACAGCGAAGGCGGTTCACGCGCGAATCCTTCCATTCTGCTGATTCATGGCTTGGCCGGCAACCGCGATAACTGGAACCGCGTTGCGCATTATCTGACGCCGTATTATCACGTGATCATTCCAGACTTGCCGAGCAATGGCGATACCAAAGTCCCGGCAAATTTTGATGTGTCTGTCCCCAATGTCACTGAGCAGCTGCGCCAGTTTGCCGAAAAAATGGATATTGAAGACAAGCTGAATATTGCCGGCCATTCACTGGGCGGTTCGATTGCGACGGTGTACGCGGCGCAATATCCTTTTGATACGCAAAGCCTGTTTCTGCTGAACAGCGCGGGCATTTATAAGCATGCGCTGACGCCGTATACCAAGAATCCATCTTCACTTAAAGAACTGATTGTCTCTAAGCCCGGCGACTTCGACAGCGTAATGCATCAGCTGATGCAAAACCCGCCTGCGGTGCCTTTTAAATTAAAACAGGCGCAAGAACAGCACCTGATTGCGCAAGCGGCGCAAACCAGCAAAATGATTGATCAAGTGGTGACCATGAACCGGATCTATACGCCGGATAGCTTTGCCCGCCTGACCAAAGCAGTCGAAGCGCCGACCCTGATTCTTTGGGGCAAGCAGGACAAAATCATTAATGTTGAAGCGGCGAATGAACTGAAAACCTTATTGAAACGCGCTGAAGCTCCTGTCATTCTAAACAATGTCGGCCATGTGCCGATTATTGAAGCTGAGCAGGAAGTTGCAAACCATTACTTGCCTTTCCTTGCAAAAAGCCAAAAGTTTAAAAATCCGCTTACGGATAAACTTATTCCTTTAAACTAATTGCCCTCGTTTGCCCGCAAACAGGCTTTACCAGGACAGCATGCAAAAAAATCCTATGATTGAGCAGCTTATTGATGCTCATCTTCAATTTTTAGAGCAGACCTTTGCTCAGCCAGACCAGACGCAATCCGAATTTTTAAGTTTTTATCACTGGTTCCGAAAGCAGCCTTTACAGCAGCTGTGGACCTTTGAGCAAATTAATGCGCTGATTCAAAAACAGATTCTGCAAACGCCCGCCAGCGGTTTTCTGATTGAGCAAATTGCTGAGCATATTAAATTTGCGCTGATTCATCCGGCCAATGATACTGCCAAAATTGCGGACATCATTCCTGTACTGACCATTGATAAAATTGCGCAATACGTGGCCAGC
The DNA here is from genome assembly GCF_041919735.1 of Acinetobacter sp. Classification (GTDB taxonomy): domain Bacteria; phylum Pseudomonadota; class Gammaproteobacteria; order Pseudomonadales; family Moraxellaceae; genus Acinetobacter. The sequence goes on from NZ_JAYRTF010000001.1 coordinate 198,307, forward strand.
AAAAGCGGCCACCGCCAGCGCCTGATTAAAACCGTGGTCAACAACCCAGCCTTTTCGGCGATGATCAGCCAGCTGATCCAGCACTCGATTCAGGATTATTTAGACAATTCGGTGATTGCCAAAAGCGTGCCCGGCGTTTCGCGCTTTATGAAAATGGGCAAGTCAGTGCTGGAAAATGTCACCGATACCAATTTGGATGATGCGGTCGGCAAATATCTGCAGAAGAACATCCTCAAGCTCAGCCAAATGAGCGAAACGGTGCTGAATCAGCATTTTGATGACCACAAGCTGTATCATTTTCAAGCCAATTTATGGCACAAAATCAAAGGCATGCCGGTTTCCGTCCTAAAAAACTATATTGAAGTGCAGGATCTGCCGCAAACGGTGAGCATGGGCGCAGAAATTTGGGACTTTATCCGTCAAAGCGATTACTTAAAGCAGCAAGTACATGATGGTGTCTATGCGTGGTATATCCGCAATGCCGAACGCCCTTTCGACCTGCTGCTGCGTGATTTGAATATTGATGAAGCGCTGATTGAAACTGAACTGCAAGGCTTGCTGAATCCAGTCATTCAGCAGATGATCAGTTCGCAATATTTGCGGGAACGCGCGCGGCATTATTTAGCGCAGTTCTATTATTCTGCAGAGGCATTAAAAATTTTAATTGTCTCTGAATAAATTCTGAACAATAAAAAAAGCCGCGTCATGCGGCTTTTTTTATTGCAGATCAGAATCTAATATTCATGCCTACAGCATATCTTCGGCCATCCAGGACAATATCATATTCACTATTGGTAATTTCTTTATTTGCAAGGTTATAGACGCCTGCAGTTAAGCTCAGTTTTTCACTCGCTTTATACACTGCGCCTGCATCAACAGTGCCATAAGCCGGTGTGCCGCTGCTCATCGATGTACGGCTTAAATAATCGCTGGTTTTACCGCGGTAGTTATAATCCATCCAGGTATTCCAGCGCTCTGAAACATCATAATCTACACCGGCATTCAGCATGTGTTTGGGCATTTTATTTAAAGGCTGGCCTTTAAACTCACCGCTTTTTTGCTCCGAATCCGTATAGGTATAGCTCGTGCTCAAACGCAAGTGATCAAGCACATCATAATCTAAAGCGAATTCAACGCCTTTCATTTCAGCTTCTGCAATGTTCTTCATTTGGCTGACAAAACGGTAGGGTTTGCCGTTCGCTGAACATTTCCAGTCCTGAACAGGTGAGCTGTTTGTTGTTCCTGGAGTTTCGCACAAACGGTCTTCTACGATCTTATCTTTAAAGTCTGATTTAAAGACTATGAAGCTGCTGCTTAAACCCAGCTCCGGATCTGAAAAATTCAAGCCTAACTCGTAACTGGTGCTCTTCTCTGGAGACAAATCAGGATTGCCGATAATCACGGCGCTGCCTTTGCCCGTCCGGCTGCCAAAACCTTCAGAAATTTGGCTAATCGTCGGCTGCTTGTAGCCTGTGCTGATCCCGCCTTTAAACGTCAAGACATCATTGAAATGATAGATGCCATAAATTCGCGGGGTGATTTCCCCGCCAAAATATTCGTCTTTATTGTATCGGGCGCCGAGCGTCAACGCGAAATCATCCGTAATGTTCCACTCATTCTCTGCGTACAAAGCAAAGAGCCAGCGGTCAAGCGTGGTCAGGCCCGTCACGCTGGCCAAGCCATTGGTGGTATCGGTAATTTTTTCTGTTTGATATTGACCGCCCGCAGTCAACGTATGATCCCCCAAGAAGAAGGTACCTTGCGTATTGAATACTTTAAGGTCTTCTTGTTTTTGATCGGCCACTGCCCCGCTATACACTTTTTTAGTGGTTTCGTCTTGGTAGTATGAATCGATATTGAATGTATCGTATTGCGCTTTATGCGTTAAGGTATACATCTCTTTTTCATTTTCATTGGTCGATGCTTGAGTATCAACACCCACACTTTTGCCCAGTGTTGTGGTGTACTGCTGGCCCGTGAAATCATAGCGCAAGCCAATATCATTGTGCTGATCGACATTCCAAACCAATTCAGTGCCTAACTTTCTGATTTTCTTTTCAGATTCACTGGAACCTGATTTTTGCCCCTCCCCGCCAATATAGTCACTTTCATCATTGCCTTGGAAATTGCCGTCCAAGCTTAATGACAATTTGTCTTTAATTAATGGGCCAGCGGCATAAAAACCAACGCCATAGCTGTCATTGGCATAGTCATTATTTGATTTTGTGTATTCTGGAGAAATGCTGCCATGCCAATCGCTTGAAGAGGCTTTTTTGGTAATGATGTTAATGACGCCGCCCATGGCATCTGAACCATACAGTGATGACATTGGGCCGCGAACCACTTCAATACGCTCAATCATGTCGATTGGCGGCAAATACGCGCCAATTTTCCCACCATCTGTACCATTGCCGTTCACTGTTCTGCCTGCGCTGACAGGACGTCCATTAATCAGATATTTGGTATAGCTTGCGCCCATGCCGCGAATGGTGATTTCTTTATTATTGCCGCCGCCCTGAACAGAGACACCCGGCATGTTTTTTACCGCATCAATCACGTCGGTATATGATTTTTTTTGCAGCTCTTCACCAGTGATCACTGAGATTGACGCAGGAGCATCCGCAATATTTTGCTCAAAACCGCCCGCAGTTGTAACAACAATGGTTTCCAGCCGAGTCACATTGCCCTGCTCTACTTGATTGTTTTGATTGTTATTTGCCTGAACAGCGGCGCTCATAGCCGTCATGACTGCGCCGGCCAAAACAGATTGCAATAAGGGTTTATTCATATACAAAGGCCCAATAAATAATGGAGAAATAAAGTAAATTTATGGACAGATATTAACAAATAACAAACATAATGCAATTAATATTGATAATTATTATCATTTAATAGTTTTAAGCAAGCAAAAAAATAGCCTCTGCAATAGAGGCTATAAGCGATATCAAACGCGTCTTATTTGAAATAAGCGCCTTCAGTATTGCTGTGATCTGTTTGGTCAACAACACGTGCAAGTTCAGGCACATGCTGTTTCAGCGTGGTTTCTACGCCTTGCTTCAAGGTTAAGTCAATAGAAGAACAGCCTTGGCAGCCGCCGCCGAATTTCAGCACAGCAGTTAAGCCGTGTTCTTCATCTTCAACCACTTCCACCAATGCGCAGTTGCCGCCGTGACCTGCCAAGCCTGGATTAATTTCAGACTGCAGCACATACGTAATGCGCTCTTCTACAGAAGCATCCGGCCCTACACGCGGCACTTTAGAGTTCGGCGCACGGAACGTCAGCTGGCCTCCAAAACGGTCTTTATTATAATCAATCACCGCATCTAGCAGATAAGGGATAGATGGCGCATCTACAAAAGCAGGAAAATCTGGATAATCCTGTTTGTAATCTGTCGGTACGACTTCTTCAGGCGCACTGTAAGCCATACAGCATTCAGCACGCGGTGTACCAGGATTTTCAACAAAAATACGAACACCAATGCCCGGCGTGTTTTGCTTTGCCAATAAATCTTTTAAATACTCTTGCGCATTGGGTGTAATCAATAAATTTGGAATCTCTTCTGCAGCTGCAGTGCTGGCATTTTCAGTCGACATAACAATTTTTCCTCATGCTGAAGCCGCTATTTTAACTGAAGATGCGGGCCAATACGAAAAAATCAACCAAAATTGTCGGAATTAAATTGAAAGTTAACGCTTGACCTGCATTTAGTGGCATTATGCATCTTAAATATTGATCAATAGACCAACACCTTATGCTGGATTTACCCATCAATCATACCGTGACAATCATTATTATTACGGTCATTGTTTCGTTCCTTGCATTTCAAAATCAGAACATCATGAACCGCCTGATTTTCTGGCCGCCGGCCATGCAGCGCGGGCAATATGACCGCTTTATCACCCATGGTTTTGTGCATGCCGATGGCGCTCATCTTCTATTCAACATGATTACCCTGTTCTTTTTCGGCAGCGTGATTGAGTCTTTTTACCGCCAGTATTTTTTTGATTTGGGCTTTGTGCTGTTTTATTTGGGCGGTCTGATTGCCGCCATTATTCCCAGCTATTTGCAGCATAAAAATGATGCGCGCTGGGCCAGCCTAGGCGCATCCGGCGCAGTGTCTGCGGTGCTGTTCGCCTATATTCTGTTTGAACCGTGGAAACTGATTTTTGTCTTCTTCATTCCTGTGCCAGCCATTATTTTTGCGGTGCTGTACGTGGCTTACAGCATCTGGTCAGGCAAACGCGGCAATTCAAACATTAATCACAGCGCGCATTTATGGGGCGCAGCCTACGGTGTGATTATGACCATCATTATTGAACCGCGCCTGCTGCCGCATTTCTTGAACAAACTGGCGCAAATCCCGTTTTAATTGCATCTGCATCGAAAAAAAGAATTCTCCAGTGAATTCTTTTTTTTATTTATAGGCATTCAAACAGGATGATCAGCAGCTGAAGCGCCAAACGCTATAGTATTTTTAAATGCGCAATCGCCTATGCACAAACCTATTCGGCCGCTTTGCGCCCCTACTCATCGTTCTAGTAAGTCAAATTCACCGATCAAACGTCCACATTTTCCAGCAAGGCCCCATGCTCAAAATGCCAGTTGCGCTGATAAGCAGACACAAACTGCGCAATAAACACCGGCGCCCGGTCAAGGGCGGATTTTTCTTTGAAATGCCCTCGCTCTTTGGCCCAGTCGTAGCAGCTTTCATTCAATGGATATTCCATCAGAATGCCACTTAAATCATTGTTTTGAATCCAGCGTTCTGCTTGAGGATAGCTGGAGAATACTGCTGAAGCAAAACCGGATTTTTGCCCTTTGAAGACATACACTTGATTTGAGTTATTCATCATCAGCCCCCTAAATAAACTTCAAGGATTACATTCACAATAAATGAGACACGCATCACAATTCAATATGAATTTGCGACTAATATTAACAACTTGTAAACAGCAATATCCTGAGCAATTGAATCATCGATACTCCGGCGCATTCCTCTATTGCTTTGCTTGGTTGCAACGCTTCAATCAAGGGCTGCTGAAGCTAGGGCTTGGCTTGATCTTGGTCTGACTTGATTTTTGAATGCTTTAAACACGCTTTAGCGCATCATCTTCCGCGCTTTGCTGCAATTTAAATCCCGGCAGCCCAAAGTGAAGTTTCATCGGCAGAGCACAGTGCAGTCAAGGCACAGCCCCATCGGGCCAAGGACAATATCTTCCAGCACACCGCATCAAGCCAAAATCCGTCTGTCAAAGATGCAAACCGATTGCTTTGCATAGCGATGCAGAGGCCTGAACAGGCGCAGGTTTAAACCGCCCCCATGGATGCTAAACAACCAGAAAAAGACTATTCCATACAAGCTCCGAAGGTATGCAGCAGGATGCTTCGGCGACTTTTTCCGGCTCATTTCTTATAAAGAATTGCCTAAATTTGGCAGTTTATGCCAGCCCACAAATTAATTTGGCATAGATAATGTATACATATGTATAGCAATGATTCGATCACGTGAGATATTTTGCATGTCCAGTTCTTTAGACGGTCTTCAATTTCCAAACCCATTTCAAAAGCAAAAGCCCAGCACCTCAAAAACAGGACGGGATATTATTGCAGAAGCCTTGGCCTGTGTAGATCACAGCACGTCGCTTCAAGCATCTCAGGAAAAAAACTGGCGCAAGCAATACCCAAAATATTTTAAAGCACTGGTGGAGCATGGCATTCAGAATAGCCAGAACCCGATTGACATTGCGCAAGCCGGCTTGAATAAAGCTCACCAGACATTTGAATTTTTCCGCAACGGCGAAAAGCATTTACTGAAAGATGTCATGCAGCTGGACGCTCAGCCGCTGCACACCATTAAGCTTAAAGGCGAAAGCGAAACCGCGCCTGAGTGGTATGTGCCCTATCATGGCCAAAAACTGCAAGGCGATGCGCTGCTGGCGCAAATTCAAAAATGGCAGGATGACGGCATTGTAGAGCCGAGCCATGCGGATGCCCTGCGCGAAGCCGTTGCTCATCCAGAGTGGTTTGATCTGTCTGACCGCACCATGGTGCTGTTTGGAGCAGCCTCTGAAGCTGGCCCATTAACCTGGCTATCTAAATGGAAAGCCAATATTGTTGCAGTTGATCTGCCGAACAGCCGGGTCTGGGGCAAAATTTTAGATATCGTGCAGCAAGGCAACGCAACCTTATATGCGCCCTCTGCAGAAGCGCTGTCTGAGCAGACCGAAACGGCGGTGTTAAAAGAAAAATTAGGCGCCAATTTATTGACGCAAATTCCGGAAATTGCCCAGTGGCTGGTAAGCAATGAACACCAATTGGATTTGGCCGCGATTGCCTATTTGGACGGCGAAAAGCACGTGCGGGTTTCGATGGCGATGGATGCCATCATGCAGTACGTCAGCGCGCAAAAAGCCAATACCAGCCTGATGTATATGTGCACGCCTACCGATGTGTATGCCGTGCCTGAAGAAGTCATCCGCGCCTCGGCAGACAAGTTCTCGCAGCGCTCGAAAGCCCAGCAGCTGCTGAGCTCAGGCATTTCAGCCCTTTCGCGCCAGCACTTTTTCAAGAAAAACCTGCACAGCCTGGCGCCTTCTGACAATGGGCAAAAATACGGCATTGCCGACTGCTTGGTGGTCGAACAGGGTCCGAACTATGCTCTGGCCAAACGCATCCAGCAATGGCGCGCAACCTTGGCCCGCCAGCAAGGACAGCGCGTCAGCATCAATATTGCGCCGTCCACCACCACCCATTCGGTCACGAAAAATCCGCTGCTGAAAGCGGCTTTTAATGGCGCCAGCCTGTTTGATGTTGAAGCCTTTAAACCTGAAACCACCAATGCCATTATGGCGGCGCTGTGGATTCATGACTTGCGCAATCCAAAATCAGCAGCCAATCCGGAAGTCGAATTAGAACATCCGCTAGAGCTGATGATGGAAGGCGCAAACCATGGCGGCTTATGGCGCGTGGCGTACTTGGCGCGCACTGCGCTGCCTTTTGCCGCAGTCTACGGCTTTGCCGCAGAAAAACTGCCGAAAGGCTTAATGAAAAAGTTTCAATCTTAATGCGCTGACGGCCTCAGTCCTCTCCTGCTCAGAGAGGACTTGGGAGCGCCGTTCAAAATAACGGCATCATTTAGACAGAGGCGTCCTTCAAAAAAGCCCAGACATAAAAAAACGCTGCTCATGCAGCGTTTTTTATTGGAAAGCCTGATGCCCTTAAGCAAAAACTTTCAGAAGAATCCAGTACAAAGCGCCTGATAAACAGATGGTTGCCGGCAGGGTAAAGATCCACGCCGATAAAATCGTCCGCACCATTTGCAGGTTGAGGCCTGATTTATTCGCCACCATAGTACCCGCCACCGCACTGTTTAAAACGTGTGTGGTCGAAACCGGCATGCCTAAGCCATCTGCAGCAGCAATGGTTGACATCGCCACAAGCTCGGCAGACATCCCTTGACCATAGGTCATATGGTTTTTACCAATACGCTCACCCACCGTCACCACAATACGCTTCCAGCCCACCATGGTGCCTAAGCCCAATGCCAGCGCAACAGCGACTTTCACCCACGTCGGAATATACTGCAGGAATGAATCCAAATTGCTGCGGTATTCTTTTACAGTTTTCTTCTGTTCAGCATTCAGCGCCGGCAGCTGATCGGCTTTATCCAAACGCTTGAATGCTGTTGTGCTCAGGTACATGTCATTGCGGATCACTGAAATTTCTTTTTCAGGAATCTGATGCACATCACCATACTGCGCCACGCGCTCACCCAAATGATCAGTCAAACTGGCCAAAGCAGGCACAACCTCAGGGTTGGCTTCTTTGGTTTGAATATATTTGGTGATCACTGCACGCGCTTTTTCATCTGGAATATCGGCATGCTGCGCATAAATTGCAGTCGCAGTCTGTTCAGAAAGCTGATGAAAAGACTGAATATGCTGGTTGTCTAAATTCTTATTTAAAGAATATGCCAGCGGAACGCAGCCGATCAAAATCAGCATGATCAGGCCCATGCCTTTTTGACCATCATTTGAACCGTGCGCAAAACTGACACCCGTACAAGTGAAAATCAAAATCGCGCGGATCAGCGGCGGCGGCGGCTTATTGCCTTCAGGCGGATGAAACAGCTCCAGCTGTTTTCTGAAGATTTTTTTCACCAGCAAGAACAGAACCGCAGCAAATGCAAAGCCAATCAAAGGAGAAAACAGCAGCGCTTTACCCACTTTCAGCACTTGTTCCATATCCACACCGCTGGCGCCAGCGCCGGCATGCAGAATATAGTTCATGATGCCGACACCCAAAATCGACCCGATCAACGTGTGTGAGCTGGAGGCTGGAATCCCCAAAAACCAAGTGCCGAGATTCCATAAAATCGCTGCAATCAGCATGGCGAAAACCATGGCGAAACCTGCGCCAGAACCGACATTCATAATCAGTTCTACCGGCAGCAAGGCAATAATGCCGTAAGCCACGGCGCCGCTGGCGACCATTACGCCAAGAAAATTACAAAAACCTGCCCACATCACAGCGACAGGCGCAGACAATGCGTTGGTATAAATTACCGTTGCTACAGCATTGGCTGTATCGTGAAAACCATTCACAAACTCAAAACCGAGTGCAATAAATAAAGCTGTTCCCAATAAGATCATGGAATAAAGACTTAATGCGGGAACGTGTGCCAAATCAGAAGTTAATTGAAAGCCGATATAAATCAGCGTCGAAATAATGACCGTCAAAAATACCGGCACAAAAAATTTCGGTGTAGGCACATGAACATTCGTCGACTTAACTGCAGTCGAGGGTTGTGCTGAATCTACGGGAGTTTGATTAGAATTCATGCAAGCAGGAATGGAGGATTTAAGAATCCCCATATTGTTCAGTTAAATTGTGACAATTATATGACAAAGCGCTGTCATATAAAGCAGTATTTCATCCCTTATTGCATCTGTTTTCGCATTCCCTAAACCCAATTATTCTAATTTTAAAGATATTTATCAGCAACTTAAAAACAAAGCAAGACTGCGTTCAGGCCGTCTTTTGAAATATTTCAATACTGAATTTTTTGAAATATTTCTGTCATCATTGCTGCAAATCCTCTGCCGGTGAATATGATGACGCATCATTGCTGCAAAATCATGAACTGAGAAATTTCCCCAATTCTGCATAGCGCAGCGGCCGTCCGGCTGCAAAAATGGACGCGTTAAATTCCACCGAAGCACGAAAGTGATCAAACCGGCCCTGAAACTGGTCATGAATATCAAAAAAATGAACTGAATTCTGTTAATATATTTGCCGATTTTATATTCCATCGGATCGGGGTTATTTATGTCCACGCTTACCACCCTAAAAGAGCTGCTCGCTCAACGGATTCTGATTATTGATGGTGCGATGGGCACCATGATTCAGCGTCATAAACTCGAAGAAGCTGACTATCGTGGTGAGCGTTTTGCAGATTGGGCATCCGATCTCAAAGGCAACAATGACCTTTTGGTTCTGACGCAGCCACAGATCATTCAAGGCATTCATGAAGCGTATCTTGACGCTGGTGCAGACATCATTGAAACCAACTCATTCAATGGTACACGCGTTTCCATGTCAGATTACCACATGGAAGATTTGGTTCCGGAAATTAACCGTGAAGCCGCACGTCTTGCCAAAGAAGCTTGCCAAAAATATTCAACTCCAGACAAACCACGTTTTGTGGCAGGTGTACTTGGGCCGACATCGCGCACTTGTTCAATTTCACCAAACGTGAATGACCCTGCGTTCCGTAACATTACTTTCGATGCACTGAAAGAAAACTATATTGAAGCGGCACATGCCCTGATTGAAGGCGGCGCGGATATTCTGCTGATCGAAACCGTATTCGATACCTTAAACTGTAAAGCGGCAATTTTTGCAGTCAAAGAAGTCTTCAATCAACTTGGCTACGAATTACCATTGATGATTTCAGGCACCATTACCGATGCTTCAGGCCGTACCTTAACCGGTCAAACCGCGGAAGCCTTCTGGAACTCCGTGCGTCATGGTGATTTGCTGTCGATTGGTTTCAACTGTGCGCTTGGTGCAGACGCAATGCGCCCGCACGTGAAAACCATTTCCGATGTAGCCGATACTTTTGTTTCTGCCCATCCAAACGCGGGTTTACCAAATGCCTTCGGTGGTTATGATGAAACCCCAGAACAAACAGCAGCTTTCTTAAAAGAATTTGCTGAAAGCGGCCTCATCAACATCACAGGCGGCTGCTGTGGGACCACACCAGATCACATCCGCGCGATTTACAATGCCGTTAAAGACATCAAGCCACGTCAAGTGCCTGAAACTAAACCTGCATGTCGTCTCAGTGGTTTAGAACCGTTCAACATTACCAATGAATCGTTATTTGTGAACGTCGGTGAACGGACCAACGTGACTGGCTCTAAAAAATTCCTGCGTTTAATTCGTGAAGAAAACTTTGCCGAAGCGTTAGACGTTGCACAGCAGCAAGTTGAAGCCGGTGCTCAGGTCATTGATATCAACATGGATGAAGGCATGCTGGATTCAGAAGGTGCAATGGTGCATTTCTTGAATCTTGTGGCATCTGAACCTGAAATTTCTCGTGTGCCAATCATGATTGACTCATCAAAATGGGAGATCATTGAAGCAGGCTTGAAATGCGTGCAAGGCAAAGCTGTAGTGAACTCAATTTCCTTGAAAGAAGGTTATGACGAGTTCGTACATAAAGCGCGCCTATGCCGTCAGTATGGTGCAGCCGTGATTGTCATGGCCTTTGATGAAAATGGTCAGGCCGATACCGCTGCGCGTAAAAAAGAAATCTGTAAGCGTTCTTATGATGTCCTTGTCAATGACGTCGGCTTCCCTGCTGAAGACATTATCTTTGACCCGAACGTATTTGCGGTGGCAACTGGTATTGAAGAGCACAACAACTATGCTGTGGACTTTATTGAAGCAACGGGCTGGATTAAACAGAATCTGCCGCATGCGATGATTTCAGGCGGTGTGTCCAACGTATCGTTCTCATTCCGCGGCAATGAACCTGTACGTGAAGCGATTCACTCAGTGTTCTTGTACTATGCCATCAAGCAAGGCATGACCATGGGGATTGTCAACGCAGGTCAAATGGCGATTTACGATGATATCGACAAAGAACTTAAAGCTGCGGTTGAAGATGTCATCCTGAACCAAAATCAGGGTGAAAGTCATCAAGATGCCACTGAAAAACTGCTTGAAGTTGCGGAAAAATACCGTGGTCAAGGCGCTGCGCAAAAACAAGTGGAAGACCTTGAATGGCGTAAGCAATCGGTAGAAAAACGCCTTGAACATGCCTTAGTGAAAGGCATCACGACATTTATTGATGAAGATACTGAAGAAGCGCGCTTAAAGTCTGTACGTCCTTTAGATGTGATTGAAGGTCCGTTAATGGACGGCATGAACGTGGTCGGCGACCTGTTCGGTTCGGGTAAAATGTTCCTGCCGCAAGTGGTGAAATCTGCCCGTGTGATGAAGCAAGCGGTGGCATGGCTGAACCCGTTCATTGAAGCTGAAAAATCTGGCGGTCAGTCTAAAGGTAAAGTACTGATGGCGACCGTAAAAGGCGACGTACACGACATTGGTAAAAACATTGTTGGCGTGGTCCTCGGCTGTAACGGTTATGACATTATTGACCTCGGCGTGATGGTCCCTGCTGAGAAAATTCTGCAAACGGCTATTGATGAAAACGTCGATATTATCGGTCTGTCAGGTTTGATCACACCGTCATTGGATGAAATGGTCTTCGTTGCTAAAGAAATGCAGCGTAAAGGCTTCAATGTACCGCTCTTGATTGGTGGCGCAACGACGTCTAAAGCGCATACTGCCGTAAAAATTGACCCGCAATATTCCAATGATGCGGTGATTTACGTGGCCGATGCGTCACGTGCGGTAGGTGTGGCAACGACATTGCTGTCGAAAGAAATGAAGCCGAAGTTTGTGGAAGATACCCGCGCTGAATATGAAAAAGTGCGTGAGCGTATTGCCAACAAACAGCCGAAAGCAGCCAAACTAACTTATGCAGCATCAATTGAAAATGGCTTGAAAATTGACTTTGCAGCCAATGCGCCTGTGAAGCCAAACTTTATTGGTACGCAAACGCTGACCAATTATCCGCTTGAAACATTGGTCGATTATTTTGACTGGACACCGTTCTTCATTTCGTGGAGTTTGGCAGGTAAATTCCCTGCGATTCTAAAAGATGAAGTGGTGGGCGAAGCAGCAACTGACTTGTATGAGCAAGCACAGACCATGCTGAAAGACATTATTGACAATAAACGTTTTGACGCACGTGCAGTGTTTGGCATCTACCCTGCTAACCGTTCAGCAGCGGATTCAGTTGAAGTTTATGATGAAACTGGCGCAACCGTGACGCATACTTTTGAGCATATCCGTCAACAGTCGGATAAAGTCACTGGTAAACCAAACTTATCATTGGCTGATTTTGTCGCAACTAAAGAGCAAGCGGAAGACTGGTTAGGTGGTTTCACTGTGTCTATCTTTGGTGCAGAAGAAATGGCGAATGAGTACAAGGCCAAAGGCGATGACTACTCTGCGATTCTGGCGCAATCTTTGGGTGACCGTTTTGCCGAAGCCTTTGCGGAGCATTTGCATGAGCGCATCCGTAAAGAGTTCTGGGGCAACCAAGCGTCTGAAACTTTAAGCAATGAAGAATTGATTAAAGAGAAGTATGTCGGTATCCGTCCTGCGCCGGGCTACCCTGCTTGTCCTGAGCATTCTGAAAAAGCGTCACTATTTGACTGGTTAGGTTCGACCGACAAGATTGGTACGCAATTGACCACAAGTTTTGCAATTTGGCCACCTTCATCTGTCAGCGGTTTCTACTATGCGAACCCTGAAAGCCAATACTTTAACGTGGGCAAAATTGCAGGTGATCAGCTTGAGGATTATGCGAAGCGTAAAGGCTGGACTTTGGATGAAGCGAAACGTTGGTTAGCACCAAATTTGGATGATTCGGTTTCTTAATTGAATCATACCTAATAAAAAAAGCCCTCTTAATGAGGGCTTTTTTTATTTCTTAATCTCCCCTAACCCCTCTTTTTCAAAGAGGGGAATTTTTGCGTATCAAAAGAATTACGTGACAGCTCCTCCCTTTATTAAAGGGAGGTTGGGAGGAATTAGTAATTGACATAACAAGATAAATCCTATAGCTTCATAGGGAGTTTAGACACTACAGTCTCATAAGAGCTGAATATTGATGAATATTAATTTAGAGTGATTCTAATTAATAAGGGTTTGGTAACCGATATCAATTGGGCATTTTACATACGTAAATGCAGTAGTGCCTCCAACGTAAGAACATGGTCTTATCCGGAGTAATTTCAAATCCCATGTATCCGTAAATCGATAGCCAAAACGAGCTACGGCATTTAAAACTTTAAGGAGTTTTTATGCCTGTTCGTCAGACTGCGCTAAAAGAACAAACTTTATCTCAATATAAAAACCATTCTTACGAATTTTTATTACTTTCCTGGCTATTAAGTGATGGTTGGGACGCAAGTATGCCAAGTTTAGATATCTATGCTAAAACCGACATTCAAATTTTAGATGGCCGTACTCTTTATCGCATTCAAGTAAAAAGCTTAGATTCTGCGAATGATAATATTGTTGTAGAAAATAAATGGGATGATGCTGATATTGATTATATTATATATTTTTCAAGAAATGCTGATTGGGGCTATATCGTTCCCGCATTTAAAGAACGAAAAAGGAATTTAAAAGCTACAAATCACATTCGCTTTCATCAACATCCAACCAATTTTCTAAAAGCTTTTTCAAAATCTTAATCCCTCCTAACCTCCCTTTAAAAGGGGAGGAACACCGCAAATCCAACACCACATCAAATTTGCGGAAAGTCCCTCTTTTTTAAAGAGGGATTTAGGGAGATTCTTTAAGACAATAAAGATAAATAGCCTCAAGCACTACATCAATCTCATTTAAAATCTGTAAATTATCAAACCTCAAAACAGTCAATCCAAGTTGAGCCAAAGCCTCATCTCTCACCCGATCAGCGTCTAAACCATCATCTGTATAATGTTGACTACCATCACACTCAATCACTAAGTTTACAGCTGGGCTGTAAAAATCTACAATGAAATTTAAAATCGGTTTTTGACGATAAAACTGAAGTCCTAAAATCTGCTTGCCACGAATCCTCGACCACAAAAACTTCTCAGCCTCAGTCATATTGTTACGTAAGTCACGAGAAGCTTGTTTTAAATTTTTATTATAGGGTTTCATTATTATTCTCATTTTTAATCTCCCTCCACAACCCTGAGCCATCTATAGCACAAAATAAAAGAGAGGGATTCAACATAGAAAATAAGTGTACTCAAAAACTCCCTAATCTCTCCCCATTAATCAGAAAAATTGTTTTCTTACACCAACATCAGATTTTCTTAAAATAAGAGGTTACTAAACCTCACTCCACCAACCTTAATTTCTTCAACCTCGCCCGAATCCCACCCGCTTGACGATTGTGCCGTTTTGCAATTTCCTTAATCGACAGTTTCTCATCCATAAAAGCATCTATCAAACGGACTTCTTCATCCTCAGTCCATTTCTGCCCAATCATGGAATCATTTGCAGTTTCAATATCTTCTTCTAAAAGAACCTCTTCAGCTTTTTCAATACTGACTTCTACTGGACTCTCTGCAAGCTCAGCCAAATGTGCGGTTTGCTCATAAATTTCTTTCACATCTGCAAGAAAGCCTTTATTTTCACAACCTAAAATAAACAGCTTATTCTGTGCGCGTGTCATCCCCACATAGGCCAGTTTACGCTCAGAATCTAAGTCTCGGTTTTCCCCTAGACGTGGCATATAATCTAAGCCAACAAAAAACACATGCGGAAACTCCAAACCTTTAGAAGACTCCACATTCATAATTTTGATTGAGTTTTTATTTAAATCTAAAGCTTTTTTATCTGCACTGCTAAAAATGAATTCAGCTTCTGCATCAGGCACATAACGATTTAACTTTGCTTTCAATTCATTCACAAAAATATCGTATTCCGCAGATTTTGCCTGTAAAACTGCAATATCCCGCGGCTCAGTTCCTAACTTTAATAATTGTCGGATTTTTCGGGCAATCAAATCTGCTAAATGACGGACATCATTTTCATGATAAATGCTTGGATATTCTCCTGTTTTACACTCGCCCGTATCGGGGTCTAAAACACGGTCATATTCATCACTATTTTGTAGACTATCTAAAAGTTTAGGGTTCAAAAATGCTTTGGCAATATCTAAAATTTCTTTGGTATTGCGGTAACACTTATACAACTCAACTGGTTTTTTACCCTGTACCTGCAATCCTACCGAACGCCAGCTTGGTTTCTTACGGTTAAAAATATTCTGCGCTGGGTCATAGCAGAACAAAATATTATTGGTTTCTGGTTTGACCAGTTTAGACAAGCCAATAATCCATTCCTGAGCAAAATCCTGCCCTTCATCAATTAAAATGGCATCAAACTGTTTCTTTTCAGCAAGGCTATCTTGTTCTAGATAATCCAATAAGATTTGCCCAACACGGCTGTTATAGTCTGACTGCTTTTCCTGCGGCAGCATGGATAAATTGGCGCGGGTCAGCTGCTTCACCAAAGCATGAAAATTAAGGACTTCTATTTTGTCATTGAAGTCATCGCCAAACATCTGACGCAAGTGATTGCATAAGGAATTGTTATAACAGACCACCAATATTTTATATTCGGGATTGATGGTTTTTAAATATTTGGCGCGGCAGGCCAAAACCAGCGTTTTACCGCTGCCCGCCACACCTTTTAAAATACGGTGTCCATCACCGATATTTTTCGCAATGGATTCCTGTGATAAATCTAACGCCTTCACCTCTTGCGGCTCAACAGCAAATAGCTCGTCCTGCTTGAATTCATTCACACGAATTTCAGGAAAAATCATATAACGCAGCAGTTTTTCTTCAGCAAAATTCAGAGGCTCAAATGGAAAAGCCACCTCCTTAAATGCATGAATCAACTTTTGCTTAAAAGTTTTATTTTCAGCAATTAAACGTAAATCATCTTTATAAATGGTTTTATGTTCGGAGCTAATTGCAGGGAAACTCAGCCCAATATCATCTGCTTCTTCTTGCTTTAATTCTGTATAAATCACGCAACTGCTGATTGGAAATTTCACATTGCCCTGATAAGGCCCGCTGTTTTGCAAAAATGCCGCGGTCTTTTTGAATTGATTCAGAATATTGAGCATGCACTTGCGTACCTGCAATTCTGGGTTCTGCACTGAAACCGTTTTATGGTCATTTTTAAGGTAGAAATTTCCAGTAAATGTTTCTGGATTCAGTGTTTTAAATCGTTCTTTGGACCAGTCTTTAACTTCAATGACCAGCAAACCATGATTCGGCAGCCAAACGATGAAATCGGTATAACGGTTTAAGGCCTTAGGCTCATGCCAGATAATGGCATTTTCATCTTGAAACACATGTTCAAGCAATTGATAGACTTTACGCTCTCCGCTGCTGGCTGATTTTAATTGTTGTATGCTTGGGGGAATCAGTTCAGCCACGTGTATGTCTTCTCTAAATCGTAATTGATTGATAAATTAGACGAATTATAATCAGAAATGTTAAATAGTCCACTATCTTATATGTTGAATATCAACTAATTATTCAAATATATCTCGGTCACATTTAAATGATGCATCATTTCCCGAATCAGCACAAAATAAGCCAGCAGCTTAAAATCATTCCCTGCTTTGGCTGCATAATATTCCAGCCGCTCCACACACTCGTTAAATGCATGCTCTAGCATGACCCGGTCAATGCGCTGCACGCCATTAAAAAATAATTGGGATAATTGCCGCATCGATTCATCTGCAGTTTGCGCAGTGCGCTGGGTGTGATAATCCAGTTTCAGCCGCTCCAGCAATTCTTCAATCACATAAATCATATGTTCAATGGCTAAGGCATCTATGCGGCCAAAACGCACGCTTTGCGCAACAATAAAATCCAGGCCTTGACCGATGTCCATCGGCTGCCTGCCCACATCAAAATGCAGCTGGCCAGCCGTCAGTGAAAATACGATAAGCGCTTGCGGATGGGTCATTTGCATCATCTCCTTTTTCACGGCGGCAATCTGCTTTCAGCCTGCGTCTCACATTTCAAACCTAGCCTTAAAGCAATAAAAAACGCCGCCTGATTCATCCTATCAGACGGCGCATTAATCATGACAGCAAAAGCAAAAATCAGCCTAGAACAGCAGCCTTAAACTTTAACCTGCGTCTTTGGTAAAAAGAACGTTGCCAAGCCCAGTAAAGGCAGCAATGAACAGACGCCAAACACCCATTCAATGCCATTCATATCCGCCAAATACCCCAAGCCCGCTGCAGCGATGCCGCTGACACCGAACATCAGGCCAAACATCAGGCCCGCAATCATGCCCACGCGGCCCGGCACCGCTTCCTGCGCATACACCACCATCGCGGCAAAGGCCGATGACATCACCAAGCCAACAATAATCGACAGCACCGTGGTCCAGAATAAATTGGCATACGGCATCATCAGCGCAAAGGGCGCCATGCCGACAAATGACACCCAAATCACTGCTTTACGGCCAATTCTGTCGCCAATGGGGCCGCCGGCAAAAGTGCCCAGCGCAACCGCGGCCAAAAAGGCAAACAAATGCAGCTGCGCATTTTGCAGGCTCAAGCCAAATTTATGCATCAAATAAAACGTGAAGTAGTTGCTGATGCTGGCGATATAGGTAAATTTGGCAAACATCAGCACACAGATGGTTGCCAAGGCAATGACCAGCTGACTGCCGTGCAGCTTGCTTTGCACCTGCTGCGCCCGCGCTGCGGCTTGAGTTTGGCTGTGCTTGATGTTCCAGCGGCTGACGCCGAACAGCACCCAAATCGCCAGCAAGGCAAAGATCACCAACCATGCCACTGCATGCTGGCCAAAAGGCACAATAATCAAGGCCGCCAATAAAGGCCCAATGGCGGAACCGGTATTGCCGCCAACCTGAAAAGTCGATTGCGCCGTGCCGAAACGCCCGCCTGAGGCCATGCGCGCCACACGCGAAGCTTCAGGATGAAAAGTCGATGAACCGACGCCGATCAGCGCCGAAGCCAGCAGCAGCACGGCAAAACTCGGCGCAAAAGCCAGCAGCAGAATGCCGCTGAATGTCACGGCCATGCCCATCGGCAGCAGATACGGTTTCGGATGCTTATCGGTATATAAGCCAATCCATGGCTGCAGCAATGAAGCGGTGAGCTGATAGACCAGTGAAATCAGGCCGACTTCTGCAAAACTCAGTGAAAAATTGACTTTCAGCATCGGGTAAATGGCCGGCAGAACCGCCTGAATCAAATCATTCAGCAAATGCGCGACCGCGACTGCGCCGACAATTTTAATCACCATGCCTTGCGGCTGCAGGCTTGCTGCTGCGCCAGCATCATTCTTCACGGGTATTGAAGAGTTCATTGCCCGCTCACTCCATGTCTGTATTGATCAGTTTGCGATTTTAAATTGTCGCTCATGCTGTTATCTTCCAATAATCATTGCATAAGTGACAACATTGAGGCCTGCATGCACAGCTTGCTGATTGAAACGGAAATGTCTGAACTGGTGATTGGCCTGTCTTCAGAGCACAGCTATCGGGAAATCACCCCGCCGCATCATCATTCGCGGGCGCAGTTTTTGTATGCTTCCAGCGGCATGATTCAGGTTTTTACACCGAACCACGTCTGGATTGTGCCGCCGATGTGCGCGCTGTGGATTCCTGCTGGCATTGAGCACAGCGTCATTTCCCTCAGCCATGTAAAAATGAATACCGCGCTGGTCGAGACCGCTGCGGCCAAGCTGATGGGCCAGCACTGTTTTATTATTCGCGTCAGCAAGCTGCTGCATGAACTGCTGATCCGCTTAAACGCCCTTGAAAGCATGCCGCCCTCTGCGGTGCTGAGCGCTGATGAGCTGTCACGTTCCCTGCAGATTTTAATTTTTGATGAGATTCACAAAGCCAATCTGCTGCCGATTCAGATTCCTTGGCCGCAGGATAAGCGCCTGCTGCAGATGTGCACGACGATGCTGAGCGCGCCGGGCCAGCTGAAAGATTTAAGCGCTTGGGCAGATGAAATCGGCGCCAGCGCGCGCACCCTGATGCGCATGTTTCAAAAAGAAACCGGACTGTCCTATCGGGCATGGATTCAGCAAATGCACATTGCGCATGCGCTGAGCAAAATTTCCAGCGGCGAATCCGTGGCGCAGATTTCCCGAACGCTGGGCTACAGCAACCCCAGCGCATTCAGCGCCATGTTCAAGCGCCACTTGGGGCAAACGCCGCAGCAATTCAAGCATGGCGGCAGCTGACAGCGAAAATGCTTTTAAGTGCTCAAGCGCTCAACAAACAGCACGCCATTCAGATGATCTACCTCATGCTGCACAATGCGCGCAGGAAAGCCTGAAAATGCTGTCACCACTTGCACGCCATCCAGAGTGAAATAGCGCAGCTGTATCTGCGCCGCCCGCGCCACTTGCCCGCGCTGATCCGGCACGCTTAAGCAGCCTTCCTCGCCCAGCAAGCAATCGTCTGAAAAACGCAGAATCTCCGGATTCACCATTACCACAGCCTCCATATCCGGCGCATCGGGATAGCGCAAATTTGGCCGTGAAGCCACAATGATCACCCGCTTCGACACATAGACTTGCGGCGCGGCAATTCCAACACCGCTGCGCGCCAGCATGGTGGCCTGCATTGCATCGGCTAAACCACGCAGCCATGCTGAACCGAACTCATCATCTGCAACAGGCGCCGCCGTCAGCTTTAAAATGCCTTCGCCGCGCTGCGCAACCGCCAATACTATGTCCATAGGGTCTCTCATGCTGAAAAGCATTATCAGGGTGATGCGTACATTTAATTTTTCATGCCGCACGTTGCAATGCTTTGATTTAAAGTCTCGAATCTAAAAATGTTCCGTCTGAATATTCAATATAGCTAAGTGGCCTCATTTAGAAAACAGCGCGGATTGAAATTGCTGTGTTTTAATCATTGGGTTTAAATCACTTGTTTATAATCAATCGGCTTTGGCTACTTAGGCTGAATCATTCAGTTTTTAGTTGTTAAGCTTTTAACCCGCCTCTTTTGCTTTTCCTATATGCCTCTCGAGCTTGAATCCCGGCATCAAAACTCCAGCGCGGACAGCTTCCTGCATACAGCGCCGGCGATAAAATTGCGATACCTTATGAAAATGCCGCATTTTCCTTGAGCCAATTCAATTCTTTAATCATAGTTTAAGTTTCATCAGGTACAACAGGCCGTTTCTGCACGATTCTTCATTCATTTTTAAGTATATTCGCTATGTTTGACTGGTCTTCTCTGGTGCAGCATTACGGCTACCTGGCTGTTCTCATCGGTTCTTTCTTTGAAGGAGAAACTGTGCTGATGCTGGGCGCCTATGCGGTGCATCAGCATATTTTATCTTTTTGGCCCTTGGTCAGCATTGCGATGATTGGCGGTTTTCTCGGCGATCAGTTTTATTACTATCTGGGCTATAAATACGGCTACAGCTTTATCCGCAGCCGGCCCAAACTGAACAGCAAATTTAAGCGCGCCAGCCAGCTGATTGTACGCTTTCCGACGCTGTCGATTTTGCTGATGCGCTTCCTTTGGGGGCTGAGAACCATTATTCCTATGAGTTTCGGCATTCTGCGCTACCCTGCGCTGCGCTATTTGGCAGTCAATTTACTGGCCAGTTTTCTTTGGGCTTTTGTGGTCATCAGCGTAGGCATGCAAGTCAGCCATTGGCTGCATGTGTTCTGGCATCTGCTGCTGCCGCATCAAAAGAAAATCATCATTATTACCGCAGTCATCAGCTGCATTATTATTGCCCGCATCATTTACGGCAGAATTGTGAAACTGCAGGATGCTCCCTGAAGCGCCCGCCCTGCACAGTTTATGCAACTCAACTCCCTTAAAACCGCTCCTTTAAAACCGCCCCCCTTAAAACCATTCAGCCTGATCGTTCCACAGACCTCTTACATAGGCTTTTCCACCCATTGATCATGCCGCCTGTCTGTTCCGGCATCAGCTGGATGCATCTTTAAGGCTGACTTCATCAAAGGCGGTTATAACTTAAACAATTTAAGTTCTTCGCACCTTTTGGGAAAAGCATCATGAATACCGCCTCACTCTTGCTCAGTGTGATTTTCAGTTCGATTGGCTTAGGCTATTTTATTTACGGCAAAAAACAACAGCAGATGCTGCCGCTGATCTGCGGTATTGCGCTGATGATTTATCCCTACTTTTTTGACAGCGCAATCCTCATGAGCGCGATCGGTTTGGTGCTGATTGCTGCGCCAAGGCTGATCCGCATTTAACGGATCATCGCCCCAAAAAATCCTTAAGGATCATTTCCACAACTAACAATAATATAAATTTCAAAATTTTATAAAAAAAAGTTATTTACCATGCAATAAAGATTGATTATTCAACCATTTCTCCATTCTTTAAAATCGCGTTTATTTGCCTATGCACCGGTTCAATTGACATGGACGCTCAGCCACGCTTAACCAATGAAGACAAACGCACCCTGGGGCTTTCCTCTCTCGGCGGCGCTTTAGAATTCTATGATTTTGTGATTTACGTGTTTTACGCCAAAATCATTTCTGAATTATTTTTCCCCAGCACACTCAGTCCCTTTTGGGCCATGCTGAATACTTACGGCATTTTTGCCGCAGGCTATTTCTTCCGTCCGCTTGGCGGTGTCGTGATGGCGCATTTTGGCGATTTAATTGGACGCAAGCGCTTGTTCAGCCTGTCTATTTTACTGATGGCGCTGCCGACCCTCATGATTGGCGTCATGCCGACCTTTGAAACCATTGGTTATGCCGCGCCTTTGCTGCTGCTGCTCATGCGCGTCGTGCAAGGCATTGCCATTGGCGGAGAAATTCCAGCAGCGTGGACTTTCGTGTCTGAACATGTACCTGAAAAGAAAATCGGCATCGCCAATGGCTTGCTGACGGCCGGCCTGTCCCTCGGTATTTTGCTGGGCGCATTAATGTCGCTGTTTATTTCACTGAAATTCAATGAAACCGAAATTCATGACTGGGCATGGCGCATTCCGTTTATTGTCGGCGGCCTTTTCGGTTTCGTTGCGCTGTACCTGCGCAGCTATCTGAAAGAAACACCGGTATTCAAAGCCATGCAGGAGAAAAAAGCGCTGGCGAAAGAGCTGCCGGTGAAACAGGTCTTGGCGCAGCATAAAACTGCGGTGGTGATCGGCATGCTATTCACTTGGTTCCTCACCGGCTGCGTGGTGGTGCTGATTTTAGCCATGCCGAACTTGCTGACGGGCGCATTCGGTTTTGAACGCGCAGATGCCTTTAAAATGCAAAGCGCCGCAATTGTTATGCAAATGGCAGGCTGTATTGGCGCAGGCTTATTGGCCGACCGTTTCGGCGCCGGCAGAGTCATGCTGTTCGGTTCATTGATTGTGGCTGCCCTTGCCGCTGTATTCTACAATAGCTTGGGCCATGCAGCGCCATCGACCATATTCATGCTGTATATGCTTCTGGGCTTGAGTTCAGGCACTGTCGGCATGGTGTCCTACAGCATGGTGAAAATGTTCCCTGCGCAAATCCGTTTCTCGGGCATTTCATTTTCCTATAACCTTGCCTATGCAATTGCCGGCGGCATCACTTTGCCGTTGGTGCAATGGCTCAGCGTTTACAGCAAAATCGGCGCGCTGTATTACATTTGGGTGGTCTGCCTCGTCGCGTTCCTGACCGCGCTGGTCTACCGTTCGCGCTTTGAAAAGCAGGCGCAGCCCAGCGCCAGCCCTGCAGAAGCGGACTTCGGCTAAGTGCCGCGGCCAGCCTCTCGCTGCGGCATTGCTCTGCGAAGGCAGATCTTGAGCCGAAAAAAACAGCATAAAAAAGAGCGGAATAGCGCTCTTTTTTTCATGGATGATTCACTGCAAAAGCCAGAGCAAATCTATTCGGCTTAAGCCTGCAGATTTTTGCGCAGCTCATCGGCCACGATCTCAATTTCAAGCTGGCTGAAACGGCGGATTTCACCTTCCGCATGCTTTTCCAGCATGCCGCCAATTAAAGGCACTTTGACCTTCACGGTCCATTCCAGCTGAAATTTAATTTGCGATGCATCGCCAGTCACGCTGCGCTGGCAAT
Source organism: Acinetobacter sp. (assembly GCF_041919735.1). Classification (GTDB taxonomy): domain Bacteria; phylum Pseudomonadota; class Gammaproteobacteria; order Pseudomonadales; family Moraxellaceae; genus Acinetobacter. The sequence goes on from NZ_JAYRTF010000001.1 coordinate 221,518, forward strand.
GGGCCTCTAAAGGCAGATTCGGGTCTAAAGTCACCACAGAAGTCATCTGTGATAAATCGCTGACATCGGTGCGCGTTAAGCGGAAAGCGTCTTTTAAAAATTTTTTAGCGATGTCTGGAATGTTGACATCCAAATTGTATGCACGCTTTAAGGTATACATATCTCCAGCTTTTTGCGACTCCAGAATTTGGAGATTGTCTCCCGGTATGCGCTTGCACACCGCTTCATGCAGTGAAATATCTGCCGCCAAGCGTTTGAAATCATCCAATGAAACGCCTTGAATGTCGGCATGTACAGTAAATTGATGCGCCATTTTACTTTCCTGTTTGAAATATTTTTCGTTGTTTTTATTGCTTATCTTCGGTAAGCCTGCAGCACATTAAATCCTGTTGTCCGTTTGCTGTCATTGACTGTAAGGGCAATGTTCCTGCGCAGCCCTGCCACATCAATGCCGCTGCGCTCAGCTGGTTTTAGATGTTTGGGAAACACTTAGTACAGCGCCTCAAAAGCGCAGGCGCTGCACAATTCAGATGCATTAAAAATGAAGATCGAATCAAAATAGATAAAGAATACGGCGTCGCCCTAACCTGCTATGAAAAACGCTCAACAGCCGCCGCTGCAGTTAAAATTGATAATGCTGCTTTACGCCCAGTGTCTCATACATTAATGACAGTCGAGTTTCAGCATAATCAATGAACAGGCGATGGGCTTTATATTCAATGCAGATGCAGTATTCTTCTGCGCCATCGTCCAAACCGGTCACGGACCAGACCGTGCCTTTCGGAAAGCGCTGCAGCCAGTCTGCCTGATAAAAATCATGGATGCTGTCAAAATGCAGATAGGCTTTCGGCCGCTGCAATATTTCTGATACCAGCGCATCAAATTTTTTCTGCTGTTCATAATGAAAATCGATGAGCATTTTAATCCTCAGTGCTGAAGCCGGTTTGACCTGTTCAAGCAGTATAGCGCAGATGGCTTGCCCTGTTGAGGAGGTCCATCTGCCGCCCGATTCATTGCATCTGGATTATCATTTTTCCTGCCAGCGCGCCGGCAAAGGTCTAACGGATAATGCCCAGCTTATTCCACAATTCAGGCGTTAAAAATGTCATGACCAATTTATTCAAATCGATATAGCGCACGACGCCTTTCAGCTGAGCTTTGACTTCCGGTGTTTTCAAAATCTCTTCGCCGGTGATGCTGCCCAGCTCTTGAAAGCTGTCGCCGACCGCTTGCATGCCTTCCGCCTGAATCACGGCTTTGGCCTGCGCAGAACATTGCTCTGTCAAAATGCGCTGCAGCACTTGCGCTAAGTTTTTATCCAGCTGAGTCCGCTGCTCTTCATTGACATTGCTGAACTTTTTCAGCTCTGGATGCGCAGACAGCGCCACAAACGTCCACTGCAAAACCGCAGTTTTGTCCGCAGCCGTCGTGGATTTCACCAAGCAGTCGCTGAGCTGGTCAACGGTTGGGCCTGCAGCAGCCATTTGACTTGCGCCCAATGCGGCGCCAGCCATGCACAGGGCACGGCATAAGTTTAAAACGTTGGAAATGACAGCTGGTTTATTTTGAAACGGCATGAGCGGACTCCTCAAATTTACAGCTCTTGTAACACAATTATTGGGCATGCGCCTATGCTGACTCTGTAACGCTGGATTTAGGCAGATTGAAAATACTGCAGTCCAATGCCGATCATCAGCGCCGAAACAATCTGCATTCAAAAAAGACGATCGCAATTGGGGAACTGCAGCCAGATTGATAGCATTTGAGCGGATGGGCCTATCCGCAATTTCTCATTACTGCTTTCATTACTGTTTTCATCACCATAAATCCCTGCATGCGCCTGAACAGCGGTTTGGGTTTGGGCTGTCTTGTTTTTTTACGCAAGGCGCTGAATGCACTATTTTTCCCTATTTATGCTCTCTATAACGCCATCTTGATGATTTTCAAATTCTGAAGCTGCCTGCGGCCATCTGCTCTGGGAAATGCTGATCATGGACCGGCTGCATAGGATCGGACTGATGCTGAAAGGCATTTTTATCCTGATGTGCAGCATCTTGCTTAAACCGCTTGCTGGCCCGCAGCGCATGCGCCAATAAACCGCGCGGGCCTCAGCGATCTGTGCCATTTTTCTGCCGGATGCTACCCTCAAGCTGATGATTTCATTCAAGTGATTCAAAAAAAACCGGCTATAAACAAGCCCTGTTAAAAAAACGTCATCTTGCTATGCTAAGCTGAAGCACAATCATATAACGACGATAAATGCATAAAACAGAGGGGAAAAATCATGTCTAAACACATTTTGATGCTGGTAGGCGACTATGCTGAAGATTATGAAACCATGGTGCCATTTCAGTTTTTAACGGCGCTAGGCTATACGGTTCATGCGGCCTGTCCGGATAAAAAAGCTGGAGACAGCATCGCCACCGCCATTCATGACTTTGAAGGCGAGCAGACATATAGCGAAAAACGCGGCCACAATTTTGCCATCAACTATGATTTCAGCGCAGTGAACACTCAGGATTATGTGGGATTGGTGATTCCGGGCGGCCGTGCGCCTGAATATTTGCGCATGAATGCGCGCGTGCTGGAAATTGTCCGCGAGTTTGATGCAGCGCAAAAGCCGATTGCGGCAGTATGCCACGGCGCGCAGATATTGGCCGCAGCCAATATTCTTCAAGGCAAAACCTGCTCTGCCTATCCGGCCTGCGCCGCTGAGGTTAAATTGGCTGGCGGCCTATATGCTGATATTGCCGTCACTGAAGCCGTCACCGACGGCCATTTGGTGACAGCGCCGGCTTGGCCAGCACATCCAGCATGGATGGCGCAATATGTGAAAGCCTTGGGCGCCAGCATCAGCATTTAAGCGCTGATACGTCACTTTTAAACAGCTCATAAATAAAAAAGCTCAGCGCCTTGGCGCTGAGCTTTTTTTGAATCGATCATCAGAGCATCAAAGCCTGTTCTAAATCATCCTCTGAGCCCCATCCTGAAGAAGCGTCAGGATTATGCTTACTTGATCTGCTTCAGCATGCGCTTTGCGCCCGCATGGTTATAATTCGTGGCTAAATTCTGCAGCACCCGCTGCGCTTGCGCTTTGGCATTGGGAAAGCGCCGGCTATACGAGGTGCTGGTCAGGCAGCGCGCCACCAGCATGCCGGATTCGGTATAGACCCGTGTGCCTTCCGTGCCTTGCAATTTGCCGTAATTATATGCCAGCTGCGCATTGTTGCAGGCATTGTTCACATTTTTCCCGCTGTTAATGTCCCTGCGCGCATCGGCATAGAGCTTCATTTGCTGCTGCTGCGGTGTCAGCACAACCGCCGCTGATTTGACGGGCTCTGCTGGCGCTTCTTTTTTCTCTTCCACCTCTTTCACTGCGGTTTTGGCTGCAGCGGTATTTTTTACCGGCGCTGCAGGTGCAGATTTTTTGGCAGCGCTATTTTGCGCGACAGTACTGCTGGACTTATAAAACTTGCGCGCTTCTTCAGCGCTCATGACATCGGTTTTTAACGCGACTTCACGCGCGCCGGCATATTGTTCAGAGCCGGACTCAGAAACAGGCTCAATGGATACAATCCAGCGCTTGCCATTATTCTGCACGCATTGATACGCGCCGATGCCTTGCTTCACATTGGCATTCGCAGCCAGCGTATTTCTGGCTCTGCTGTCTTTCACCAGACTTAAATTGCTTTTATACAGCAAAGAAAAACTGCCTTTTTGAGCGCTGCAGTAATTGCTTAAATACTTGCGCGGATACAGCGATTGCGGTTCGGCATTGCCCTGCTTTCGCCCCCATGCATACACGTAGTCTTTGGCACGGCCATTGCTGTCATTTAAATTTTTTTTATCGATTAATTCTTCTGCAGAATCATAATTGCCCCAAGATTCTGAACCTATTTTTCCGACACTGGCGCAGCCGTGCAGCAGCATGCCTAAGCTGCCCATCAACACTATTGCTTTGAAATTCACACATACATTCTCAATCATGCTGAGAAATTGAACATATACCAAAAGCATCTAAAGCTCAAATACAACATATTGTTTTTTATACCCATTTTTAATGATGCAGTTGATCTTTTTAACAATAAGCGCCAATTCCATAATTGATTCGCACAATTTTTTGAATCAATCATCATTTTTAAATGGCCAAAAAGCAGCGATTTAAATTTTCATGCATTTTGATCTTTTTCATCACGCGAAAAAAAGCCCGCAGATTGCGGGCCATTGCGCAGCAGCGTTAATCATCTAAGGTCGATTCAAAAGCCTTTAAACGCTTGTAAATCGACAGCAATTCGATAATTGTTGGCCAAGAGGCAATCAAATACTGGAAAGATTCACGCACTTTGCCAAAGACATTAGAAATCTGCATCATCAAGCCGAGCGTAATCGCACCTGCCGCAATGCTTGGAAACAGCACGAACAGGCCATAAAGATTGTCCAGCTGCATGTACCAAATGCGCACTAAATTAAAATAGGCATAGTGAAAATACAGGCGGAAATAGTTGAAACGGACTTTTGAAAACAGCTCCTGCAAAGTTAAAGGCTCTGCGCGTTCAGCTTGATCTTCACCGTAAACCAATTCTTTACGGTAAGCCGCTTCCACTTTTTGATTGTTGAATTCCAATCCGGGCAGCTTATAGCCCACAGCCATTAAGATCACTGTACCGGCAATGGACCAGGTGACTGCCGCCCACATCAGGGCATGCGGGATTTCGCCGACAATCGGCAGCGCCTTAACATGGGATGACAAGCTGAACAGCACCGGCAGAAAAGCCAAGAGCGTCATCAGCGCCTCCACCAAGCTCACCCCCAGCCCCTCCATGGTTTTGGCAAAGCGCATGGTGTCTTCCTGTATACGCTGCGATGCGCCTTCAATATGGCGCAGTTTTTTCCAATTTGCAGTGTAGTATTCATTCATTGCCGTACGCCAGCGGAACACATAATGGCTGACAAAGAATAGATTGAAGACCGCAGTCGTTACGTAAACCATTGCAATATATAAAAAAGTCAGCGTGCCGCTATACAGCTCTGCGGCATCTCCGCCGCCATTGCTGAGCATCTTTTGAATCAGGTCATAAAAGGGGTTGTACCATGCGTTGACCACAACGCTGACCTGCACGCCAAACCAGATATTGAACAGAATAAAGGCGGAACCCCACACCGACCAGCGCTGCCAAGGGTTGTTGGATTTCAATTTCCAGAACAAGGCAAAAATGATGGTTGCAGCCAAGAACCACACATAGAACCAAATAAAGGCCGGCGACCAAAAACGGCTGACGCCGATGGGCAATTCAGCCGAGTCATAGCCTTGCGGCATGCCGAGAAAAGTCCCCCAGCCGCTGCCGCCGCTATACCAAAGCGCGATATTGATGATGAACCACAGGACCAATGATCCAAAAAACCATTTGGGATTGGGAAAAAAGGATTTAAACATTCTGCTGCAGGCCTCCTTTATTATTGCTTTGAAAATATGAGCCGATCATAAAACTTAAACCTTAATTTTTCTTTTAAAAATTTGCAATTTCTTCAGATATTTTGTTGATTTTTTTCAACGTCCTGCTGCTGATGTTACGCTTTAATCCCAATTTGCACATTCACTGCGCAAAAAATTAGATGACTCTTCAGGCAACTTGAGCTGACGGCCTGCGGAGCAGGCTTTTAATGCGGCAATAATACTGCGTGTAAAAATCTGCCTAGTCCTAATGCGCAATAAGCCCTTCCCGCCATAGCAATGCTAAAAAATGACCTGCGCTGCTGCTTGCTGCCGCGATCCGCACCATTCAGCAGCAATTGCACCAATCCCGCCGCCAAATACTGCCGGCGTTTTGCTTGCCTATCCTGCAAAAATGAATCTGTGCTTAAAAATACTACTGGATTTTTATATTAACTCCCCTGCAATTATTGAATTTTATATGACGCAGTCGGCAGTATTTACAACGACCGTTAAAAAAACTTAGAATATGCTAATATATTTAAATAATCGATATAAAACTTAAGGGGATTAAAATGAACAACTTAATTATAGAATTGCTGAAACCGGTAACGCTTGAAAAAGAAAACTGCGAACCTTTAACTTTTGAAGAAGGCACGGTGCTCAAAGTGGTCATGCAAACGCCTAAGGGCCTTCTTGTCAGCAATGACAATAACTTTAACTTTTTGGTTTCCCTCAAAGATCAAAATACGGTTTGGCGCGAAATCTAATCCGGCCCGCCGTTTCACCGCATATTGCATCTATGTCTTGTTATTTTCCCCGAAAATAGATGCAATATCTGGCAATAGGCTGAAACGCCTGCTGGGCAAAGACAGCATTTATTTAAAATCATCCGGTACAATCCCTTTAAGCCGGGCGGGACGCAATATACGGCATCTCGTGATTATCTTTTCGCCCCTAGCGGTATTTAAATATCCGCGGTATTTTATCCACACCCGATTATTTTAAACCGATTCTTTAGAATCGGCCTTTCTCAGATCAGAACTGCATTGCTTGCATATTCTCAACGGCCCACAGCACAATAAAAATTACCGTCCGTCCAATGATTATTACGTCAGAACGTTCAGCATTTACTGCGCTGATCTTATCAAGGAAATACCATGCCGGACAGCATTCAGCAGAAACCGCACCCGCCGCTGACCCGTTCAGAAAATATGGCCGCCATTCATTCTAAAAACACCGCGCCTGAAATTAAAATCCGTAAAGCGCTGCATCACGCTGGACTGCGTTACCGCTTGCACGATAAAAAACTGCCAGGAACACCGGATATTGTGCTGAAAAAATACCGAACCGCCGTCTTTGTGCATGGGTGCTTTTGGCATAAGCATGACTGCAAATATTTTCATTGGCCGAAAAGCAATTTGGATTACTGGCAGCCAAAGATTCTAAGAAATGTGGAGCGCGATACTGCGCAGACCCTCAGCTTGCTGCACCATGGCTGGAAAGTCTGCATCTGGTGGGAATGCTCCACCCGCAAGCCTGATGATTTTGCATGGTCGCTGCAGCGCTTTTTGGACTGGCTGCCGGATGCTGGAAATAAATATTTAGAGCTTTAAATGCAGGATGGCTGCTGATCCGATCCCCAGCAGTGCCCCCCTCTTTTTGTTCCGGCTGTTCAAACTTAAAAACCTGCAGGCCGCTTATTCCTCTTTCCTGTTTGTCATTAGCTTTGAGCATCTTCATCACAGGCTTAAGGCAGAACCTTCTTTTCCTCAGCCATGCTGGATAGCAATTTAAAGTTTACAAAAATTAACAATTCATGAAATTAAAAACCCGCAGGCACTATTCAACTTTTTGTTATTTATTTCATTACTTTATGTTATAAAAATAAAACTTAACTTTTAAAAATTACGAATTACATAATTGATTTATGTATTGAATAATTATTATCAGCCGATATGATGAGGACAGATATTGATTTTATCGGATCTGACTCTTGGAAGAGAGTCTGGAAAATCAAGCTTCGGGCAAATGGAATTGTCATAAAAATTAGTGGGATATCATTGCGTATAGATATCGTGGATATGAAATCCATTTGCTCATGACAATAAGTTGAAAATAAGGCAATTGGATTGCCTGAATAAAATGAGGACGTTTTATGAATGAGTTAGCAAACCCTTTAGAACTCTGCGGCTTTGAATTTATTGAGTTTGTCTCTCAAGACGGTGCATTGGACGATATTTTTTCGACCATCGGCTTCAGCAAAGTGGCGAAGCATAAATCTAAAAATGTGCATTTATGGCGTCAGGGCAGCATCAATATTATTTTGAATTACCAGCCGGAGTCTTATGCGGATTATTTCTTTAAAGAGCACGGGCCATCCGCCTGCGCGATGGGCTTTAGAACCCAAAATGCAGCCAAAGCCTTTCATAAAGCCATCGAGCTGGGCGCAGAGCCTATTTACAGCAAAATCGGCCCGATGGAGCTGAATATTCCAGCGATTAAAGGCATTGGCGGCTCACCTATTTTCTTGGTTGACCGCGACATCTACGAAAGCGATTTTATCTTCTTAGTCGGCCAAGACCCGCACCCTGCGGGCACGGGCCTGCGCGAAATTGATCATTTAACTCATAATGTCTACAAAGGCCGCATGGATTACTGGGCCAACTTTTATGAAAAAATCTTCAATTTTCAGGAAATCCGCTACTTCGACATTAAAGGCGAATACACCGGCTTAACCTCTAAAGCCCTGACAGCGCCGGACGGTAAAATCCGCATTCCGCTGAATGAAGACTCAGACAAAGGCAACGGCCAAATTGCCGAATTTTTGAATGAATTTAATGGTGAAGGCATTCAGCATATTGCGTTTATTACGGACGATCTGATCAGCACCTGGGATAAGCTCAAAGCGCTCGGCGCGAAGTTTATGACCCCGCCGCCAAACACGTATTACGAGATGCTGCCCGAACGCCTGCCGAATCACGGCGAACCGGCTGAGGAACTGCAAAAACGCGGCATCCTGCTGGACGGCAATACCAAAGACGGCAGCAACCGCCTGCTGCTGCAAATTTTCTCTGAAAATATGCTCGGCCCTGTGTTCTTCGAATTTATTCAGCGCAAAGACGATGACGGCTTTGGCGAAGGCAACTTTAAAGCCCTGTTTGAATCGATTGAACGCGATCAGATCAAGCGCGGCGTGCTGGATATTTCCAATGCCTGATTGCATGCGCGCGGCTTAAAACAGCAGCGCAGCAGGTTTAGGCGCTTGCATTCATGTGATGCCCAGACCTGCGTATTTTGTAGACAGGATATTCAAATAATGACGATATTGCTCTCATGCCGCAGCTAAAACAAGAACAAAGCGGATATTCAATGATAGAGTACCATCACGACACGGATGATAGAAACACATGTCTCAAACACCTCTACATCAACCTCCTCAAGGAAACCTGAAAAAGGGTTTAAGCAACCGCCATATTCAGCTCATTGCGCTTGGCGGGTCTATCGGCACCGGACTCTTCCTCGGCATCGCGCAAACCATCAAACTGGCTGGCCCCTCGGTCATTTTAGGCTATGCCATCGCCGGGCTGATCGCTTTTTTAATGATGCGCCAATTAGGCGAAATGATTGTGGAAGAACCCGTCAGCGGATCATTCAGCCATTTTGCCTATAAATACTGGGGCAAATTTGCCGGCTTTATGTCGGGCTGGAATTACTGGGTGCTGAATATTTTGGTCTGCATGGCGGAACTCAGCGCCATTGGCTTGTATATTCATTATTGGTGGCCTGAAATTCCAACATGGGTATCCGCCCTAGGCTTTTTCATTCTGATTAATGTGATCAACCTGCTGAACGTCAAACTGTTTGGCGAGATGGAATTTTGGCTGGCCATTATTAAAGTCATCGCCATTATCGCCATGATCGCATTCGGCAGCTATCTGCTGGCCAGCGGCAGCGGCGGCGCAAGCTCCAATCTCAGCAACTTATGGGCGCTGGGCGGCTTTTTCCCCAATGGCGTGATGGGGCTGGTCATGGCGATGGCGATGATCATGTTTGCCTTTGGCGGCATTGAACTAGTCGGCATTGCCGCAGCAGAAACAGACAATCCGAAAACTACGCTGCCGAAAGCCATCAACCAAATTGTGTACCGTGTTTTGCTGTTCTATATTTTGAGCCTGGTGATTATCCTGTCGCTGTATCCATGGAACCAGATGGCGCAAGGCGGCAGCCCTTTTGTGCTGATTTTTGATTCTTTGGGCAGTCAAACGGCGGCCACTGTGCTGAACTTTGTGGTGCTCACGGCAGCGGTTTCGGTCTACAACAGCACCAATTACTGCACCAGCCGCATGCTGCTGGGCCTTGCAGAACAAGGCAATGCGCCGCAGCTGTTCAGCAAGATCAATGCGCGCGGCATTCCGGTCAATGCCGTGATGGCTTCAGCATTTTTCACCTTGCTCTGCGTTCTGGTCAATTATCTATTTCCAGAAAAAGCCTTTAGCCTGCTGATGATGCTGGTGGTGGCCGCCATTGTGATCAACTGGGTGGTGATCTCCTATACCCATCTGAAATTCAAGAAGCGCATGATCGCCTCCAATACCGCGACGCTGTTTCCAAGCATTGCCTATCCGCTGACCAATTATCTGTGCATTGCCTTTATGTGCGGCATTTTAGTCATTATGTATCAAAGCGCCGATATGCGCATTGCGGTCTGGATGATTCCAGTCTGGATTTCTATTTTGCTGATTGCCTATTTCTTTCAAAAGAAAAAAATGGCGGATCATGCAATACTATCGAAGGATAAAGTCCGCCTTTCTTAAAGGCAGCACATCAACACGACAATAAAGGTTAAACCATGTTCCAACATGTAGATGCTTATGCAGGTGATCCAATTCTGTCCTTAATGGAAGAGTTTGTAAAAGATGAACGGACTCAAAAAGTTAATTTAAGTATTGGGCTATATTACAACGAAGAAAATATTGTGCCGCAGCTGAACTGCGTGCAGACCGCCTGCAAGAATATTCAGGCCGGCAATGACAAAGTTAAGCTGTACCTGCCGATGGACGGCCTTAAGCCGTATAACCAAGCAACCCAAGCGTTGGTTCTGGGTGAAGGCAGCCCTGCCCGCCGTGACGGCCGCGCAGTGACCATTCAAACCTTAGGCGGTTCCGGCGCGCTGAAAGTCGGCGCGGACTTCCTGAAAAAATACTTCCCGCAGTCTGATGTCTGGGTCAGCCAGCCGACATGGGAAAACCACATTGCCATTTTCAATGGCGCAGGCATTGCATCGCATTTTTATCCGTATTTTGACGATCAGACCAACGGCGTGAACGTGCCTGCAATGCTGGATACCCTGTCGAAGCTGCCGGCAAAAAGCATTGTGCTGCTGCACCCTTGCTGCCATAACCCGACAGGCGCAGATTTAACGCCAGCGGAATGGGATCAAGTGATTGCTGTGTTAAAACAGCAGGATTTAATTCCATTTTTGGATATTGCCTACCAAGGTTTTGGTCAAGGCCTTGAAGAAGATGCTTATGCCATCCGCGCGCTGGACCGTTCAGGCATGAACTTTATTGTCAGCAATTCATTTTCAAAAATCTTCTCGCTGTACGGCGAACGTGTTGGCGGCTTGACCTTTGTTTGCGACGATGCTGATACTGCGCAAAAAGTTTTGGGCCAGCTGAAAGCGACGGTACGCCGCATTTACTCCAGCCCAGCGACAACAGGCGCGCTGCTGGTTGAAAATGTCTTGAACACGCCGGAATTACATGCCGAGTGGAAAGCAGAACTGAATGAAATGCGTGAGCGGATTATTCACATGCGCCAATTGCTCAGCAGCAAGCTGAACCAAGCAATGCCGGACCGTAACTTTGATTACCTGCTGAAACAGCAAGGCATGTTCAGCTATACCGGTTTAAGCGCAGCGCAAGTCGATGAGCTGAAAGAAAAATATGGCATTTATTTGGTGCGCAGCGGCCGCATGTGCGCTGCAGGCCTGAATCTGCAGAATATTGATTATGTGGCGGACGCTATGGCTCAGGTGATTCAGGCTTCGGCTTAACCTTTAGCACCCAAAAGAAAATTAACATTTCAAAATGCCCTCACTGGAGGGCATTTTTTATCTTTCATCCCAATCACTGCGGCCCTAGACATCTCTTATAGCCCTTTCAAGCCGTGCAGTTGTCCAAAAACCATAATGGATTGCATCTGCTGCTAGAAAGTATGGGACTGAAACACCATCTTGAAAAAGATGCTGAGCCGCTGCACCTGCCTGCTGTTCAATGCCCTGCACCCAAGGTCAGTGATTTTTAAGCTCCCATGCTTGATCCCTGCAGATAAATAGCAACGAAATGCAATACAATGCAATACAATGAAATCAAATAGCTTTCAGCTGACACAAAGGAAGTCTGCCATTGGGCCAGCGGTAAAGCGCAAAGGATAGTTGAGATTAGATTAGACAGAGCTTATACCGTCTTGCGCGCTGCTCAGCGCCCATTAAAATCAGCCTAAAATACCAACCAATAGATAAAAGATAGCTTTCCGCGGAATTCGGGTTCTTCATTTTTTTAAGCCAATTCCAGCCGCATCATGAAAAATACCAGGCATAAAAAAACAGATTGCAAACAACGCCCGCAATCTGTCTTTAGACGCCCAAAATGGCCTAGAGCTTAGTTTTTACCGGTATGGCCAAAACCGCCTGTACCGCGCTCAGTCGCTTCAAACTCATTGACCACATCAAACTGAGCCTGTACTACTGGCACCAATACATATTGCGCAAGGCGCTCGCCCGGCTCCAAGCTGAATGCGGTTTGACTGCGGTTCCACACCGAAACCATCAGCTCGCCTTGGTAATCTGAATCGATTAGACCCACCAAGTTGCCCAGTACAATCCCGTGCTTATGGCCAAGGCCTGAACGCGGCAGAATCAAGCCGGCAAAATTGACATCTTCAATGTAAATAGCCAAACCTGTTTTCACCAAAACCGTTTGTCCCGGTTCAATAACGGTAGTTTGCTCAACACAAGCGCGCAGATCCAAACCTGCCGAGCCAGAAGTGGCATAAGCCGGCATTGGCCATTCTGTACCTAAACGCGCGTCGAGTACTTTTACCTGAACTTTCATCAGTGATTCCTGTGATTTTAAATTAAATGTCATTAACGCTTAATCAGCGCACGTAAATTTTCCAAATAATGCTGCGCCTGCTGTTTCGGGTCGATATTGCCCGCCAGCTTTTTCTTCCGGCCCAGCCATTCCAGCTCACTTTCCGGCAGCTCATCCAAGAAGCGGCTCGGCGTTTGCTGCTTCATCTGTCCGCCGGCTTTACGCTGTTCAGCCAAAGTAATGGTCAGCCCTTGACGCGCGCGGGTAATGCCCACGTACATCAGGCGCCGCTCTTCTTCAACAGTATCGGCCGCGATGGAGTTTTTATGCGGCAGCAGCTCTTCTTCCAGCCCAATCAAATAGACATACGGAAATTCCAGGCCTTTGGATGCATGCAGCGTCAGCAGGTTCACCTTGTCGGTATCTTCTTCTTCCTGCTGCTGTTCCAGCATATCCAGCAGCACCATTTTGCGGATCACGCTTTCAATGTTCTTTTCATCCACATCTTCAGCGCGGTTGATTAAGCTCTGAATGCTGCTGTACAGCACTTCAATATTGTCCAGCTTGGTTTTTTCCTGCGCCGGCGTGGCTGCTGTTTCTTTGACAAAATCGATATAGCCCGCCTCCAGCATCATTTGGCGGATGATCGGCACCGGCTCGTCATCTTCCAGCAGATTGCGGGTAAAGCGGTCAATAAAGTCGGCAAATTCAGCAAGCTGCGTGGTGGCTTTTTTCGGAATCGCCATCGTCAGGCGCTGATCGCCGGCCGCCGCCAATAAGGAGAGGCGCTGTTCCTGCGCAAACAGGCCCAATTTTTCCAGGGTCACTGGGCCGATTGAGCGTTTAGGCGTATTAATAATGCGCAAGAAAGCGCTGTCATCTTCCGGGTTGATGATCAGGCGCAGATAGCTCATTAAATCTTTAATTTCGGAACGCGCAAAGAAGGACTGGCCGCCGGACAATTTATAGGGAATCTGCATCTGGCGCAGCTGAGTTTCCAGCGCGCGCGCCTGGAAGTTGCCGCGGTACAGAATCGCATAATCTTTCCAGCTTTTGCCGTTCATCAGCTTATGCGTAATCAGGTCTTTGACCACGCGTTCCGCTTCATCATCATCGTTGCGGCAAGTAATGACGCGGATGATTTCGCCATGGCCTTTATCTGACCAGAGTTTTTTATCAAAAATATGCGGGTTGTTGCCAATCACAGTATTGGCGGCTTTCAAAATCCGGCTAGTTGAACGGTAGTTCTGTTCCAGCTTGACCACTTTTAAATTACGGAAATCGTCCTGCAGCAGCGCCATATTTTCAGGCTTTGCGCCGCGCCATGCATAAATCGACTGGTCATCATCGCCTACCGCAGTAAACTGCCCCATCACCCCGACCAGCAGTTTGACTAAAATATACTGCGCGGTATTGGTGTCTTGATATTCATCGACCAATAAATAGCGGGTGCGGTTTTGCCAGCGGTCACGCACTTCTGCATTTTGCTGCAGCAGCATGGTCGGCATCACAATCAAATCATCAAAGTCGACCGCATTGTAAGCGCGCAGGTTGCGCTCATACAGCTGATAAAGGTGCGCCATTTGCACATCTTCCGCCGTCTCGCAGGTGGTATGCGCCTGCTCGGGCGGAATCAGGTCATTTTTCCAATCCGAAATCATCTTCATGGCTTTGGCTATCAATTCTTTGCTTTCCGCGCCGGACATATTGTCACGGTGCATCAAATCCATCAGGATGCGCTTGCAGTCATCGGCATCTAAAATTGAAAAATTGGCCTTCAATGGCGTATTTTTCAGTTCCAAACGCAGCATGTTTAAGCCGAAGGTATGGAAGGTGGAAACCGACAGCCCTTTCGCCTCTTCGCGCGACAGCAGCTTGGTCACACGCTCTTTCATCTCGCGCGCGGCTTTGTTGGTAAAGGTCATTGCCGTGATGCGGTGCGCAGGAATGCCGCAGTGCTTCACCAAATAGGCGATTTTTTGCGTAATCACTGAAGTCTTGCCCGAACCCGCGCCAGCAAGCACTAACAAGGGGCCTTGAGTGTATTTCATGGCTTCAAGCTGCTTGTCGTTTAAATGGCTGCCGAGTGACATAGTGTTTCCTTCTGCTAATTCGGAGTCGATTATAGTCATCTCTGCGTGACTTTCATAATCGAAAAGATGATTTTCCGTTCATAAAAAAAACCACCCGAAGGTGGCTTCTTTTATTCAATAAATAAATTATTGAATGGCGTAGATGCTGATTTCTACACGGCGGTTTTGCTCACGGCCTTCAGCAGTCGCGTTAGACGCGATCGGGTTTGCAGAACCTTGGCCTTGCGCATTGATGCGTGTAGTCGAAACGCCTTGAGACGCTAAGTAGCTTGCTACAGACTGTGCACGCGCTTGAGACAATGGAATGTTGATTGAATCATTACCAGTGCTGTCTGTATAGCCAGTCACCAAAATACCGCTCTTGTTGTCTTCAGTTAAAGTTTGCGCAACTTTATTCAAAGTTGAATAGAAGTTCGGCTTGATGTTTGATTTGTTGGTATCAAATGTGATGTTGCCCGGCATGATCAGGCCAACAGAACCGTCTGGATTACGGTTTACTTCTACGCCAGTGCCCGCCATTTGCTGACGAAGTTTTTTCTCTTTATTGTCAAGATATACGCCAGTTGCGCCGCCCAATACTGCGCCGATAGCCGCAGCACGGTTGTTTTGCGCGCTAGTGTTGGCATTGCCTTTTGACAAGCCGTAGCCAGCAGCCGCGCCTACAAGTGCGCCAATTGCAGATTTATCATATTCTACACCGCCGATATTATTGCCTGTAGATTGACAGCCCGATAGAACTAAAGCCCCGATTACCGCTGACGAAATTACTAGTGCACGCATCGCATGCCTCCTACGTTGTGTTTGTTGTATGCAAGAAATGATGAATGAAAACAAATGGCTGAACCATTGAATTTTTGTTAATAATAATCCCTTTCGTTACATTTTGTAATAATTGATTGTGAAAAAATGGTTAACTCCATCACAATTCCTTCATAGTTGAATTGCAAGACTTTTCTATTTTCAAATCTGCAGCTATATTTGTTTCATTCGGCAAATTTTAGACAATTTGATCCTAGGACATTTTTATGCCATCTCAAAGCAATAAGCAACCAGCCTTTAAAAAAATCACACGCGGGCTTACAGTCGGTTCAGTCATTACCGGCAGCACATTTTTCCATGGCCCTCCAGTTTTAGCCCTAGGCTTAACCAAGCTGTTTAAAAAATCGCGCAAAGTCGATGAAACCAATATCAAAATCACCAACAGCTGGCTGACGGTCAATAATTGGCTGATTGATCATGTACTGCCCAATACCCAATGGGATATTACGGTCGATGAAGATCTGGACTTAAACATGCAGGGCCGCTATTTAATGACCTGCAACCATCAAAGCTGGGTCGACACTACGGTCAATCAGTATTTCGGCCTCACCCGCATGCCGCTGACCCGCTTTTTCACCAAATGGGAACTGATTTTTATTCCTTTCGTGGGCCAAGCCTTTAAAATTCTGGGCTTCCCGATGATGAAGCGCCACAGCAAAGAGCAGATCGCTAAAAATCCGGAGCTGAAATACCGCGATATTGAAGAAGCGCGCAAATCCTGCGAACAGCTGCTGAGCCAGCCCTTTACACTGCTGAATTATCTAGAGGGAACGCGCTTTACGCCTGAAAAGCAGGCGCAGCAGCAATCCCCTTATCAGAACCTGCTGAAACCGAAAGCGGGCGGCATGGCGCTGGCGCTGAATATTCTGGGCGATAAAATTGATGCCTTGGTCGATATGACCATCGTCTATCCTGACGGCGCGCCAGGCTACGGCGAGTTCTGGCTCGGTGAAGTGCCGCGCATTGCGGTCAATTTACGCAAAATTGACATTCCGGGCTGGGTTTTGGAAGGCAATTACGAAGATGATGCGGCATTCCGTGAAAAATTCCAGCATTGGATAGATGCGCTGTGGAACGAAAAAGATCAGCTCATCAGCAGCATGAAAGCGCAATATGCCGCAGCGCCATCCGCCTGAAAGCCGGCCTGCGCATCGGCCCATCCTCCATCAGAAAATTAGGAAAAAGTGAAAGAATATGCCCCAAAACGACAGCGTTAAAAAATCT
This sequence comes from Acinetobacter sp., assembly GCF_041919735.1. GTDB lineage: Bacteria > Pseudomonadota > Gammaproteobacteria > Pseudomonadales > Moraxellaceae > Acinetobacter. Next base: position 238,182 of record NZ_JAYRTF010000001.1, read on the forward strand.
AAATACCATCATTTAGATCCGAACAGCCTGTATTTCAAGCTGTTTCTGGCCTATGACATTTTTATGGTGTTTATTATTATTTTTAACCTGTTCTGCTTAGGCATGAACTTTTTCCTGATGAGCAATATTGGCGGATGGTTTCTCAACAGCATCCACCTCAGCAGCGTGCTGGAATTTTACCGGGAGCATTTGCACCCTTGGGTGATTACCACTGAAGCGTGGTTTATCATTTTCCTGATTGCGGAACTGTTTGTGCGCTGGGGCATTGCCATTGCGCAGAAGCATTATCAGCGCTGGTTTTTCTTCCCGTTTATTCACTGGTATGAAGTGCTGGCGATTATTCCGCATTTGCGCTTTTTAAGGCTGTTCCGCGCCGGCATTATCGCCTACCGCCTGTATGAAATGGGCTATCAGATTTTTCCAAAATCCTGGCAAAACAAAGCTTATTTTTACTACCGCGTGGTGATGGAAGAACTGTCTGACCGCGTAGTGCTTACTGTGTTAGACGGCGTCAAGCATGAGCTGAATACCAGCACCACGCATAAGGATCTGATCAGCAATATCATCCAGCATCACCGTGCGCTGTTTTCTCAAGTGCTGGCAGAAATGCTGCAGGAAAATTTGAGCAAAGAACTGCAGGCTGACCGCGAACGCATTACCAAGAATGTCGGGCAGATTGTCAATCAGGCCATCGAAGATACGCCGGAACTGACGCAGCTGCTGCGCTTGATTCCGATTGTCGGCGGGCGCATTGAACAGCAGATTCAAAGCATCGGTCAGCGCTTAGGCGAAAATATCACCCAAGGCCTGATTGATCCGCTGGCGAATCCGCCGGCATCATCGGCCGCTCAGCCCAATCTGTATGATGATATTGCCAATCGGATCAGCCGCATAGAAATTGAAAAAAATGAAAAACTGGATGAATTGGTGCACTCTGCCGTATTTGAAAGTTTAGAAGCGGTGCGCAAACAAATCCGGGTCAAGCAATGGCAGCAAATCATGCAGGAACAGGATCAAGCCAAAGAATAAGCAGCAATGCAAAATATTTGATTTACACGCTAGAGAAATGCGTCAATTTGTTCTAGCATTTGCTCTATTTACCACATCGCTTCGGCATAAAACAAACAGCTCAGAAGTACGAAGGAATAATTATGGCTGATATACGGATAAAAGGCAGAATGGTCAATGCGATACGCATTAGCCTCGATACGAATGATCATGATGCGATCCGCCAGCAACTCACCCCAATGCTTCAAAAAGCTTTTCCCGCCGGCACTTTAGCGGTTATTGAAAGCAGCGTGGATCAAGAGCTGATTGAACTGATTCAGCTGCTCATCAGCCTGGATCTGCAGCCAATGGCGGTTACAGAGGGCCTGCTGGCCGGCCAGGCGCGCGCAATTCAGTTTCCGGTGATTCCGGCAGACCGCCAATTGCAGCAAGTCAAAGCCACCAAAGAGCAAGTGAATGAAGTGAAGCCTGCCCCGGAAGCGGAAAGCAAAGCCGCGCCGGCGCCTGATGCAGAAACGCCTGCTGTGCAGCATATTACCTCTTATCACAATGAAATCCTGCGCACCGGCCAATGCTTAGTGCAGAACAATGGCGACATTATCAGTACTGCCGGCATCAACAGCGGTTCGGAAGCGATTGCTTCAGGAAATATACATATTTATGGCAGTGCCCGTGGTAGAGTCATTGCCGGAGCTGGGGGCAATACGGCCGCGCGGATTTTCTGCCATTCATTAGAAGCAGAATTAGTGTCCATTGCAGGCACTTACTGCGTAGCGGATGACATCCCTCAGCATGTGGCGAAACAGCCTGTGCATATTTATTTAAATGATCAGCAAGAGCTGGTATTTGAAGCTCTGCAATTTTAATGTATAAATAAACACCAAAAACCCCCATTTTAGAGGGGGATTTACCATAACAGGAGTGGATTCGGTGGCGAAAATTGTTGTCGTAACATCAGGCAAAGGCGGCGTAGGCAAAACAACTACGAGTGCATCTTTTGCAACAGGTTTAGCCCTACGCGGTCACAAAACTGTTGTGATCGATTTTGACGTAGGTCTGCGTAACCTAGACCTTATTATGGGTTGTGAACGCCGCGTTGTTTATGATTTTGTGAACGTTTTGAATAATGAAGCGCGTCTGCAGCAAGCGCTGATCCGTGATAAAGATATTGAAAATCTCTACATTTTACCGGCTTCACAAACCCGCGATAAAGACGCGCTGACCGATGAAGGCGTAGCGCGCGTAATGGACGAACTTTCTCAAGAGTTTGACTATATTATCTGCGACTCGCCTGCCGGCATTGAACGCGGCGCGATTTTGGCGATGTATCACGCAGATGAAGCCATCATTGTCACCAACCCTGAAATTTCTTCAGTGCGTGACTCTGACCGCATTATCGGTATGCTGGACAGCAAAACTAAAAAAGTTGAACAGAACGAAGGCCGCATCCGCAAGCATTTGTGCATCACACGCTTCAACCCAGAGCGCGCAGACAAGCAAGAAATGCTGACCATTGATGACATTTCAAAAGATATTTTACGCGTTCCGACTTTAGGCGTGATTCCTGAATGCAAGAGCGTGCTTCAAGCATCGAACGAAGGTAAGCCTGTTATCCTGTATACCGATACAGCAGCAGGCGAAGCATATGATGACCTTGTTGCCCGCTTCCTTGGTGAAGAACGTCCTTACCGTCACATCACGGTAAAACCTAAAGGCTGGTTAGCACGATTATTTGGAGCGTAAAATGGCGGGATTTTGGAGTAAACTTTTCAGCAGCGAGGAAAAACAGTCAAGCGCGCAAACAGCAAAAGACCGTTTAAAAGTTATTGTTGCATCTGAACAAGGTTTGGGCAAACGCTTGAGTCAAGAAAAAATTGACCAAATGAAAAAAGAAATCATGCAGGTCGTGAACCGCTATGTCAGCGGCGTAGACGAACAGCACATTCAAATGTCTGTGCGTTCTGAAGCGAACATTGAAATGCTTGAAATGAATATCAATTTGCCTGAAGAGCGTTAATCTGATTTCTGATTAGTCAAGCAAATTGAATCAAGGCAAAATATGAGCCTAAACAAAGCACTGCTTTGTTTAGGCGCAAGACGAGAAGCTATGCTTCGAAGTGGCCGTATCATTAGGCTCTGCTTTGTTTAGGCGCAAGACGAGAAGCTATGCTTCGAAGTGGCCGTATCATTAGGCTCCGCTTTGTTTAGGCGCAAGACGAGAAGCTATGCTTCGAAGTGGCCGTATCATTAAGCACTGCTTTGTTTAGGTGCAAGACAAGAAGCTGTGCTTCGAAGTGCCTGAATCATTAGGCTCTGCTTTGTTTAGGCGCAAGACAAGAAGCTGTGCTTCGAAGTGCCTGAATCATTAGGCTCTGCTTTGTTCCGGCGCAACACGAGAAGCTGTGCTTCAAAGTGCTTTAAGACTTTGCGGCTTGCGCACTCAAATTTTGCTTTTTTATTTTCAAAAGAATACCAAGGAGATTGCGATGGCATTATCCCAACCCGCGACGTTTAACGAAGAATGGTCTGATGAGCGCGTATTTGCCTACTTGAATCAGCTGCCTCCTGAAGGCGTAAATGCTGATTTTCATGTACTTTATCATGCGTTCAAACACATGCGCCCCAATGATTATGAGCGCCTGCTGACTCGATTCGCAGCGGATGGCCGTGATGTCAATGCAACCAATCCTGAAGGTCAGCGCATTCATGATGTGATTGCGCAGTACCCGCGTCAAAGCGAAGGTTTCTTAGAAGTATTGGCTAAATTCGCCTAATCTTCGATTTGCTGTAAAAAAGCCTGCTGATGCAGGCTTTTTTAGCCTTAAAATTCAGCAAATCTAGCAATCGTTCATCAATATAGCAGCCACATCAGCACAGGAAAGCTGGCGGTAAAACACAAGGTCTGCAAGCTGATCACACCTGCCATCAATTGGCTGTCGCCTTGAAAATAGCGCGTCAAAATATAGGCCGCAGATGCCGTCGGCAAAGCAAAGAATGTCACCACAATTGCGCTTTGCAATGCATCCAATTCAAGCTGCGAACTCACCGCATAAGCCAAGCACGGCATCAGCAGCAGGCGGCCTGCAGTATTCAAAGACAATCGAGTCAAATCATAGCGCAGCTGGTCAAACTGCAGCGCCGCGCCCACCGACAATAGCCCTAAAGGCAGGCTCATCGCGGCTAAAATTTTCAGCAAAGACTGCATGCCGCTGAATAAGCTCAAGCCGGAAAGATTAAATGCAACCCCAGCAGCGCAGCCCAAAATCAGCGGATTTTTCAGAATCGACCAGACCATATTCAGCCCTTGCCCGCGCTGCCCCTGCGCAAAAGACATCACCGACAGCACATTCACCACAGGAATAGCAACCGCGATCAGCATGGCAAACTGCTGCATGCCTGCTGGGCCATACAGCGTCCCCATCAGCGCAAGGCCGATATAGGTATTAAAACGGATGTGGCTTTGCAGATACACGCCAAAGCGCGCAGGCGGAATGCGGTAAATACGCTTCATCATCCATAACATTGCGCTCGCGCTGAAAACCGTAATAAAAAATGCCAGCAGCAGCTGCATGATTTGCTGCACATCCAGCTGCACATCGGCCAGATTGGTAAACAGCAAAATAGGAAAAAGAATGAAGTAATTCAGCTTTTCAGAATTGGCCCAGAACTCATTCTGTACAAACTGCCTGCGTTTTAGCACATAGCCCATGGCAATTAAAATCATCAGCGGAAACAAAGCCATGAACACATTCATCATTTCATCCCTGCACACGCCTTGTGTACTTTTGCCGTCATTCAGCGCACAATATAATCCTCATTTATATTCATATCAAAATGAGTAAATACTCATAACTATGCATCATGACTTAGAAGAAAGAAAGATGACCCTGACTCAACTTGAAGTTTTTGTTTTAGTCGCTGAATATCAAAGCTTTACCGCAGCAGCCAAACAGCTGGGCATTACCCAGTCAGCCGCCTCACATGCCCTCAAATCACTGGAAAAAGATTGGAAAGTCAATTTGCTGATTCGTGAGCAGCATCAAATTGAGTTGACGCATATTGGCCGCCAGCTGCTGTCGCATGCCAAAGAAATGCTCAATACTGCGCAAATCATGCAGCAGGAAATTAATGCATCACACGGCATTCAGCAAGGCACGCTGCGCATTGGATCTTTTGGAGCATCGTCTTCCATTCATTTATTGCCTGAACTCTTGAATGCCTACCGCCTGCGCTATCCCAATATTGAAATTTTTGTCGAAGAAGGCACAGACCACGAGGTTTCGCAGTGGATTCATGAGCGGCGGGTGGATATCGGTTTTGCGGTCCTGCCACGCAGTGATTTGGATACTTATCCGCTGCTGCAAGATATTTTTATTGCGCTGATTCCGAAGTCTTATCCTGTAGCGCAGCAAAGCGCGCTGAATATGCAGGACTTGCAGAATTATCCGTTTATTCTGACCAAAGCCGGCAGTCAGACGCATGTTGAGCAGCTGCTGAAGCAATACCGGATTCAGCCGAAAATCATGTACCAAATGTCGCAGCTGCTGACCATTTTAAATATGGTGAATCTGCAGGAAGGCATTGCCATTGTGGCTGATATGTCGATGACCGCTGAACTGCTGCGGCTGCATCCGAATGTCGTCAAGCGCCCGCTGCTGCCGAATACCCAGCGCCAAATCGGCCTCGCGCTGAAAGATGCCAAATCCGCCAGCCCTGCGGTCAAAGCGTTGATTCAGCTGGCGCAGGAAATGTTCTACTTTCCTCAATAATCAATTCAGCTCACCGTTCTTTTGAATCTGAGATGTCCTGGTTAAAATGAAAAAAGTGGATCATTGCGATTTTTCAGTCTAATATCAGCCGTTTCCATCAATAACATCCTGTTTAAAAGATGAAGCAGCGGACACAGCAGCCGCTCATCAAAAAACAAAAGATCACACTCTTCAACAAAGCCAAAATAAAGACCATGACAACAGCACCCACAGACCATTCCCCGTTTGATCTTCAAATTGCATATGCACATGTAGAAGAGCAGCGCATCATCAGCTTAAACAGATTCCTCTTTTTATCTGTGATTTCTTTCGGCCTTTATCCGATTTGGTGGATTTTTGAAGCTTGGCGCTTCTTTATGCAAAAGGACAAGCTGGATATTATGCCTGCAGCCCGCGCCCTATTGGCTGTATTCTTTATCTATCCGCTGCTGAACCGCATTCAAAACTATGCCAGAGCACATGGCCATCAGGCTCAGTTTTCTTCTGCGCTGATGTGCATCGGCTATATTGGCGGGTCTATGCTGGCTCAACTGCCCGATCCATACTGGCTGATTTCAGTCGCTTCCTGCATCTTCCTTATTCCTCCGTTTCTAGCATTGAACGATGCCAAACAGAATACGCCGGGCTTAAAACTGATTCTGATGCAGAAATTCAGCATGCCGCAGTGGATTTTAATTGCGGTCTGCTCCATCCTTTGGCTGCTGATTCTTGCAGCGATGTTCATATTAGAAACGCCGCAATAAGCGGAACTCATTGCGGCGTGATCATTACTCAAATTTGTACCCCACAATCATCATTGTGCGGCCAGCCATTAAACTAAAATGTCGCGCTTGCCATTGGCTCCCATTGAGCTGACAATGCCGTTTTCTTCCATCTGGTCGATAATGCGGGCAGCGCGGTTATAGCCGAGGCTGAATTTACGCTGCAATGACGAGGTTGACGCTTTACGGGTTTCCAAAACAAAGGAAACGCATTGATCATACAGCGCATCACGGTCTGAACCTCCATCGCCATCGTCAAAGCCGCGTGAAGTCGGCTCTTCATCAAATGGCGTCAAGATTTCATCAACATAGTTCGGATCGCCGCGCTCACGCCATGCATCACAAATCCGGTTCACTTCATCATCCGAAATAAACGCGCCATGCACACGTTCCGGCTCAATTTTGCCCGGACCAAGGAACAGCATATCGCCATGCCCCAGCATGTCCTCTGCGCCGCCTGCATCCAAAATCGTCCGCGAGTCAATTTTTGAGTTCACGCGCAGCGCAACACGGGTTGGAATATTGGCTTTAATCAAGCCAGTAATCACATCCACCGATGGACGCTGAGTCGCCAGCAGCAAATGAATGCCTGCCGCACGCGATTTCTGCGCTAAGCGGGTAATCATTTCTTCGGCCTTTTTACCCACCTGCATAATCATGTCGGCGAACTCATCCGCCACAATCACAATGGATGGCAGCGGCTCTAAGCGCGGCGCACGTTCGCCCACCACAGAATCACTGGCCTTCCATGTCGGATCAATCAGATCTTCGCCATTGGCCAACGCTTCTTCAACTTTTCGGTTGTAGTCGGCCAATTTCCGGATTTTCAGGAAAGACATCAGCTTATAGCGGCGCTCCATCTCATTGACACACCAGTTCAACGCGCTGACCGCATCTTTCATGTCCGTCACGACCGGTGTCAGCAAATGCGGAATATCGTTATAGTTCGCCAATTCCAGCTGTTTCGGGTCAATTAAGATTAAACGCAGCTGATCTGGGGTGTATTTCAGCAGCATCGATAAAATCATCGAGTTCACCGCAACCGATTTACCGGAACCGGTGGTTCCTGCAACCAGCATATGCGGCGCTTTGCCTAAGTCTGCAATCACCGGATTGCCGGAAATGTCTTTACCCATCGCCATCGACAGCAAGCCCGTTGGATCACGGTAAGCAGGCGATTCCAGCAGCTCAATCAGCCGCACCATTTCACGCGCGCTGTTCGGCACTTCAATGCCGATATACGGTTTGCCCGGAATCACTTCCACCACACGCACCGAAGCCATAGACATGGAACGCGCCAAATCTTTGGAGATATTGGTCACTTTTGATGCCTTCACACCCGGCGCCAAATCCAGCTCAAAACGGGTGACGACTGGGCCCGGCTGGGCTTCCATCACTTTGGCTTTGACGTTGAATTCCTGCAGTTTAATTTCCAGCAGTTCAGATAGGCGCGCCAGCTGTTCAGCAGTGAAGTTCACTTTCTTATTTAGATCAACACGGTCCAGTAAATCCCAGCCCGGTAAAGTCGGTAAATCTAAACGTTTTTTCGCCACCTGCATAGAACGCGACATCGGCCGGCCCATGGCATCGGTCAGCGGCGCATCCAAGTCAAATTCATCGTCATCATCCAAAAATTCATCCGCAGGCTTGCCGGCCGTATCTTGCCATGCATCACGGAATGCATCTTTATTGGATGAAATAAGGTTTTTTTCATCCTCCGACACATACGATTCCGGCGCCGCTGCCGGCTGGCTGAAATGGGTCTGGATTTCAGCTTTCACCAATGGCGAAGATTGCGCATAGCTGCTTGCAGTACGCGGCGCAGGTGCCGGTTCAGCAAGGTCTGGCGCTTCAGCGTCATCCACCAGCAAATCGTCCAGGCCTTCAAACTCTGCATCGAAAGCGGCTTTAGGCGCGGCCGCTAAAACAGCTGCTGATGCGGCAACTGGCGCAGCATTGTCTAAAATATGCAGGGCCGCTGCCGAAGACGGCGCTGTTTCTGCCGCATGGCTGAATGGCGTATGCACATCTGTTGCTGTTTTGCTGTTCGGCACAGCCGCCAGCAGCTCATCAAAGATTTCATCATCATCCCAATCCATACTTTTCGGTTTTTGCGCAGGCGCCGCTTCAAATTCTGCCTGCGGGTGAACCACATGCTGAAAATGCCCAGCGGCATTGTCCGGCTGATCTTCTTCTGCCGCTTTCAGCAAGGCATCAATATCCTGCTTGTGGCGCTGATCTTCATTGGAGTTCAATGCGCGCCAAACTTCGCCTGTCGCTACAACACGCTGGCTGTCCTGCTCTAATAAGCGGTGCGCTTTCTGCAAAGTACGCTCAAACTCATCATCCGACTCAGCGGGCTCTTCTGGCGCAGCTTCTGACTGCTGAGCCGCAGTCCACTCTTTGTGCGCGATATCTTCAAATAAGCGTTCAGCCGCACGGTCACGCACAGCCGGATCAATCGCGGCTTCATGGTGTTCTGGCGCGGCAGTCACGGCAGCGGCTTTGGCAGGCGCAGCAACCACAGTTTCTTTTTTCACTTGCGGCGCTGTGCGGTCAAAGGCCGATTCTGATTCAGGCACATTGCGGTAAAACAGATCCTGCAAATAGGCCGGCGCCGCTTTTAACGTCGCCCACGTGCGGTTCCATTTAATGCCAAAGGCCAAGGTCAGCAATAAAATTAAAAATGCCAGCAGCAAAGGCACAGCCCCATACACAGTCAGCAGGTTTTCCAAACTGCCGCCCAGTTCATAGCCGATGATGCCGCCAGAAGAATTGTCCAGCGTATCTGCAGGCACTTCCCACAATAAAAACAGCAGGCTTGCGCTGGCCAGCAGAATAAAAAATTGCGCGGCATAACGGAAAGGACGGTTCAGAAAACTGCGCGGCCACCAGACTTGTATGGCTTCAGCAAAAAAATACACAGGAATCAGCAGGCTGGCCCAGCCTAAAAAACCGAATAGCAGGTCTGCAATCCATGCGCCAGCCACACCGCTTGCATTTGACACTTGAAACGTATCGCTGGAAATATGCATCCAGCCGGGGTCAAAGGGGGTGTATGTCACTGTTGCCAGGAACAGATAGATCCCAAACGAGACTAAAAATAATGTCATTACTAAGCGCTGTGCATAAGCACTCGACACCGCTGTCATATACTGTCCTGTAGCCAATTCTTTGTGAATGTTCTTGTTTGCTGTTGTGCTTCAAAAAGCCGTGCAATAACGCATTATTATGCACCTGTTCCTTAAAAAAAGATGCAATATTATTGATGCATGTTGTTAACTTCAGGCTATATAGCTGAAATCGATTTCAATGATCAATAATATCGTCTTTAATCACACACAACAGCCAGATACTTTCACGTATAATTTCACAAATTTCTATATAAAAAAAGGATGCCGCGGATGAGCGCCCGTCACTCACGTTTGATTATTCTTGGTTCAGGCCCTGCCGGCTACAGCGCAGCGGTATATGCTGCCCGTGCCAACTTGAAGCCGACTCTCATTGCCGGCCTGCAATTAGGCGGTCAATTGACCACAACCACTGAAGTGGACAACTGGCCAGGCGATGCGCATGGCTTAACCGGCCCTGCCCTGATGGAACGCATGCAGGAACACGCCGAGCGCTTCGGCACTGAAATTGTGTATGATCATATCAATGAAGTTGATTTGAGCGTCCGTCCATTTGTGCTGAAAGGCGATATGGAAGAGTTCACTTGCGATGCGCTGATCATTGCAACTGGCGCAACTGCGCAGTATTTAGGCCTTGAATCTGAAGCGGCTTTCATGGGCCAAGGCGTAAGCGCTTGCGCAACCTGTGACGGTTTCTTCTACAAGAACCAAAAAGTGATGGTGGTGGGCGGCGGCAATACTGCGGTTGAAGAAGCGCTGTACCTGTCAAATATTGCTTCTCACGTGACTTTGGTTCACCGCCGCAACTCGCTGCGTTCTGAAAAAATTCTGCAGGACCATCTCTTTGAAAAGGAGAAAGAAGGCAAAATCAGCATTATCTGGAATCACCAAGTTGATGAAGTTTTGGGCGATGCTCAATCTGGCGTAACATCTGTACGCTTAAAATCGACTCAAGATGATTCAACGCAAAATGTTGACGTGACCGGCATGTTCGTCGCTATTGGTCATAAGCCGAACAGCACCATGTTTGCAGGCCAGCTGGAACTTCGTGACGGCTATATTCAAGTGCAAAGCGGCACTGCCGGCAATGCGACTCAAACCTCTGTAGCTGGCGTTTATGCTGCAGGCGATATTGCCGACAGCATTTACCGTCAAGCGATCACCTCTGCAGGTTCAGGCTGCATGGCGGCGCTGGATGCCGAAAAATATTTAGATGCGCTTTAAAGCTTAAAGCCTCTAAGTCATGAATTAAAAAAACCGCCTTTCGAGGCGGTTTTTTTATGCATCGGCCTATTTTTAGGTATCATCCTCAATACTGCTTACTTTAAACCATGCCCTCATGATGCAAATTTTGCCGCCGTCAGAATATACCTTTCCCGATCCTGCCGAAGCCGATCCCGATGGGCAGGGTTTAATTTGCATCGGTGCTGACCTCTCCCCTTCCACGCTGTTTGAAGCCTATACACATGGCTTATTTCCATGGTTTTCTGAAAATGATCCGATTTGCTGGTGGAGCCCTGAACCGCGCTGCATCATCCGTCCGCAGGATTACCGCCCCAGCAAGTCACTGATCCGCAATATGAAAAAACTGGATTACACCATTACGGTGAATCAGGACTTTGAAAGGGTGATCCGCTCCTGTTCCCTGCCCCGCAGCTATGCCGATGAAACCTGGATCAGTGAAGATATTATTTATGCCTACTGCCAGATGTTCGATGCCGGCTACGGCTACAGCATCGAAGTCTGGGATCAGGGCAAAGTGGTCGGCGGCTTGTATGGCCTTGCCATTGGCCATGGCTGTTTTGGTGAATCGATGTTCAGCACGCAGACCGACGTTTCAAAAATGGCGTTTTACACTTTGATGCTGCTGGGCCGCGAAAACAATTTGCCTTGGATTGACTGCCAGCTGGTGAATGACCATTTGCTGAGCCTTGGCGCTTGCACACTTTCTCGCCATGAATACCTTAATTCGTTACAAGATGTAATAAAACAGCCTGCTATAGATTGGAAAAAGTATCAGGACAGTGTATTTTCAAGTAAAACAATAGCAGAAACTGCTCAGCTCTTTGGAATAACATGAGCTGCCCCACACAATAATAGCGAGGGATATTTGACATGAATTCATATCACCCAAAATCCCTATTGAATGAATTGCAGTATTACATCACGCCGCCGCATGACTGCAGCTATCTGGAAAACAAGTCTGCGCGCATGGTGTTTTTAGATCCGGTTCACCGCATTGATGTCGTCACCCTGTCCGAATTGTCGCGCATGGGATTCCGCCGCAGCGGAGATTTTGTCTACCGTCCGGAATGCCATCTCTGCCGGCAATGCCTGTCCTCACGCGTGCCTGTGCATCATTTCAAAATGAACAGCAAGCAGAAAAAAGCCTGGAAACGCAATCAGGATCTGACCCTAAAAATCAGCCGCCCGCAGGACGCCACAGAGATGCACTATGCGCTGTATGAGTGCTATATCAATGAACGCCATGCAGATGGCGACATGTATCCGCCCAGCCATGATCAATTTGAAAAATTCCTGATTCACAGCTGCACCGACAGTTTCTTTTTAGAATTGTGGGAAGATGACCGGCTCATCTGCGTATCCACCTGTGACCCTTTAGACGACGGCCTTTCTGCGGTATATACTTTTTTTGATCCCGATGAAAGCCGCCGTTCGCTCGGAGTTTTCGCCATCCTGAAGCAAATTGAATATGCGAAAAATTTGGATCTCAAATACATCTACTTAGGCTATTGGGTTCCGCACTCCAATAAGATGAACTACAAATCGGAGTATATTCCGCTGGAGCTTTTATTGGATGGGCAATGGCGCCGCTTGAACCGCACGCTGACAGCAGATGAAATCGCCCAGCTGGGGGATTCCCTGATGACCACCCTGCCGTCGGGCTGGAACAACCCGATTATCAAATAAAAAAAGCATAGGCTGAATTCTCAGCACTATGCTTGAATAACTTTTGCAATAAATGGCTTATTTAAACAATGCCGCAAAATCATCACTGCAGGCCTTCACCATAATGATGGCATGCTCACGTGTCCCGTCTGGATTTGGGTAATAATTTTTACGCAAATCAATTTGATGAAAATCTGACTTCTCATACAGCTTAATCGCCGCAGTATTGCCTTCACGCACTTCTAAGAAAATTTGGACTGGATTATTTTTCAGCATCGCAATCGATGCGTCCAGCAGCTGATAACCCAAACCATTGCCCTGCTGACTCGGATGAATTGCCATCAGCAGCAAATTCGCCTCATCCAATACCGGCTGTAAAATGCAAAAGCCCTGAACTTTGCCATTCAGCTCAATCACCGTACTTTGATAGGTGTCCACAGCATCTGCAAACTGCTTGCTGCTCCACGGATGGCTTTGCACACATTTTTCAATTTCAGCCACAGAAATCACATCTGCAGCAGTCATCAAACGAATCATCTTCGTTTATCTTTTTTCATGATAGGAATGAGGCATTATAGAAACTTTCCTAAAAAAATCGAGCAAAAAAAAGAGCGATTTTCATCGCTCAAGAGTCAAAAGAAATCACAGCGCTTATCCATTAAAATGGATCAAAATCCTGCAGCATCAAATGATCAAAAACCGAGTTTTTCTTTCCAATGCATCAGCAGCTGATCGGTATCTAAATCATTCGGATGAAAGCCTGGACGGAAATATTCAACCATTTCACGCCACATCCCTGTGATCACCCCTTTAGAAGGGCTGTAGCCATAAGTATAAATATCTTTTAAGTTTTTAAAATTCAATTGTTTATCATCTTGCAGCAGGCGAAGCACAAAGTAGCTTTGCACAAAAAACAAGGTGACCATTGCGCCCGCCAGAGATCCTGTGCGCAGCAGATACGCTTTTGGCCCTTTGCCAAAGACGCCTTCAAACACATCATAAGCCACGGCTTTATGTTCATTTTCTTCAATCGCATGCCAAAGCCACATGGTTTTCATGGTTTCATCGGTCATCAAGGCTTGAATATGCGGATTGGTCAGCAGCTGGGAGGCAATAGTTGCCGTGAAGTGCTCAAGCGCGGTTGTCGCGGTTAAATCCACCATTTCCTGCGTAATGCCGACTGGCTTGCTGATAAAGGCGAAGGTTTTACGGGTACGCTGAATCACGCGGTCGGTCATGCGGTCTAAACGCTCGACATCATGGCCATATTTTTGCGCCGAAGCATTAAAGCCGACATGCTCTTGGGTATGCATGGCCTCTTGGCCAATGAAAGCGCTGATTTCTTTTTGCAGCGCATCATTGTCCTTAATCGCCGGATGCTGGCGCACAGCGCGCACGCTGTCGATAAAGAATTTTTCACCTGCAGGAAATAAAGCAGACAAGCCGGTCATGAAATGGGTTAAACCCGCTGAGCCATTCATCCAATATTCCGGCACAGAATCAAAATCAAAATTCATGCGGCGGACTGGGAAACTGGCGCCGGCACGATTGGTAATTTTCACTTTAGCATTCATCTTACTGCTCCTTTTAAGCGTTCATCCGCTTAAAACTTATATTTGTTTTCATTTTTTTATATTACGTTTTTCTTTGAATTCTTTCAGTGCAGTTAAGGACAGCTAATTATCAGTTAAGGACAGCTTAAAGCATTATTGTCTAACAATTTTTGACAATAAAAGCCCATAAAAAAAGCGCCCCGATGGGACGCTTTTTTTCACACATTCAGTGATTATGCAGTAACTTTAGAAACTACACCAGCACCAACTGTACGGCCGCCTTCACGGATCGCGAAGCGTAAGCCAGCGTCCATAGCGATCGGGTGGATAAGCTCTACTGACATTTCTACGTTGTCACC
>NZ_JAYRTF010000002.1:0-134682 GCF_041919735.1 Acinetobacter sp.
AGAAAGCTGTTGTTGAACAAAGAAACTTAAATCCTGTGCTTGACTCTTGTGGTTAAAAACAGGACATTTTAAATGGTTTATCGCATAGACATTTTAATTGGTGAATAACACCCTATGTAAGCCCCAAATAGAAGTGTCCAAGTGGGATGGGAATCACTGTTCATTCATTTGTGGGATTAATTATCCATTAAAATAACAATATGCATTGATACTTAGAGTTTTTTGTCTTGGATTCAGGCTGCTGTCCACATATTGTGATCGCGATTAATGATTTGTTTTTCCACTGATGTAAAAACTTCGTCAAAGTGCGTCAAGGCGGTTTAAATCGGGTATGCTAAGCGCCAAATTTGAGGACTTGATCATGGCGCTGAAAGCTACAATTTATAAAGCAGATTTGAACATAGCCAATATGGACGTGCATCAGTATGGTGACTTCCAATTGACCATGGCGCTGCACCCATCGGAAACGATTGAACGCTTGATGGTGCGCATTTTGGCTTATGCCCGCTATGCGGATGAGGCGCTGGAATTTACCAAAGATTTATTTGAAACCGATGAGCCTGCGCTGTGGGAAAAAGACCTGACTGGCCAGCTGGTGAAATGGATTGAAGTGGGCAGCCCAGATGAAGACAAAGTGAAAAAAGCCTGCGCGCGCTGCAGCCAAGTGGCGATTGTGACCTATGGCACAGCTGTGGATGAATGGTATAAGCGCAACAGCAAGCTGAAAACTTTAAAAAATCTGGAAATCTGGAAATTGTCTTTGGCAACGACTGAGGCGGTTCAGGCGCTTTGCGAGCGCACCATGCAGCTGCAATTGAATGTCATGGACGGCGAATGGACGCTGATTGGCGATAACGCTCAAGCTGTGATTGAGTGGGAACAGCTGCAGTAATATCGCTATGCGCTTGCAGAACATCTGCATCCGTTTTGATTGCCGCGCACGCTGCCTGAAAAGCGGAACATCAAGCGTTATTTTCATTGATAAAAGATGCAGGCAAGGCTTGCATCTTAGCCCTAAAGCTGCGTATATCTGAAACAGGAAAGAAGAACAAAGGCGCAGCGGCATGCAGGCAGATTATTCTGATTTAATTCAATTGCTGATTGCTTTAGGCATTGGCGCAATTATCGGCGCCGAGCGGGAATACCGCAGCAAATCAGCGGGCTTGCGCACCATGATCATGGTCAGCCTCAGCTCCTGCTTATTTACCATTTTATCGCTGAAAATTGGCGTAGAAAATCCTGACCGTTTGGCAGCCAATATTTTAACGGGGCTAGGCTTTTTGGGCGCCGGGGTGATTTTTAAAGAAGAAAACCGCATTTCAGGCATTACCACCGCGACAACCATTTGGATGACTGCGGCCCTCGGCATGGCTGTTGGCGCAGGCTATGTGCTGCTGAGCCTATTTGCCGCATTTATTGTCATGATTGTGCTGGTGATGCTGATTTATGTGCAGGAGCGCATAGAGCAGGTGCATCAGGCGCGCACTTACCGCATTGTCTGCATGTATCAGCAGGAAACGCTGGATAAATATGAAGAGCTGTTCAAGGATTTTGATATGCAGGTGATCCGCAATACCCAGCATAAAACTGAACAGAAAATTACTGGGCGCTGGGTGCTGATCGGAACGGCGGAAAATCACCGCAAACTGACGGAGTATCTCTTGGATGACTCGGATATTATGGAGCTGAGCTTCTAAGCTGAACCCTGATTATGCGGGCAGGCCTTGTGGTGGACCGGCTTTTCACCAAATACGCAAGAAAGGCGTCAAAAATGCCGTCAGCTGTTTATAATGCAGCATTGCGAATGCTTTATTTTAGGTACAGACATGTCTAACGAATTAGAAATTATCGATTTGAAAATCGGTGAAGGTAAAGAAGCGGTGAAAGGCGCGCTGATTACGACGCACTATACCGGCTGGCTGGAAGACGGCACTAAATTTGACTCTTCAATTGACCGCGGCAATTATTTTGAAACAGTGATCGGCACTGGCCGTGTGATTAAAGGCTGGGATCAAGGCATTATGGGCATGAAAGTCGGCGGCAAGCGCAAACTGATCGTTCCGGCGCACTTGGCTTACGGCTCCCGCAAAATGGGCAATATCATCCCTGCAAACTCAAATTTGATTTTTGAAATTGAGTTATTTGACGTAAAAACACGCGATTGATTTTTACTCTGCTGCAGATGTGAAACGGCAAGGATGCTGTTGATCAAAAATAAAAAATAATATTTGGAAATCATTGCTTTTCATCTTACATTGACAAAATACAGAGTTAGGGAACCGTGAGTTTTGCGCTATTTGCATGATGCTGTCCGTGTCGTTCAGGGATTATTACTGCTGTGCTGTATTGCTGTGTTCGGGCCTGCATCTGTGTACGCTCAATATGAGCCGGCGCCGGCCTCTTTTTATGAAAAGTACAGCGATAACATCAATATTGTGCACTTTGGCGAATCCGACAGCACCCAGCTCAAAGGGCAGTGGCAGTTTTATCCCAAACACTTTTTAACGGAACCCAGCAGCAAACTGGCCTCACAAACAGTTGTTCTGCCGTCATCATTTAAAGAGCTGACCGGCAGCAATGAAACCTATGGCACATTTGTCGGTTATTTCAAATTGCCGAAAGAGTTTGTCGGCCGCCGTATCGGCCTGAAAATTCCGAATCAGTATGGCGCATACAGGGTGTATTTGAATGGCGATTTTCTTGTCCGCCTGGGAGAAGTGGGGGACAGCGAGGCCAGCCAAATTACAGAAAATGCGCCAAGAATTGCTTATTTTGTGGCTGAAAAAGAATATTTCACCTTAACGATTCAAGCCTCTAACTTTTCATCCCAGCATGGCGGTTTGGAAAACCCTATGCGCATAGGCTTGGCGAAAACCATCAACCGGCAGTATCAGCAGCTGATGATGAGCATCGGCATGGTCTGCGGCGCGGTCTTAGGCATCGGCTTATTCACTATTTTATTTGCCGTATTCCGCGGCGCAGAACAGCGCAACCGTAAAAGCATTTTTGTGTTCGGCATTTTCATCATCTTTTTGGCGCTGCATAACTTTTTCTCAGCACCCTTTGCCTATAGCGCGGTGATGGATATCAATTGGCTTTGGGGCACACGCTTAGAATATTTATTCACTTATTTCACCCTGATCTTTTTCATCAGCTATATTCACTTGCTGAATCCACGTTATTTGCATCGAATCAATTTTCAAATCGCGATGCTGCTGCTGGCGCTGAATATCGGCGTGACGCTGTCCTCACGTCCAGAAATGTTTGAACGGCTGGCGCTGTTTTCATCCGCATACAGCCTGATGGTGCTGGCTAACTTTGCTTACGGCTTTTATCAGACGCTGAAGCTCAAAGAACCGTATTCGGTGCTCAATCTATGCGCCGTGATTTTCCTGTGCGTGACTTTTCTAAATGATTTCATGATGATGATGAATTGGGTCGATTCGGTCTATTTATCCTTTATGTCCACCAGCCTATATGCGCTGCTGATTATGTTTCAGCAGTCACGGAATTATGCTTATCAGACCTATCATACTGAATTGCTGAATAATAATTTAATGGAGCTGAACCGGCTGCTGGATCAGAAAGTGAAATCGCGGACCGAGCAGCTGCATGAGCTGAATGCCAAACTGGAGCATCAGGTCAAAGTCGATGCACTGACGGGCGCCTATAATCGGCGCGCTCTGAATGATGAAATTCAGGAGCGTTTTGCTGAAACCAAACGCCAGCGCCTAGGCACTTTGGCCTTTGCTATGCTCGATGTTGATTATTTTAAAAATTACAATGATTACTACGGGCATTTAAAAGGCGATGAGATTTTAAAGCAGCTGGTGCAGGTAATCTCTCAGAATCTACCCGCAAACGCATTTCTTGCGCGTTATGGCGGCGAAGAATTTGCCATTGTCATGCAGAATGTGCCGCTGCAAGTCTCGGTGGATGTTATGGATAAAGTGCTGCAGGCTATTCGGCAGGCGCAATTTGAGCATTGCCGGCGCGGTGACGGCAAAAACTTTGTGACGGTCAGCATGGGGATGGCGTGCATGGACAGTGCGCAGACGTTTGAGGATATTCACGCGTTAATGCGCGCAGCGGATGAAAAATTATATGAGGCGAAACAGTCTGGGCGGGATCAGCTTAAAGCCGCGTAGCGGACGACTGTGGCTCAAGCAGGTTTTGCAGCGCATCATTTTCTATGCAGATCTATACTCTGCAAATGGGGAAGCCTATGCGCTTATGCTAGGTATTTAATCAGGCTTGTGGATGGAATGCCATTCAGATTTGTCATGGCCGGGCTTTGAAAACCGCATTTTTTATAAAAAGGCAAAGCGGTTTGCGTGCTGTCCAAGCTGACTTGCGGAATTTTCTTTTCGCGCAGGCAGTCAATCATATTCATCAATAATGCTGTACCGATGCCTTGCAGCTGCATTTCAGGGCGAATGTAATTCAGCAGAATCTCACCTTGATCATTGACCATAATGAAGCCGGCAATTTGATCGTTTTCAATATAGACCCAGCTGTCATTATACAGAATCCAAAGCAGGAGATTGGATTGACTGGTTTTTTCCAGCCAGATTTGAATCTCGCTTTCATTGCGCTGATGATCCTGAATGCAGGAACGGACACTTTCATGAATAACCCGGATAATTTCGGGAATATCTTCAATCCTTGATTCTCGTATCATAATTTTTCTTGTTGAATTGAAAAAGTCGCTACATTTCAGAAGATATATTCATGCGGTAAAAGTGGAATAATGTAGTTTTATGATGCTTTTTCGCAGTTTTTGCAGAGAAATAAGAGAGTTTTATTGCAGATCTGTTGAGCTATTTTTACCGGACCTTTCAAAATGTGATGTCTATCGCACAATAAAAGTGATTGAACATTCATCTTTACTGAGTTCAGGCTCAAAAAGCTTTTTGAGAAAGCGTTGCCGAATAAAGAAAACGCATTGATGAAAGGCAAGCCGGCAAAGCCTGCGCAAGAACGAAATTGCGCTGCGTTTTTCCGTTTATTTCCCATGTGCCCGGCCGATTGATTTTGAACTTCGGCTTTAAAAACAACTGTTATTTTGGTGTTAAAATTGTATGAAAAATATTCGGTTTTGCCATGTTATACTTTTGTTAAATTGATAATTAAATCTTGTTAGGATTCGGTTATGGTCAAACTGTTATTGATGCTGTGCATCTTGATTGTGATTGCTGTGGCTTGGATGATTGGCATTAAAATATATAAAACGCGGCGCATGCTCAAGCAGTGGCGGAAGTATCAGGCGCCTGCGCGCGGCGCCAGTGTGACAGACGTGCAAGACGCTGCACGTGAAGAAGAAACTGCGGCAGTAGTTGACGCTTATGAACAGCAGCTGTTTGATGATATTGCAGTCTTGTTTATGCAGGAAGGGCAGCTGCATGCGCTTGCCGATGCTGAACAGGTGCAGGCGGATGTTTTCCGCAAGATGCCGGTCAGCTCCAAAACTCAAATCCGTAAAATGGATTTGGAGGAATGGTCCATCTACTGGACTTTTTACGATCAGTCGCTGGAATATTATGTCGGAAAATATGGCGTGTTTTATGCGCATGTTGACCGTTTTGGCGAAGAGCATAAACAGGATATCCGTGCGCAAGGCTGTTTTAGCTAAGCGCTTATTTTGCGCTTCGAAGCTGCTGCAGGATCCGCTGCTGCAGCAAATCTAAATAGCCTGCCGCTGGGCGGATGCGCGTCATTAAAATTGCCCCCTCATAATCGGCAACGGCCAGCTTGGCCCAGATCTGCGCTTGAGCCTGATCCGCCGCTTGGCTGAAAAATACTAAAAAAGCCTGTTCCCAATCCTGAAAAATAGAGATCAGCTTGTCCTGAATCGGCTGCGGCAAATTCGGCTGCTCTGCGCTGAGAATTCCAGCCAAGCAGCCGATGCCGCCAAAGCTGAAAAACTTTTCGGCACTGGCATGAATCTGTTCGAACGCCGTATCCAGCGGCAGCTGCGGCTTGCGGAGCTGCTGGAACATGCCATGCTTCAGCTGCTGATGCGTCGCATCCAGAATTTCATACAGCAGGGCATCTTTGCTGCTGAAATCGTAATAAAAGGCCGCTTTGCTCAGTCCGCAGGCCTGCGCCAGCAAGCTGATGCTGGCGCCTGTATAGCCATGCTGCTTAAAGCAGCAGGCCGCTTCCAGCAGCAGCTGTTCACGGCTGAGCTTACGCGGACGCATGCTGCGCCTGCAGTGATTTGAATTGCTGCAGCGCCTGATCCCAGATTTTCTCTGCGCCTTTGCGGAAATAGCCCATATGGCCAATGGCCTGCATGCCATAATCTGAAGCGCGCATATCAATAAACTGCATAGGCGCATTGCTGTAATGCTGCATGAAGGCTTGGCGAGAAGCTGGCAGCGCCCAGTCATCATCCAGAGCAGCGACGGCATAAATCGGTGTTTTGACCTGCGCATAGAGGTTTTTCAGCGCGTGCTGTTCGGGATCGGCAAAAAAGTACGTTGGATTTTTGCACCATCTGCGCCATTGACGGTAAACATCTATCGGCAGGTCTGCCCCCATATTCAATTTGCTCCAAGGCAAATAGCCGGTTACCGCGACCATGGGCGGAAAGACAATATTCCAAATGACTTGAACTTTAAATTTTTCTTTTGGCGGCATATAGCCGTGCCAGCCGGCACCGGTGCCGTAGCAGTGCATCGCCCGAACCAAATGATGGTTGCGGGTCAGCCCTAGCGCTTGCCCGCCGTAAGAATGCCCAATCATATAAATCGGCAGGCCGTCTTGCGCCAAGACATCAATGGCGCTGCTGAGATCTTGCCGTCCCCAGTCCAGATAAGACATGCGGAAGCCTTTGAGGCTGCGTGGAGCAGATGCTCCAATGCCGCGGTAATCAAAGGTCAGCACCTGAAAGCCTTGCTGGGCCGCATATTCAGCAAAACGCCGGTAAAATCCTTGCGGAACGCCCGTCGCGCTGGATACGACCAAGCTGGCTTGGGGCTGCGGCGGGGCATAGAGCAGGCCTGAAAGCGGATAGCCATCAGCAGTGCTGAACGCAATTTTTAGGCTTTCGATGCTGGGCTGTTTCTTTGAATGGGTCATGGCGGATTTTCCCTGATGCCTTTGAAATATTTTAGGAGCAAGCGGAGTGGGCTGTGATGCTATGCATTTTTAAGCACGGTATCATTCACCTTTAAATTGCGGCGGACGGCGCTGCAGCATCGCCATGACGCCCTCCTGTACATCTTGAGTGTGCAGCAGCGGATGCAGATGCTGAGGCAATCGTTCAAATGCCGTCTCGGGGCCATGCAAAATAGCATCCTGCGCCGAAGCCAAAGTGGCTTTGACCGCCAGAGGCGCCGCGCGGCAAATCTGTTCCGCCAGTTCTATCGCGCGCGCAATTGGCGGCGCCGCAGTGATTTCATTGATCAGGTTTAAGTCCAAAGCTGTCTGCGCATCAAAACTGTCGCCTGTCAGCAGGTAGCGCATGGCTTTGGCCCAGCCAGCAGCCTGTACAAAGCGGACGGTTGCTCCGCCAAAAGGCAAAATGCCGCGCTGCACTTCCATCTGCGCAAACTGGCAGTTGTCTTGTGCAATCACCAAGTCTGCATTCAGCATCAGCTCAATGCCCGCGGTATAGCAGTAGCCTTGCACCGCGGCAATCACGGGTTTGCTGCGCTGGCGTGAGGTGGTGCCCCAAGGGTTGATTTGATGTTCATTGAAATCGAAAACGCCCGTGACCAGCTTTGGCTGCAATTCAACAAGATCCAGCCCAGCGGTAAAGTGCTCGCCATGCGCGAAGATGACGGCGCAACGTAAATCTGGATGATCTTCATATTCGGTCAGCGCCAATGACAAATCCTCAATCATATGGCTGTCAAAGGCATTGCGCTTCTCGGCGCGGTCGAGTCCGATCAGCATTAGGCTGCCGCGGATTTCGCGGCTGACTTTTCCGTGCTGATGTGTTCCTTGCAGTTTGTCCATAGCAGGCTCCGGCGCTGTGTATTGATAGGCGGTAACTTATTATTTGTACACTTTGCGATTGGTGTAAATTTTGATGGTGTTGATTATTTGTGCAGATTTAATTTTTAAACGATCGTTAGAATACTGTCAATACTCAAAAAATGACGCATGCATTCAAATGCTGTGATTATCCGCAATTGAAAAATTTGAATTCAGCTTTCACGGTTTTTTTAGATTTTCATTTAAAGCAAAAGCTTTATCTGCTACTTAGGGGGTTAATGGTGCTATGGGGAAGCGTGGTTATTGGCGGCTAGAATTTGGCACAGATCAAGCAGCGTATAGAGAAAAGGGCAATGTATATTAAAATAATTACATGATAAAAGTCTCCCTTTTTTGAAAGGGAGATTTAGAGGTTTTTTGAAATTCACCTCTCCCTTGCGAAGCAGTGCTTCTCATCTCCTAGAAGGAGAGGGAATGCCCAATATTAAATCTATGGTGTGATTTAATTAGCAATGAAAGCTCCTTCTCCCTATGGGATGAGCAACACTGTTGCGCAAGGGGGTGAGGGCGGAATCACAATAGATCTGGATAAAACTTTTCAAACTCTTTATTTACCGCTTCACCGCGCAGTAAGTAGCCTTTCGGTTGAATATAACTATAAATTTCCCGTGCAGGTTGTTCATGCCAACTAATATTAAAAGCACAGAGTTTTGGGAAAAACTGTAGATGGCTATAGTTCAGATTGTTATGAATCCAATAGGCAAGTTGTTGCCAATTGCTTTGCTCTTTTTCATAAAGTTCTAAGAATGATGGAATGACGATACATGCCGTTGCACCATAGCCTTTTGCATCGGGGTAGTCCCAAATATGACTGGCAAAGTTTTTCTCGTTGCTGGCGCAGTTATGTCCTTTTTCATTGCCGAGTTGGTTCACGCTTGGTGAGCGATAGGCTGAACGAATCGCGATGCGTCCAAACTTTTCTTGTAGAGGTTCGAGCAGTTCTGTGCAAAGCTGTGTACCTGTTCGGATGGCAATATCAGGATGGTCAGGGAAGTTGGGTACACCGTACCAATTGGCAATTTCGCTATAGAGGAAATCGCGCATAAAGAGGGATTTTGAAAGTTGAATACGTCCTAGGTCTTCGAGTTTGGCGATAGAGGATACTTTTTTGATGGTCATGTTGTTTTTGATGTGAAGTGTGTGAATCGATTGTATGTTTAAAATTTTGAAAATTAAATGTTTTACCTCTCCCCTTGCGCAGCAGTGCTGCTCATCTCCTAAAAGGAGAGGGAATGTCTAATATTAAATTTATGGCGTGATTTAATTAGTAATGATTTCTCCCTCTCCCGTTGGGAGAGGGTTGGGGTGAGGGTACTAGTCACGCATAAAGTAGGACTGTGAAAGTTGACTGTATATCGACTGTGGTCAGAGAATTTAAGGTGATTTCTCTAAAAAAACTTGCAAAAATAATCATTTAAATTATATTTGTTTGAATTTTATTCAGTTGGGGGTGATAGTGTCATTATTACCAGAAAGAACAAATGATCATCAAACAATAAGAACTCCTTCTGGGGAGATAATTTCATTAAGGACGTATAAGGAAATTCATGATCAAATAGTTAAATCTAATCAAAAAATTAATAAACAATTTTTTGATAATTTGTTGCTTGATATAAATAGTATTAAGAATATTTATTTAAAATTAGTCCAGTTGTCAAATCAAGAGAACTATCATAATGTTGTTAATGATACAAAGGTAACAATAGTTCGAGTTGGCGATGAATCACAGAGCTTTTTAAGTTTTGAAGCATTTGAAGAAAATGCTATTTCTCAAGATAATGGTACAACTCAAATTATTATTGAGTATTCATTTTGTTTGAGAAACTCTATGAGTGGTGAGACTCGTAGATATGAGATTAATTTGACCTTAAACTCTAAATTAGGCTTGGCTCTTGAACTTTCAAAATCAAATAAAGTACCTAAAAATTTCCACAATAATATTTTAAAAATGATACCAACAGTAGATTTTACTATGAAATATAGTGATTATTTGACTACGGTTGCATTTATAAAATCACTGGAAGAATGGGTAAACACTTGTGATAATTCTGATAGCCTGATGGATAAATTAATAATTAGAGCTCAAAATGTTTCACATTACTTTGCACTATTTTCTAAAATTGTAATGATTATTATCATTCTTACTTGGTTTAATTTAGCATTATTACCGACGTTGAAAATTGAAAATCTATTAGTATTAACAAATTACTTAGTAAATTTTTCCGGTTATTTAGTGATTATGTTTTTATTAACGCATTTGTTTGGGAAAAAGTTAGAGACATCAGTGGATTCTTATCGCTCAATTAGCTATATCGATTTTAATGCTGTTGATAAGAAAATAATAAAAATTGCTCAACCTGAGAGGGTTAGAAAAATAGGAGGGCATTTATTTATGCTTGGTTTTAATATATTAGCAAGTATTATTGCTTCAATTATATTTGTTAAATATATGCAATAAAAAACCCGCTCTAAAGCGGGTTTCTTCTTCCAAAATTAATTAGGTCAACCAATCAATTTCTTCATTAATTCATTCACTTGAGCAGGGTTAGCTTTACCCTTAGACGCTTTCATCACTTGACCAACCAGACCGTTAAAGGCTTTGTCTTTACCAGACTTATACTCTTCAACCATCTTCTCGTTGGCAGCAAGCACTTCCTTAATAATCGCTTCAATTGCGCCTGTATCAGTTTCCTGTTTCAAGCCTTTCTCAGCAATAATTTCGTCCGCAGTTTTGCCTTCTTCCCACATAAAGCCGAACACTTGTTTCGCGATCTTACCGCTGATGGTGTTGTCCACAATACGTGCGATCATGCCGCCAAGTTTCTCAGCAGATACAGGAGAATCGTGCAGCTCCAAGCTTGCTTTGTTCAAAGCACCAGAGAATTCACCCATTACCCAGTTTGCAGACACTTTACCTTGCGCAGCGCCGCCAGCAGCTTTCACCACATCTTCATAAAATTCTGACATTTCACGGGTCAGCGTAAGCACGTGAGCATCGTACTCAGTCACACCAAAGTCCGCGACAAAACGCGCACGGCGTGCAGCAGGTAACTCAGGCAAAGCAGCACGTGCTGCTTCAATTTGTGCATCGGCAATGATGACTGGTAGTAAGTCTGGGTCTGGGAAGTAGCGGTAATCGTTCGCTTCTTCTTTCGAACGCATTGAACGCGTTTCCATCTTCACTGGGTCGAACAAACGTGTTTCTTGGTCAATGGTGCCGTCCCATTCCAAGATTTCCATTTGACGTTCAATTTCAACATTGATCGCTTGTTCAATGAAACGGAATGAGTTGAGGTTTTTCAACTCGCAGCGCGTACCAAATTCATTGCCCGGACGGCGTAAAGACACGTTACAGTCTGCACGGAATGAACCTTCTGCCATGTTACCGTCAGAAATACCTAACCAGCGCACCAAAGTGTGAATCGACTTGATATACGCCAAAGCTTCTTCAACCGAACGCATATCCGGTTCAGAAACGATTTCAAGCAGCGGCGTACCGGCACGGTTCAAGTCGATGCCAGATTGACCTTCAAATTGGTCATGGATCGATTTACCAGCATCTTCTTCAAGGTGAGCACGGGTTACGCCAATGCGTTTTACGGTGCCATCTTCAAGCTGAATGTCGATGTGACCCAAGCCGACAATCGGGTTGTCCATTTGGCTGATTTGGTAGCCTTTAGGTGAGTCTGGGTAGAAATAGTTTTTACGTGCAAACACAGAAGCTTGGTCGATGTACGCATCAATCCCCAAACCGAAGCGGATCGCAAGATCAACCACTTCTTTGTTCAATACAGGCAGTACGCCCGGCATCGCCAAATCGACAAGGCTGGCTTGTGTATTTGGGTCTTGACCGAAAGTGGTTGAAGAACCAGAGAAAATTTTAGTATTGGTGGCAAGCTGAGTATGAATCTCGATACCAATCACCACTTCCCAACCATCAATCAGGTTAGATTTTGGTTTCGCAGCGTTCTTCGCCATTATGCATTCTCCTCAGCAATTGCAGCGCGTTTTGTATGCCAATCGGTTGCTTGTTGGTACTGATGCACCACAGACAGCAATTGAGATTCTGACCAGTAGTTGCCAATCAGCTGTAAGCCGACCGGTAAATTGTCTTTGTCAAAACCAACAGGCGCGTTAATCGCAGGCAGGCCTGCCAAGTTGACTGCCAGAGTGTAAATGTCACCCAAATACATTTCAGTCGGGCTGAGGTTCGCGCCAATTTTATAGGCGGTCGTCGGTGCAGATGGCGCAGCAATCACGTCAACTGATTCAAATGCTTTGAGGAAGTCTTGCTGGATGAGACGACGAACTTTTTGCGCTTTTACATAATACGCATCGTAGTAACCTGCAGAAAGCGCATAAGTGCCAATCAAGATGCGGCGCTGCACTTCAGGGCCAAAACCTTCAGAACGTGAACGCTTGTACAGGTCCATCAAGTCCACAGGGTTTTCTGCGCGGTAGCCGTAACGAACGCCGTCAAAACGCGATAAGTTAGACGATGCTTCCGCAGGGGCAATCAGGTAATAGGTCGGAACATAAGCATCAGTCATGTTGAGGTCAATCTCAACCAAGGTCGCGCCCATGTCTTCCAGTTTTTTCAATGATTCTTCAACGCGCGCTTTTACGTCTGCGTCTAAGCCGGCAACATTGAAGTATTGTTTAGGAATACCGATGCGTAAGCCTTTCACCGATGTGCCGTTCAGGTTTGCAACGTAGTTATCGACGTCTTTTTCAACCGAAGTCGAATCTTTCGCGTCATGGCCTGCCATCACGTTCATCAGATATGCGCAGTCTTCAGCCGAACGCGCCATTGGGCCGCCTTGGTCCATAGACGATGCATAGGCGATCATGCCGAAACGCGATACACGGCCGTAGGTTGGCTTCAGGCCAGTCAAACCGCAGAATGAAGCTGGCTGACGGATTGAGCCGCCGGTATCGGTACCTGTCGCAAACGGCGCCAAGTCTGCTGCAACAACTGCAGCCGAACCGCCAGATGAACCGCCAGGCACGTGTTCTAAGTGCCATGGGTTTTTGGTTGCGCCATAGAATGGGTTTTCTGAGGTAGAGCCCATGGCGAATTCATCCATGTTGACTTTACCTAAGGTCACCAAACCGGCAGCTTTGCCTTTCGCTACAACGGTGGCGTCGTAAGGAGAGATAAAGTTGTCCAGCATTTTAGAACCGGCAGTGGTTTTAATGCCGTGGGTGCAGAAAATATCTTTATGCGCAATCGGCACGCCTGTCAGTACGGTGGCGCCGCCAGCATGGCGCAGCGCATCTGCGGCATCCGCTTCAGCCAAAGCCTGTTCTGCCGTCACAGTAATGTAGGAATGCACTTTGGCATCGATTTTTTCAATGCGCTTTAAATAGTGTTCAGTCAGTTCGCGTGATGAAAATTTAGCGCCAGCCAAACCTTCGGTCAGTTCGCGAACGGATAAGCGATGTAAATCTGTCATGAGAAATAATTCTTTACGTTTAATTTAAGAAAATAGATGAACTGAGCAGTAATTACTCAATTACGCGCGGAACAAGATACAAGCCGTCTTGCGTTGCAGGAGCAACAGCTTGATATTCCTCACGATGATTTTCTTCAGTCACTACATCTTCACGTAATGGCTGCGGGTTGTCGAATGGGCTTTTCAGCGGTTCAACACCGTCAGTATTGATGCCTTTTAAAGTGTCCATCATGCCTAAAATTTTATTTAAACTTTGAGCATATTCAGCAGATTGAGCCTCATCCAGCGACAATCTTGCCAAATGGGCAATTGCTGAAACTGTTTTTGCATTGAGATCTGCAGAATGCTGTGCATCCGATGTAGACATAACATTACCTAATCAGTATTAAAAAATTTCAAATTATCGTGCGTTATGATAAGCGATTGACTTGTCCAAATCATCACATTTAGTTAAAGTTGCCACCTTGCGTCCACATAAAGTTTAATCGAGAACGTCTCCGTGATTCTAAAAAGACTAATTGGCTTGTTTTCGCCCGATCTAGCCATTGATTTAGGTACAGCAAATACACTTATTTATGCGCCAGGACGAGGCATTATATTAAATGAACCGACGGTGGTGGCAATCCGTCACAGCGGTTCGCAAAAAATTGTATCGGCTGTAGGCCTGGATGCAAAGCAAATGCTCGGCCGTACGCCTGCAAATATCTCAGCAATCCGTCCAATGAAAGATGGCGTGATTGCGGATTTTGAAGTGACTGAAACCATGCTGAACCAATTTATCGGCAAAGTGCATGAAAAACGCCTGTTCCCGCCAGCGCCGCGTGTCGTGGTGTGCGTGCCGTGCAAATCAACTTTGGTTGAGCGCCGCGCGATCCGTGAAGCGGTATACAATGCCGGCGCGCGTGATGTGCGTTTAATTGAAGAGCCGATGGCGGCTGCAATTGGCGCAGGCATGCCGGTAGAGCAGGCATGCGGTTCGATGGTGGTTGATGTGGGCGGCGGCACAACAGAAATTGCCATTATTTCATTGCAAGGCTGTGTTTATGCAGATTCATTGCGCATTGGCGGCGATGTATTTGATGAACAGATCATCAATTATGTGCGTAAAGCGCATGGCTGCGTGATCGGTGAAACTACCGCTGAAACCATTAAAAAAGAAGTCGGCATGGCGCTTCCTGAAGAAGGCGCGAAAGCGCTGGAAATTGAAGTCCGCGGCCGCAACTTGGCAGAAGGCGTGCCTCGCGCGATTACCGTCACATCGGATGAAATCACTCAAGCGATTTCAGATCCATTGCAAAGCATTGTATCTGCAGTGAAATCCGCATTGGAACAAACTCCGCCTGAATTGTCATCTGATATCGCGGAACGCGGCATTGTGCTGACTGGCGGCGGCGCATTGCTGCGCAACCTGGACAAACTGTTAGCGAAAGAAACTGGCTTGCCGGTTGTCGTGGCTGAAGATCCGCTGACTTGCGTAACACGAGGCGGCGGCAAAGTGCTCGATTTCTTTGACAATCCAAATCACGATATGCTGTTTGTAGGCTAAGAAAAGGACTGGGCGGGTGCAAACTCAACTGTTTTCAAGACAGCCGCCATCTTTTCGCTCATTGATCATTGCGGTCATTGCATGTCTGGTGGTGCTTTTCTTTGATTGGCGCATGCCGCATGTCATTCAGCCCGCAAGAGATGTTTTGTATGCGGCGTATAATCCCATTTATGCCGCGGCAAGCTATCCAGTGTTATCGAGAGAATGGCTGAATCAACAAACCAAGTCTGAAGCTCAACTGCGCCGTGAAAATACCGCGATGCAGGCTGAGCTTTTACAGGCTCAAGTCCGTTTGCAAAAACTCTCCGAACTTTCTGCAGAAAATACCCGTCTGCGCGGCCTATTGGATACGCCGCTGATTATTGACGGCCGTATGGAAATTGCAGAAGTGATCGGGACGGATGCCGACCCGCTGCGCCACATTATTGTGATTAACCGCGGCGCCAGCAGCCAGCTGAGAGTCGGGCAAACTGTGCTGGATGATAAAGGCATTATGGGGCAGATTGTGGATGTCTATCCGCACAGCAGCCGCATCATGCTGCTGTCGGACAAAGAGCATTCCCTGTCTGTGCGTTTAGAACGTACAGGCATGCGCGCGATTGTGACAGGCACAGGTGATTTAGGACGCTTGAAAATGGAATATGTTCCAACCAGCGCCAATATCCAAGTGGGGGAAAAAGTGTATAGCTCTGGTCTTGGGGCGCATTTCCCAGCTGGCTACTTAGTCGGAACCGTGTCCAAAGTGCAGCGCCATAATTCGGGTGAATTTGCGAAAATTGATGTCATTCCAGCTGCGCAATTGGCCGGCGGGCATCATGTCGTGGTGCTGTTTTCTGATTCTTTAGCGATGGAGCAGCCGAATGCCGATCGCTAAGCTGAACCGTCCGGAAAACCGCGATCCTTTGTTTCCGATTATTTTTTCGGTAGTGATCGCCTCGGTCTTAATTGTCTATCCGCTATCCTATGATATTTCGGGCTGGCGCCCGCTGTTCATGCTGATGGTGATGCTGTTCTGGGTGCTTTGCCAGCCGACATGGTGCGGGGTCTGGTTTGCTTTCGGCACCGGATTGTTTGTCGATTTGCTGGTGGACGCGCCGCTGGGCATGAATGCGCTGAGTTTTGTGCTGATCGCTTTTACCGCCCGCTTTTTGACGCGTGAACGCCGTATCCTGACCTTCAGCAATCTGTGGATTATTGCCTCTATCGCTGTGCTGGCGCATCTGTTTTTTGTCTGGATTGCGCAAGTGATGAGCGGCGTGCATTTTTCATTTGCCCGCCATTGGCAGCCGTTGCTCAGCAGCATTCTGCTTTGGCCTGTGCTTTATTATCTGTTGAAAAAATGGCGCATTTAATTCTCGCTTCCAGTTCGCCCCGGCGCAAAGAGCTGCTCAGCCAATTGGGCCTAAGCTTTGATATCTACAGTCCAGATATTGATGAGTCTGTGCTGAAAGGCGAGCAGGCGGCTGTTTATGTCGAGCGCTTAGCGAGAGTGAAAGCCAAAGCCGTGCAGGAACGTTTTCCTGATGCCGTGATTGTGGCTGCCGATACCAGTTTAGGGGTGGACGGCAAAATTTTAGGCAAGCCTGAATCCAAACAGCATGCTTTTGAGATGTGGGCGCAAATCTCTGGCCGCAAACATGATGTTTTTTCAGGTGTTTGCGTGCGTACAAAAGAACAAATATGCAGTATAGTAGTACGTACTGAAGTTGAATTTCAGATACTGAGCCTGAGTGATATGGAAGATTACTGGGCGACAGGTGAACCCTTAGGCAAGGCGGGAGCCTATGCCATTCAGGGGATTGCAGCGCGCTATATTCCGCGCATTGATGGCAGCTATTCCAATGTGGTGGGGCTGCCTTTGCATGAAACCGCGCAATTGCTGCAGCGGATTCTCAAATAAGCGCCTTTAAAATCGCCTGTTCAAAAAACTTTAAAGTGAATGATTGCAGACAGTTAAGGCACTAAATTAACTGCTGAACAAAAGAATTTTTATAATGTTTTGAGTTTTATTATGTCTGACGAGTTGTTGATTAACGTCACACCGATGGAGTGCCGTGTCGCGTTAATCGAAAATGGTACGGTCAATGAATTATTTGTTGAGCGCACGGTGAAACGCGGTTTAGTAGGCAATATTTATAAAGGGAAGGTGGTGCGCGTACTGCCGGGCATGCAGGCCGCTTTTGTGGATATCGGCCTGTCACGTACGGCCTTTCTGCATATCAATGATATGGTCTGGCCGCGCAATCAGTCTACGCCTAATGTATTTGAGCTGCTGCAGCCGGGGCAAATCCTGACGGTTCAAGTCATGAAGGATATGCTGGGCACCAAAGGCGCGCGTTTAAGCACCGATCTTTCCATTCCTTCGCGCTATTTGGTTTTGATGCCTTTTGGCAGCCATACCGGCGTTTCCCAGCGCATCGAATCTGAAGAGGAGCGTGACCGCCTGCGCAGCATGATTGAGCGGATTCAGGCAGAGCATCAGCTGCCGGGTTCGGTGATTGTGCGTACTGCGGCGGAAGGAATCGCCGAAGCGGAAATTGCGCAGGATATGGCTTACTTGGCCAAACTGTGGGAATTCATTCAGCGCAAGCAAAAAAATACTGCGGTGCCTTCACTGATTTTTGAAGAGTTGCCTTTGCCGCAGCGCGTGATTCGTGATTTAGCCAATGAGGACACTTCTAAAATTCAGGTGGATTCACGTGAGATACATGCGAAATTGATTGAATTTGTTGAAGAATTTGTGCCCAGCATGCGCGACCGCCTGATTCATTATCCGGGTGAGCGTCCCATCTTTGACCTGTACAATGTTGAAGAAGACATTCAGAAAGCGCTGCAAACCCGAGTTGCGCTGAAATCTGGCGGCTATCTGATGATTGATCAGACGGAAGCTATGACCACCATTGATGTCAATACCGGCTCATACGTGGGCGGCCGTACGCTGGAAGACACTGTATTTAAAACCAATATGGAAGCGACGCAAGTGATTGCGCGCCAGCTGCGCCTGCGCAATCTGGGCGGCATTATCATCATTGACTTCATTGATATGCAGGAAGTGCACCATCGCGAACAGGTGATGAGCCAGTTTGATAAAATGCTGGAGCGCGATCACGCCAAAACCAAGATTACCCAAGTGTCCGAACTGGGCTTGGTGGAAATGACCCGCAAGCGCACCCGTGAATCTCTAGAGCATTTGCTGTGCGAATCTTGCCCGACCTGTCAGGGCCGCGGTTATGTCAAAACAGCAGAGACAGTGTGTTACGAAATCTTTCGGGAAATATTGCGTTATGCGCGCGCTTTTGAAAATCAGAGTGGCTTTACTGTCGTTGCGCATCCATCAGTCATTGACCGCTTATTGACTGCTGAAGCGCCTGCAGTGGCTGATTTAGAGCATTTCATCAGCTGCGTGATTAAGTTCCAGGTGGAAAATCTGTATACGCAAGAGCAATACGATATCATCTTGAGTTGAAATTGTAACAGAATATCGTTAAACACTTGTTACAACTGAAATTTTACTTTTAACCTGTATTTTTTATACTTAACACATCGAATAGCCAAAACCTTTTTTCGTAGGTTTAGCAAAATGAGGTGTGATATGGGTGTCAGTAAAGCAGTGATGAGTACAGGTTTAAAGCATATGCTGGATGCTAAGACAATGCATTCCGCTTATATCGTTGATGAACGCGGCAATGAGGTGCAAATTACTGCATCAATGATCCGTTCTGCGTGCCACCAATTATTAAAACAATGCCGAAATATTAAAAACTAAGGGCTTTTAAAAAGCCCTTAAGTTTGTCAGATCGATTATTTGATTATTTTTTGAATTATTTATTTCTCTTGATGTGCCGATAAGATTGGCAATTTATTCCAGCGGGTTTGCGGTCAGCTCACCGCCTGCAGCTTTGGGTGATCTTTGTTCACTATCTCTTCAAAGCGCTGAATTTCCTCTTCCAAATGCGTCAGCAGATTCTGCATTTTTGGCAGTGCGTTGCGGCATGCCGTCAATCCGACTTCCAGTTTATCCAAATAGCTGGTCATGGTGATGTTCAAGGCTTGCCCATCCAGCACAATAGAAGCAGGGTAAAGCGCATCTAAACGCGCGCCATTCCAATACAGCGGTTCACGCGGTCCCGGAACATTGGAAATCACCAAGTTAAACGCCTGACGTTTCGGCATGAGCCCAGAAGCAATATTCAAACCGGCAGCGCCATAAACAAATGCGCTGTAATTGAGAATTTGATTGGCATTCATGCGCTTGAAGCGTTCTTTTGCATTCAATACGCTGCGGCGGACAATTTGGAGCCGCTCCAGCGGGTCTTCTTTATGCGTGCCCAAATTCGCCAGAATCATGGTAATGCGGTTCGATACATCGGAATCATCTGAGCGTACAGATGCAGGCACCATGGCGATCAGCGGTTTTTTCGGCAAGGCATTTTGGCTGATGAGATATTCACGCAAAGCGCCGGAACAGATCGCCAAAACAATATCATTAATGGTGACGCCCAGCTCTTTAGCGATAAACGCCAAACGGGAAAAATCAAAAGACTGCGCTGCAAAGCGGCGCGAAGAGCTGACCCGCTGATTTAAAATAGAACTCGGCGCTTGGAAGCTGGATACATAGTCTGGGTTGCGGCCCATATCTTTCATGACTGTTTGCGACAGTTCATACATGACACGCGGTGTAGATTCCAGCTGGCCTTTCACGCCATCAATTAAACCTTTAATTTTACTGGCTTTCGGTGTTTTTAAACGTTTTGAGCGCGGGCCTTCTACACACCAAGGCGGCACAATGCTTTTCGCATTTGGATCATCTGACAGTGATTTTTCAACCAGGCGCATGCCGGCAATGCCATCGACCATGGCATGGTGGATTTTGAAATACATGGCAAAGCGGTTGCCTTCAATGCCTTCAATAATGTGGCATGTCCACAGCGGTTTCGCCCGGTCAATCAGCGTGCTGTGCTCTTGTGAAATATAAGTCAGCAGTTCGCGGATACGGCCCGGGTGAGGCAGGGCAATATGTCGGAAATGGTGGTCTAAATCGAACTCTTCATCTTCATCCCAAAAAAAGCCGTTTAAACGGTTATTGAACGGCGGGATAGGAATGCATTTTGAATTACGGATATCGCTGACTAAATCTTGAATAAAACTGGAGGGTGCATTGTCTGGAATTGTAAATAAAAATAATCCTCCAACATGCATCGGCTGCTGGCGTTTTTCTAATGTGAGAAAGATAAAATCAATCGGGTGTAATGGACGCATAGCGTGGATTGCCTCACTGCAATATCTATGGGAGCTTTTGTGTGAGCCGCCTTGTTAGAATTATAAATGTCTTAGAAAGTATAGCGGTTTTCAAGCAGAATAAAACTGCTTTATATGTATCAATACGTTGAAAAAAACCACTGTTTTTGCAGTGGTTTGGGCTTGACTATTTTTTCAGGTTTCCGGCGTGCAGTCCGCATTCTTTATGGGTCGCATCTTCCCACCACCAGCGTCCTTCACGTTCGTGCTGATTCGGTAGAACCGGCCGTGTGCAAGGTTCGCATCCAATAGAAATGTAGCCGCGCTCATGCAGCGGATTATAGGGGATTTCCATGAGGCGGATATAGTTCCATACATCCGCGCTTGACCAGTTGGCCAAAGGATTGTATTTGATCAATTGCTTGCCAGGGCCGGAAAAGCCGGGATCTGCCTGCACCACGGGAATTTCAGTCCGGGTGCCAGGGCTTTGGTCTTTACGCTGACCGGTAATCCAGCCATCTAAGGTGGCTAATTTCTTGCGCAGCGGCTGAACCTTGCGGATGCCGCAGCATTCTTTATGCTCATCTTGATAAAAGCTGAAAAAGCCTTTTTCTGTGACCAGCTTTTGCACGGCTTCCGTGTCTGGGAAGCAGATTTCAATATCAATATTATAGTGTTTGCGTACAGCATCAATAAATTGATAGGTTTCGGCATGCAGACGCCCAGTGTCCAGGCTGAAAACACGAAACGGTTTGCCCAGATGTGATGCCATATCAATCAGAACCACATCTTCAGCGCCGGAAAATGAAATGGCAATTTCACCTTCTTGGCTTAAAGCAAGTTCAAGAATTTCATTTGGAGATTTATCTGCATATTCAGATGCAAGCGCATCAACCAGATCAATAGTAGGGATTGTCTTCATGTAAGTCCTGGCTATAGGCTTGGAACGTCAAAACCTATATTAATTTATTTCACGGCTATTTTAATAGAATTGGGAAATATGACTTATCACTAAAAAATAAATACTTATGAAAAAAATAGATTTAAAAAAGAACAAGGCAAACGGCGTTTCTTCAGCTATGATAGTGCAAATTTTTTTCACTGGCATTGGGAGAACCCATGGAAATCGTATGTCTTGATTTAGAAGGTGTTTTAGTTCCAGAAATCTGGATTAATTTCGCTAAAAAAACTGGAATTAAAGAGTTGGAAGCAACTACACGTGATATTCCAGACTACGATGTGCTGATGACTCAGCGTTTGAATATCTTGAAAGAACATGGCTTGGGTTTGAATGATATTCAAGCCGTGATTGCTGATATGGGGCCGTTTCCAGGCGCGAAAGAATTTGTGAAATGGGTGAGCACGCATTTCCAGCTGATTATTCTTTCTGACACATTCTATGAATTTGCCCATCCTTTGATGAAGCAGCTGGATTGGCCGACTATTTTCTGTCATAAACTGGAAACAGATGACAACGGCATGATCACAGACTATAAATTGCGTCAGCCTGACCAGAAGCGTCAAGCTGTGAAAGCACTGCACGGTTTGAATTTCCGCGTGATTGCAGCAGGTGATTCATATAATGATACAACCATGCTGGGCGAAGCAGATCATGGCTTCTTGTTTGATGCGCCTGAAAATGTGATTGCAGAATTTCCGCAGTTCCCGCCAATTCACGGCTATGATGCATTAAAAGAAGCGATCCGCAATGCTTCCGTACGCAATATTCCTGCTTAATCCTTAAAAAGTTTATTTCAGGAAAATAAGAGAAGGGCGCCAATGGCGCCCTTTCTTGTTTAATCCTAATTTTTGCAGCGCAAATTAGAAGCGGTAACCGATTTTCATGCTGTAGCCGATTGCATGGTTATCAGTAAAGTCAGCGGCATATATATCCGTGCCAAAATGACTGGCAACTTGTGCTTTAGCATCGCCTAACCAGAAATACTTCACACCGGCTTGGATAAATGATTGTGGTGTTGGCGAGTATTGACCGCCTAAGCCAAGGCTCCAATAGCCTTCAGTTGGGCCTAAAGTAGAAACAGGGTTGCCTGCACCAGAGTCCCAGCCAACCATGACTGTACCCGCCCATAGGTCATTAAACTTACGGCCTACACCGACGTTAGCTGAAATTTGATCTTTTTCATAAGCAACAAGATCAAAACCGCGAGGATCACCAATAGCATATTGTGTTAAGCCTGAAGCTAATTGGCCAAACTTATTAGGACGGATCTTAAATTCGGACCAATCTACCCAGCGCAGTTGAGCAAAAGCAACAGTATTTGCCATGATTCCTGTTTGGAAATCGAGATTGACAGATTGTGGTGTTGTTACATCTGTTTTTTCTTCTGTAAATTTATAATCTTTCTTCATCTGAGGAACTTTCGTTCCCATGAGGATACTGTATGGCATTGTTTCATCGACCATAACTTTATGATCAATTTCAGAACGGTATGTTACAGAGGCTTTCAGTGCAATTTCAGATATTTGGTAAGATAAGCCAGCTAACCAGCCAATGGATGAGTTCTCTGAAATATTAGCTTTATAACCTGTAAAGCGAGTAAGTGTGCTGGCACCTTGGACATTGGCGCCTTGTGAACATGATACTTGTCCCAAAGCCGGCAGACAGGTTACACCGCCGAAAGGGCCATATGCTGAACCATGAAGCGCTACATCACCTTTTACTGTTTGATAGACAGGACCTGCATAAATATTCCAGTTTTCTGTAGGCTGGAATCCAAAGATAAATGACAGTGTTTGAGTATTAACATCTACATTGGTTGCTTCATCACCAGCAGTAAACGCGCCAACTCGTGTAACGCCTAGATCACCAGACAGCTTATCATTAAGTACTGCATGGCGTTGGTCTGCTTTAGAATATTCAGCTTTTGCACCATAAGGCTGATCGTAGATCAAACCAAATGACAATTTATCAGTTGCTTGAATTTTTAATGCTGCATTATAGAATTGATAGCTGCTGGCCATATCGCCAACTTCGCTGTTTGCCAGTTCACCGACCTTAGATGCTTCTCCGCCTGTCGGTTTGTAATCTGCTTTTAATCTGCCAGATACATCCGCATCTAATGCTGAAATCCCTGCTTCAAAGTAGTTCCCTGGCTGTAAAAATGCTGAAATGGATTGGCCAGAGCGATCTAGCGCTGCTGCAAAAACGGCTGATGTAGGTAGGCTGGCAAGTACAATTGCGCTGGTTAGCGCCTTAACTTTAGAAATCATATTCCTTGACTCTTTAAATGTAAAAACACGCATCAATGTGTTAATAAAAATATCGGATATGTAATTTATTTTTTCTTACATCCTTGTGCGAAAATTATTACAAAATAAAAAAGAGTAAAGACTCTAATTTGAATTTTTGGTAAATTATGATATTGAAAACTGGATAAAATTTGTATTTACTTAATAAGTTTTGGTTTAACTATCTGAATATATTATTAAATTTTATTTGATTCAATTTGGTGCGTTTTTTGTTCATTTGTCTATTTTTTACCCTGTATTTTTTGTTATAAATAATATTAATGTGAAATAAACTTCTTCCATGTATAAAAAAAGCTCTATAAAAGAGCTTTTTTTATTTATTTTTTGTTAAAAACGATAACCGATTTTCATGCCATAGCCTAAAGCATGGTTATCCGTAAATGATGCTTTTACTTCACCTCCGGTCTGTGCTTCTGCATCACCCAACCAGAAGTATTTTACACCGGCTTGAATAAAATAATTTGCGGCAGGGCTGTATTGACCGCCTAGGCCAACACTCCAGTAGCCTTCTGTAGGGCCCAGTGTAGTCACGGGGTTGCCAGCGCCTGAATCCCAGCCGATTGCTGCTGTACCAGCCCATTGATCATTGAATTTATGAGAAAGGCCTGTGGTTACAGAATATTGATCATCTGAATAATTAATCAGGTCTTGACCTTTACTTGCAAGAAATTTAGGGCTAACAACAAATTGGTCCCAATGCACCCAGCGTAGGTTTGCAAAGGCTAAAGTGTTGGCTGCAAGCCCCGTTTGTAAATCAACATTCACCGATTGAGGTGTAATTGCATCTAAGTCTGAAGTTAATAATTGCAATGTACCAATTGGGGTTGTCATTGTTTCTGTAGCTTTGGCCTTGTGTTTAATTTCAGAACGATAGGTTACAGCAGCTTTTAAAGCAATTTTAGGAATTTGGTATGCAAAGCCAGCTGCCCAGCCATAGGCATCTTCTTGATCGACTTTAATATTGTAACCGCTTAAACCAGTGGGAGCTGGGCCTCCATATGCATTACCGCGCAAAGAGATATCCGCTTTGACTGTTTGCCATACTGGGCCAGCGTAGATATTCCAGTTTTCTGTTGGTTGGTAACCCACAAGCGCAGTTAAGTTATTTGTACGGACTTTAACTGTGGTCGCTTCACCATTTTGATTAAACACACCTGAATCAAGACCATATGTTGCATCAGCACCAAAGGGCTGATCATACAAAAGGCCTAAAGAAATTTTATCAGTTGCTTGTACTTTTACTGCAGCTGTAGGGAAATAGTAGTCATCACCCATATCTGAAAGTGAACCGCTGCCTAATTTAGCATTGGCTGTACCTTCTACTGTTGGATCAAGGACTGTGAAAGAGGCTTCTGCATAGTTGCCTGGCTGTAAAAATGCCGATACTGATTGGCCAGAACGGTCTAGACCTGCAGCGAAAACCGATGAAGCTGGGAGTAGGCTGAGTAAAATAGCCGAGCGAAGAGCGGTTTGTTTCATTAAAACATTCCCTGATTGTAGCTTTATGTAAAAACGAAGGAAAAGTAACATAAATCTAAAAAGAGTAAATGCTCAGCTATGCGTGCAAAATGAACTGAAGAGGTTGAATAATATGCTTGCTTAGAGTAATTGTACTAAGAATGCCTTTGTATGGTAATGATTTTTAAATGAATAATTAGAGTAAAAGTTTTATTTTTATTATGCGGCGCCGAAAATTTAATTGGCTGTTTTTAAAACGGTTGATCTATTGGGCACTAAAAAGAAGACCATAGCTAACTATGATCTTCTTGATATTCTTAAAAATTAGAAGCGGTAACCGATTTTCAGACCATAGCCCCAAGCATCGTTGTCTTCAAATTTACCTACATTATTGACAGCAGCTGTTTTAGCTGTGGCGTCACCTAGCCAGAAGTATTTTACACCGCCAGCAATAAAGTAATTTGCTGCTGGGCTAAACTGTACACCTAAACCAAGATTCCAATAGCCCTCAGTAGGGCCAAGTGTTGTAACCGGGTTACCTGCGCCAGTATCATAGCCTACAGAGACATTACCAGCCCATTTTTCAGTTAGCTTGCGTCCAACACCAACATTGGCCGAGATTTGATCATCGCTGTAATCGACTAAATTAGCGCCAACTAAACCTTTAGCATCTGCAACCTGTCCAAAATAATTTGGACGAATTGAGAAGTCTTTCCAGTTCACCCAGCGTACGTTTGCAAATGCAACTGTATCCGCCATAATGCCTGTTTGGAAATCAAGGTTTACAGACTGTGGAGTGGTAACAGCAGTTTTTCCTGGAGTAAACGTAGGATTTAACGTAGCAGGGTCAATAGCTCCATAACCAAGAGTTTCAGTTGCTTGAAGTTCGTGTTTAATTTCTGAACGATAAGTTAAAGAAGTTTTTAAAGCGATATCTGGAATTTGGAATGCTAAACCTGCAATCCAGCCTAACTCAGTATCTTTCTTCATTGAAGCATCATAAGAACCAAATGCTGTTGGGCCGCCATAAGCCGCGCCGCGTAATGATACATTCCCTTTAGCGGTTTGAACTACAGGTCCAGCATAAAAATTCCAATTTTCATTAGGTTGGAAACCAAATAAAAAAGTTAGATTTTCTGTTTTTACTTCAGCTGATGTGCCGCCAGTTGCATCAGTAAAGTTTATAGATGGCGTTGTGTATCCTGCTTCGGCACCGAAAGGCTCATCATAAAGTAAACCGAATGAAAAATTATCAGTTAGCTGCAACTTGAGAGCTGCTGATGGAAAATAGTAATCGCTAGCCATATCTCCTGTTGATTGTGAGGGATGGCCTGGAGCTAAAGGTGTACTTTGACCTGAAACATTTGGATCCAGAACTGAAATACCAGCTTCAAAATAATTCCCAGGTTGTAAGAATGCAGCGATTGATTGGCCTGATCGATCCATTCCGGCGGCAAATACGCCAGTCGCTGGCAGTGTTGCAAGTATTAAGGCTGTTGAGAGCTTTTTTAATTTCATTCTTTGTCTTTCCTTGGTGTGCAAATAGAACTTACTGCATTTTATTTTGAGTTAAGCGAATACTGGCTAATGCGTTCTCAACACGCTTATCTGTTACGCTATGTGACAAAAATATCACAAAAAAAATAAGAGTAAATGCTCTAGCTGGAAAAATAAGGTTAAAAAGCAGGCATATTAGAGCATTCATACTAAAAAATAAAAAAAATAAAATACAAGATATTGTTTTTAAATAAATAAAAGCGCTATTTAAAAAAATCTGGCGAGTCAAAAAAAATCACAAATATGTGATTTTTAAAATTTATTATTGTTAAGTTCATCACAAATGATGACATGGTGCGCTCTGCGGGACTCGAACCCACGCCGGTCGCTTAGGAGGCAACTGCTCTATCCAGTTAAGCTAAGAGCGCGTAAAACGCAGTTAATTTACTCCAATTTGAGGCAAAAAAAAAGTTATTGCCGAAACAATAACTTTTTAAAAATGAAGAAATTTAAGCTTTTCTATACAGAACTTTGAATAGAATAAACATCAATGCAATCCAAATAGGGATCATGATCACAGCACCGCTCAAGCCTTGTGTCCACATGATGTACAGAACAACCGCAATGAATGCCAGCACTAAGTAGTTGCTGAATGGCGCCCAAAGCGCAGGGAACTGCGATACCGCGCTTTCGGTTTTCATGGCTTGCTTGAATTGAAGATGCGTTAAGCTGATCATTGCCCAGTTTAAAACTAAAGCGCCAACCACGATATAAATCAGGTTGCTGAGCGCATCTTCCGGTGCAAAATAGTTCAGCAATACACAGCCAAAAATCAACAGCGCAGAAAACAGCACTGCTGGAATCGGCACGCCTTGCTTATTGGTTTTAGTAAAGATTTTAGGCGCATTGCCTTGCTGCGCTAAACCGAACAGCATGCGGCTGTTGGCATACATGCCGCTGTTATATACTGAAAGGGCAGCAGTCAAAATGATGAAGTTCAGCAAGTGCGCAGCCCAGCCAATGCCTAATTGGCTGAAAATCATCACAAACGGGCTTTTATCTAAACCGCCGAGCTGCAATTCATTCCAAGGCACAAGCGACAGTAAAATCGTCATTGAACCCACATAGAAAATAAGGATACGGAAAACGACTTGGTTAATGGCTTTCGGAATAGACTTCTGCGGATCTTGCGCTTCAGCCGCGGCCATACCGATCAGCTCAATGCCGCCAAATGCGAACATGAGGAAAGCCAGCATGTAGAACAGGCCTTCAAAACCATGCGGAAAAAAGCCGCCATGCGTCCAAAGGTTGCTGAATGATGCAGTTGAATCCGGGCCTGCTGTCACCAGCAGATAGATGCCGAAGACAATCATGGCAACTACGGCTGTCACTTTGACAATAGAGAGCCAGAATTCTGATTCACCGTAGAATTTGACATTGCCCAGATTGACTAAAGTGATGATCACAAAGAAGGTCAATACCGAAGCCCAGGCAGGAATGTGGGGCCACCAGTAATTGATATATTTTGCGACCGCAGTTAATTCCGTCATGGCTACCAGAATGTATAGCATCCAGTAGTTCCAGCCTGCAAGGAAACCTGGGAATTTGCCCCAATACTTATTTGCAAAATGACTGAATGAGCCCGCGACAGGCTCTTGAACAATCATTTCCCCAAGTTGGCGCATAATTAAAAAAGCAATTAAACCGCCAATCGCATAACCCAAAATAATGGATGGACCGGCAGATTCAATCACGTGTGCGGAACCTAAAAATAAGCCAGTACCAATTGCACCACCCATGGCAATCAATTGAATATGACGGTTTTTTAAGCCACGCTGAAGTTGAGACGACTCTTTATTCAAGTTATTTCAGCCCGACAATGAATATGTGATTTGGATTGTAATAGATCAAGAGGGAATAGCCTAGTAGCTCAAAAATCATGAAAAAAAATTATCAATTCAAATAAAATTAGTTATGTTAATTTATTTAATAAATAATAAATGAATCAATAGATTAATTTTATTTGATTTATTCAATGTGAATATGTTGAGGCTGTGCCGGTTTGACGGATGACGAATTTTTATACTTAAGTCAAGAAGCTAATATTTTCTTGACAAAAGCCGTTATGATAATGCGTGATCAATATCGGAATGATATTGAGCAGTACAATGATAAATAAGGATTCAGAAATATGCCGTTTGCACCACAAATTAAAATTCCAGCAACCTATATGCGTGGCGGCACCAGTAAGGGTGTGTTCTTCAAGTTGAGCGATTTGCCGGCAGAAGCTCAAAAAGCGGGTGCAATCCGGGATCAGCTTTTATTGCGTGTTATTGGCAGCCC
This sequence comes from Acinetobacter sp., assembly GCF_041919735.1. Classification (GTDB taxonomy): domain Bacteria; phylum Pseudomonadota; class Gammaproteobacteria; order Pseudomonadales; family Moraxellaceae; genus Acinetobacter. Next base: position 28,813 of record NZ_JAYRTF010000002.1, read on the forward strand.
AGACCCTTATGGCAAGCAAATTGACGGAATGGGCGGCGCAACTTCCAGCACCAGCAAAACAGTGATTTTGGATAAAAGCGCTCAGCCGAATCATGATGTGGATTATTTATTTGGACAAGTGTCGATCGACAGCGCCTTTGTGGATTGGAGCGGCAATTGCGGCAATTTAACAGCTGCAGTAGGCGCGTTTGCAATTTCCAATGGCTTGGTGGATGCTGAAAAAATTCCGGAAAATGGCATTTGCACAGTGCATATCTGGCAGGCCAATATTCAAAAAACCATTATTGCGCATGTGCCGATGACCAATGGCCAAGTGCAGGAAACTGGTGATTTTGAACTGGATGGCGTGACTTTCCCTGCGGCAGAAGTGCAAATTGAGTTTTTAGATCCGGCGGATGACGGTGAAGAGGGCGGCGCCATGTTCCCGACAGGCAATCTGGTTGATACGCTGACTGTACCTGATGTGGGTGAATTTCAAGCGACCTTTATTAACGCAGGCATTCCGACGATTTTCTTGAATGCAGAAGATATCGGTTACCAAGGCACTGAACTGCAAGATGCGATTAATGGCGATGCCGCTGCTTTAGCGCGTTTTGAAAAAATCCGCGCGTATGGCGCCAAGCACATGGGCCTGATTCAAGATATTGCGGAAGCGGAAAAACGTCAGCATACGCCTAAAATTGCATTTGTTTCAAAACCGAAAGCCTATGTTTCTTCAAGCGGCAAAGACATTGCTGAGCAGGATACTGATCTGCTGGTACGCGCTTTGTCGATGGGCAAGTTGCACCATGCCATGATGGGCACAGCCGCGGTGGCGATTGGCACAGCGGCAGCCATTCCAGGCACTTTGGTGAATTTAGCCGCGGGCGGCGGCCAGCGTGAGGCTGTGCGTTTTGGCCACCCATCTGGCACATTGCGTGTTGGCGCGCAGGCGGTCTTTGAAAATGGCCAGTGGGCTGTGAAAAAAGCCGTGATGAGCCGCAGTGCGCGCGTGCTGATGGAAGGCTGGGTCCGCATTCCGCAAGATGCATTGAAATAAGCATCATGCAGTTTGCGGATATCCAGTGATTCAACTCAAGACTGAATTGATCCCTTGGTTATGCTAAAGCGCTGAATGATAAAACATTTCAGCAGAAAAATGCGTTATGATAAAGCCCCGATTGCGGGGCTTTATTTTTTGCGCTGTTTGAAGCCCAAAGATTGACTGGTTGAGTTCCTTAAATTTTAGGATGAATCAGCATCTATAAAATAACCGGACAAATCGGCTCAGCTGATGGCGTTTTTAAAGCTGCGCAGCGGCATTAATTTTCATGGGATGGCCGATTGCTTGGCACAATAAAGATAGGCCATAAGAATTCAGTTTCGAGATAGAGAAAACACGGCAAAAGCAGTATGATGCAACAAGCCAGAAACTGATGCGTGCCGACTTTTATGACCGCAGGCAACTTCAGTTGATTAAACCGCTTTGATAAAAAATTTGAGGTGAACGTGTCGTCTTTAACTGATGTGCAGGCTCATGCACTGACAGAAGCACAGAACCGCATTCAGCAGGACTTACTGACTGCACTGGATGCCTTCGCCATACCAGAGCCGTTAAAAGGCGCAGTGCACCATGCCGTCATGCTGGGCGGCAAGCGGGTGCGTCCAGCGCTTTGCTATGCGGCAGGCGCATTGAAGCAAAATCCCAATGCCGCTGCGGTACGCCGCGCTGCTGTCGCTATTGAATTCATCCACTGCTACTCCTTGGCGCATGATGATTTGCCCTGCATGGACAATGATCTGCTGCGCCGCGGCCAGCCGACATGCCATGCTGCATTTGGTGAAGATACCGCCTTGCTGGCCGGAGACATTCTGCAGTCCATGGCTTTTGAGGTGTTAGGCAGCCGCCTGTTTGATCAAGGCCCAGCAGTCGAAGCGCCGATTGTATTGAAGCAAATGCAGATTTTAGCCACCGCCTCGTCAAAAATGGTCAATGGCCAAGTGCTGGATCTGCAGGCGGAAGGCAAGCATATTGCTCAAGAGGCATTGGAAACGATCCACCGCAATAAAACCGGCGCATTGATTACTGCGGCGATTATGATGGCTGCGGTGACGCTGTTTGCAGGCACAGATCAAGCTATTCCTAAGCTTCGTGAATATGGACAGGCGATTGGTTTGGCTTTCCAGGTTCAGGACGATATTTTAGATATTATTTCCGATACTGAAGTGCTGGGCAAAACGGCTGGAAAAGATCAGCAAGTTGAAAAATCCACTTATCCTGCGTTGATGGGCTTGGAGCAGGCCAAAGCTTATGCGCAGGAACTGCATAATCAAGCGATGGATGCGCTGGCATATTTTGGCGAAGACGCAGAACAGCTGACGCAGATCACGCAATTTTTATTGTCCCGAAAAAGCTGAGCGCTGTGGGCTGAAACTTAAAACAGTTTCAGTGACTGTGTTTGAGTTATTTTTCTTCAGTGATTTAGTCTAAACAGAAGCTTAAAAAAAGGAGGCCATTTAGACCTCCTTTTTTTCATCTCGTCATCTTAGAAGATTGGATTATTTGCTTTCATTGTAAATACGCTGCGCTTCATCAAAACGCTCGGTAATTTCCTTGCCTGGCGCTTTGCCCATCAGGCTCACTGCAATAATGGCAATGAATGAGCAGATAAAGCCCGGAATGATTTCATACACGCCCGTATCGCCCCAGACATTTTTCCATAGAATGACCATGACAGCACCAACCACCATACCGGCTAATGCGCCATTTAACGTCATGCGTTTCCAGAACAAAGACAGAATGATCAGCGGGCCGAATGCCGCGCCAAAACCGGCCCATGCATAAGCGACCAAACCAAGCACTTTTGATTCTGGGTTGCCTGCCATCCAAATCGCCAGAAGGGCAATCAGCAGCACCATTAAACGGCCGACCCAGACCAATTCTTTTTGCGACGCATTTTTGCGCAGGAATGATTTGTAAAAATCTTCGGTCAATGTGCTCGAGCAGACCAAAAGCTGGCAGCTCAGGGTACTCATCACGGCTGCTAAAATAGCGGCCAAGACAATGCCTGCGATCCATGGGTTGAACAGAATTTTGGTGAGCTCCATAAACACTGTTTCAGGGTTGGCATTGACCACGCCTGCCAATTCTGGATGCTGCTGGAAGTAGGCAATCCCGAAGAAACCGGCCGCGACAGCGCCGCCTAAGCAAAGCGTCATCCATGTCATGCCGATGCGGCGCGCATTTGGAATTGACTTGACTGAATCTGCAGCCATAAAGCGCACTAGAATATGCGGCTGTCCAAAATAGCCTAAGCCCCACGCCAATAAGGACATAATCGCGATAAAGCTGAGATCGCCAAAAATATCGGTGGCTTGCGGGCGGGCCGCTTCAAGCGCTGCCGTAATTTGCGACAGGTCTGAAAAGGACAGAATCGCCACAATCGGCGTCAGCAGCAGGGCAAAAATCATTAAGCCAGCTTGAATGGTATCGGTCCAGCTGACCGCAAGGAATCCGCCAATAAACACATAGCTGATGGTGGCAATGGCGCTGATCCAAAGCGCTGTGCTGTAAGACAGGTCAAACATGCTCTCAAACAGACGTGCGCCTGCAACCATGCCGGAAGCGCAGTAAATCGCAAAAAACACCAGAATGACAATCGCAGACACCACACGCAGAATTTTCTTCTGGTCGTTGAAACGGTTGGCAAAGTAGTCCGGCAGCGTCAGCGCATTGTGCTGCACTTCAGTATGAACACGCAGGCGTCCAGCCACCAGCAGCCAGTTCAGCCAAGCGCCGATGATCAGGCCGATGGCAATCCACATTTCTGAAAGGCCGGACAGGTAAATCGCGCCAGGCAAGCCCATCAATAGCCAGCCGCTCATATCAGACGCGCCTGCAGAAAGCGCCGTCACAAAACTGCCCAAACGGCGGCCGCCTAAAATGTAATCAGAAAAATTCGACGTTGCGCGGTAGGCCATTAAGCCAATCACGATCATGGCGGCGATATAAAATAAAAACGTAATTAACGTTGGATTGAGGGAGCTCATACGATATCCATTTTCGAGTTGGACAGCAGATCGAAATATGAATTGACAGCAAAGGAGAGCCAATTGAGGGCAAAAAGACTGCCATCAATTCAGAAGATTTCAAAAATTAACGCGAAATTTAACCACAAATAAACAAATTTTGCAGAATTTTTATCAGTTTAAATAAAAATAGACAGCGCGGAGGCTGTCTATTTGGCATTTCAAAAGCGGTCATAGATGATTCAAAAATCAGTAAGATTAATGATTGCGGCCCATCACGCCGCGAATGGTATTCATAATATCTGCAGGCAAGACCACAGTTTTTGAATTATTCGACTTGGCCATATCCTGCATGGCTTTTACATATTGCTCACCCAGCAGGTAAGCCACAGGAATTTCTTTGTCACCGACTGCCGAAGTTACCATTTCAATGGCTTTCTGTGATGCTTCCGCCAGCACCACTTGCGCTTCCGCATCACGGCGTGAGGCTTCTAAGCGGCCATCCGCTTCTAAAATCGCGGCCTGTTTTTCACCGTCGGCTTTGGTTACGGTTGCGCGGCGCTGACGTTCTGCAGCGGCTTGTTCTTCCATTGCGGCCTGCATGGTGTGAGAAGGTTTAATATCCTGGATTTCGACTGTTTTTAAGGTAATGCCCCAGTCAGAAATATCATCAGAAATGCTGGCTTTCAGTTTAGCCTTAATATGATCGCGTGAAGACAGCGCATCATCCAAATCCATCTCACCGACAATGGAACGCAGCGCCGTTTGCACTAAGTTTTGAATGGCCCATGTATAGTTTTCAATGCCATAGACCGCTTTTTCCGGCGTGGTCAGGTTAATGTAGGCCACAGCGTTCATCAGCAAGACCGCATTGTCGCGGGTAATTACTTCTTGCGACGGAATATCCAGCACAATATCTTTGGTGGTGACTTTATACGCCACTTCATCGACGTAAGGAATGACGAAGTTCAGGCCGGGGCCTAAGGTGGTATGGTATTTGCCTAAACGCTGCACAATCCATTTATAGCCTTGCGGCACGATACGTACGCCCTTAAAAATGGTGATGGCAACAAAGGCCAGCAGGGCAAAGACAACAATCGTAGCTGCGCTCATATGATTTACTCACTTTTTTCGTTGTTGGTTGGGCTGTTTGCAGGATGATCCGCGGCGCTGTGCAATTGCACAACCAGGTCATTGCCTAAAATGTCGACCACGCGGACACGGTCACCGACTTGCACGGGTGACAGCGTGCGGCAGTTCCATTCATCGGAACCCAGTACCGGCATCGGAAAACGTACTTTAATCTGATCATGGTCTAAATTGGTCTGAATGACCATGCCGACTTGACCGATGGTCGCTTCACGGGAAAGGCCCGCTTTGGTTTTATCGGTCGACAGCGGCTTGATGAATTTAAACCAAGCGACCGTGCATAAAATGGAGAGGATGATCCAAGTGACAAACTGGGTGGTGGTGCCCATCATCGGAAAAAGAAAATATAAAATACCGACCATGATGGCGCCAATGCCAAACCACAGTGCGGCAAATGCGGGCAGCAGCAATTCTGAAAGAATCAGCAAAACGCCCAATACAAACCAGTGCCAAGGTTCTAAAACAAATTCCATACATCTGCCCGTGTATTGCTCTAAAGATAAGAGTGAATTGATCGAGTTGAATTGATATAGATGGCGAAGCCTTTATATCCTAAGCATCTATATCAATGTAGCAGATGAATAAGTTTTTGAATATTTAAAAAATTGCGCATTTTTAGAATTTAGACGCCGGTGCAGGCTTCAGCGCTGCAGGAGAGGCCCTGAAGTCGCTAATGGCTTTTTGAATAGCGCGGACTTTCAGCTGCGCCGCTTTTTCACCTTCTAAAATGGTTTGATTGCTGGATTTCAAATCCAGCGTGCCGATATGGCCCACTTTAGGCTGAATCACAATGCTGGCTTGGTTCAGTTCTTCATTAATGCTTTGCTGGCCCATGATATTCAATGTTTGATCCAGCACGCCAAACATATTCAGCGCCTTGCTGCCGTCTGGACGGGCAGAAATATCTACAGCGATCACAATATCCGCGCCCATATCTTTGGCGGTTTTCACTGGAATCGGGCTGACCAAGCCGCCATCGACATATTTTAAGCCGCCGATGGTGGCTGGCACAAAGACATTGGGGATGCTGCAGGAGGCGCGCACCGCTTGGCCGGCATTGCCTTTAATAAAGTCGGCTTTGCGGCCGGTATCCAAGCGGGTGGCGACAGCGGCGAAGCGGATAGGGAACTGTTCAATCGGTTTATTGCCGACGTTTTTGTTGACGTAGTCCTGCAGCTTTTGACCTAAAATCACCCCTTGGCGGTTTAAGGTTAAATCGCGGATATCGGCTTCTTTGAAGCTCAAAGCAATTTGCTGCATTTGATATGGGGTTTTGCCGCTGGCATAGAGGCTGCCGACAAAGCTGCCTGCGCTGGTGCCGGTGACAATTTTCGGTTTAATGCCATGCGATTCCAGCACTTTTAACACGCCGATATGGGCAAAGCCTTTGGCGCCGCCGCCGCCCAGCGCAATGGCGATGACCGGTTCACGCGCTTTGAGCGGCGTGGTTTTGGCGGGTGTGTTGACGGCTTTGTCACAGCCTGCAAGGCTGAGCGCCAATAAGCCTAGCGCGGAATAATGCAATATTTTCATAACAATAAAATGGTTAATGTTCTGCTCAAATAGGCGCACATCTCAGCAAAAAATTGCACATTTTACCAGCGGTTTTTCCATCGCTTTTGTAACGGCTTGGCCAGCCACTCAGGATTTTTCGGAGAGAACTTGCCTTCGTACAGCTGCAAAATCTGCTCTAAATCCTGCTCATACTGGCCTGTGGGCTGGAATACCCCCAAGCAGTGAATGATTTTGTGTTCATAATCGAAAGAAAACATCACAATCGGAATCTGCGCCTCATAGGCAATATAATAAAAACCGCTTTTGATTTTTTCGGCCTGCTTGCGGGTGCCTTCAGGCGCCATGCCAATCCAGATTTTATCTTTGGCATGAATGATGCCGGCAATTTGCTTGGTCAGCCCTTGCTGATTGCTGCGGTCGACAGGAATTACGCCAATCCATTCTAATAGGGGCTTTAAAGGTGTTTCAAATAGCGTGTGCTTGCCGAAAATGGTGATTTGAATGCCCAGTCCGAGCAGGGCGGTAAAGCCATGCCACGCATCTATATTGGATGTATGCGGTGAAATAATCGCAACCGCCTTGGGCAAATTGGGAAATTCGCCCTCAAAGCTCCAGCCTTGCGCCAGAAAAATTTGCTTAAACAGCTGTTTCGTAAATGCTGAACCGCGTGCAGGCACTTGGTCTGGCAATGTTGGAAAATGTTGAGTCATTGTTTTTATCAGAGAAATCCATTCATTTAATTTATGATAAGCCTTGAAAATAGGGACTGCATTGGCAAAATGCTGCAGTTTGACTGGAACAATGAACAGCGGCGCATGCTTTGGCGCGTTTTCAAGTCAAATGGATCAACATGCCAGTCAATCAAAATGGAAGTTAATCAAAGCGGCAGTCAATGATGAACGCCAAAATGGGTGCAGTTCCCGCTTATGTGCACTTCGGAAATTCGATCAAGGCCAAAATCCGCCTTTAAAGATGAAAACCGTCTTGAAATAAACATCCGGCAAACTGGATCAATGCTTCAGCATAAAAGGAAACCTCATGCTTCAAATGCGCAATGTATATGTGCTGCTGTTTTCGCTGTATTGGGCGCAAGGTTTGCCTGTGGGGTTCATGACGCATGCATTGCCAGTCATTTTGCGGGCGCAGGGCGTCTCGCTGGCGCATATCGGCGGTTTTGGCCTGCTGATGCTGCCTTGGTCAATCAAGATCTTTTGGGCGCCGTGGGTTGACCGTGCGGGTTCCAGCCGCTTTGGACATTACCGCTCCTGGATTATTCCCACGCAGCTGCTCACGGTCGCTGTGCTCGCAGGGTTATCTTTTTTACCGATTCAAGCTTTGAATGAGCCTCTGTATTTGCTGGCTTTTTTTGTGACCTTGCTCAGCATGAACCTGATTGGCGCAACGCAGGATGTTGCGACCGATGGGCTGGCGGTGAATATTTTAAAAGGCGAACAGCAGAATTGGGGCAATACCTTTCAAGTGGTCGGTTCAAGGTTGGGTTTTATTGTCGGCGGCGGGGCGGTTTTATGGGCGCTGGATTGGCTGCACTGGCAAAGCACGTTTTTAATCTTAGCGGCCTTGGTGCTGCTCAATACCATTCCGATTTTATTTTATCCAGAAGCTGCCCGCACTTTGCTGCCAAGCCCTACCGTTCAAACGTCCAATGCTGCGCGCCGTCCGCACTGGGCCATTATTCGTGAATATCTGTCGTATTTTATGCATACGCCAGCGCAGCGCTGCTGGCTGCTGGTACTGCTTACTTTTAAAATAGCCGATGGACTGGCCGGGCCGGTGTTAAAACCGCTGATGGTGGATATGGGCTTAAGCTTCAGCCAAATCGGCCTTTATGTGACGATGCTGGGGGCTGCAGCTGCGCTTGCAGGGGCTGGGCTGGCAGGGATTTCATTAAAATTGCTCTCACGCTTTCATGCGCTGCTGCTGTTTTCTATTCTCAAAATCGGCAGTTTGGCAGCCTATGCATGGCTGGCGCGGCAGTATGATGCGGTGCATGCCGTGCCGCCTTGGATCATTTATGCGGTGAATGCGCTGGAAGATCTGTTCTCCGCCATGCTTTTGGTGGTCATGCTGACCGTGGTGATGCAATACAGCCGTAAGCATTTGGCTGGAACGGACTTTACTTTTCAGGTTGGGCTGATGGCAACGGTCAGCGGCGGGCTGTATAGCCTGAGCGGCATCGCTGCAGATGCGTTGGGCTACAGCCATTATTTAATGCTGATTGTGATCATTGCCACGCTATGCATAGTGCCGATAGTGCTTTGGGGGCGTGAACAGCGAAAATGCATGCAGATATCTGCTGAGTCTTAAAAAAGAGCATTTTTCACCGCTGGATTTAGCGTTCTAACGCTCAGATGCTGCTGTATTTTTTCTGGATAGGCGCAGCCTTGTACGACATTTTCAATCATTCACTGCGGCTAGAAAAAGCCTATGTATTTAAAAGCTTAAAAGTGTTAAGCCAGTTTTAAGTTTGAGCCTTTAAGTTAGCAGCATCAATAAACGCCAATGATGAATTTAGATGCTGACAACATTCTCAACATGGAAAAAAAAGATTCCGGCTGTCTCTTTAGGACGATTTAATTTTTTAGTCGCGCTATGGCTGGGTATTGCACTAAATACTATGTTTTATCAAAAAATTCAGCAGCTCACGCCTTATCAAGGCATCAAAGCGCAGCTGTTTTTAGCAGCCACCGTGATCGTGGTCATCGCGCTGTATAATGCTTTGCTGCAGCTGCTGCAATGGCGCTGGAATGCAAAAGCGCTGGCGGCGGTTTTGCTTTTTGTGGGCGGATTCAGCGCATATTTTGTCAGCAGTCTAGGCGTGGTGATTTCTCCTGATCAAATCCAAAATGCCATGCAAACCGATCCCAATGAAGTGAAAGATTTGGCGTCTGTTCATTTGCTGCTTTGGGCGGTTCTGATGGTGATTGTGCCGATTGCGGTGCTGTCGCAGATTCCAATCCGCAAAGAAGCCTTCCCTAAAGTTTTGCTGAAAAAGGCATTAAGCCTGGTGGCATCTTTTGCGGTTATCGGCGGCCTGCTTTTTGTTTTCTATGTGGATTATGCCGCGATTTTCCGTGAACACCGTGACTTGAAAGGTATGCTGTCGCCGCAAAATGCCATTGCTTCAGGCCTGTCTTATTACCGCCATCAGGCGCCGAAAGAAAATCTGCCTTTGGTGGCTTATGGTACGGATGCGCACCGCAATATCGCAGTTTCTCATCAGGATAAACCGAAGCTGATGGTGCTGGTGGTGGGTGAAACTGCGCGCGCGGAAAGCTTTTCTTTGAATGGCTACAGCAAAAATACCAATCCAGAATTGTCAAAATTGGATATTTTGAATTTCAGCCATGTCAGCTCTTGCGGTACAGCAACGGCTGTTTCTGTACCGTGCATGTTTTCAGGCATGCCGCGTAAAGACTATGATGAGCAGCTGGCCAGCCACCGCGAAGGCTTATTGGATATTGCCAAACGCGCCGGCTATAAAGTGGCGTGGCTGGACAATAATTCAGGCTGCAAGGGGGCTTGCGACCGGATTGAGCAAGTACAGATCAGCCCTGAATTGAAGAAAAAATGGTGCAATGGCGCAAATGGTGAATGCAAAGACGAAATTCTGGTTGACGGCTTAAAACAGTATATCGAGGCAATCCCTGCTGATGACCATACACCGCGCCTGATTGTGCTGCACCAAATGGGCAGTCATGGGCCAGCGTATTATGCACGCAGCACAGCGCCGTACCAGCCATTCAAACCGACGTGCGATACCAACGCGATTCAAGGCTGCACACAGGATGCGCTGATCAATTCCTATGATAATTCAATTGTCTATACAGACCATGTTTTGAGCCAGATCATTGACACTTTAAACGCGGATCAAAACTATCAGACCGGTTTTTGGTATCTGTCTGACCACGGCGAATCAACAGGTGAACACGGCATGTATTTGCATGGCGCGCCCTATGCGATTGCACCTGAACAGCAAACGCATGTGCCGATGATCATGTGGTTCTCTGCAGACTGGAAAACTAAAAACCCACAGCAAATAGCTTGCCTCAGCACGCAAAAAAGCAAAGAATTAAGCCAGGACAATTTGTTCCCAAGCCTGTTAAGCCTGCTGGATGTAAGTACTCAAGTGATTGATCCAAAGAACAACATGCTGCAGAATTGTGCGCCGGCAGCCTAAAGGATAGTGCATTAATGACAAAGATATTAATCATTGAAGACGATTTCATGATCGCCGAATCGACGCAAACCTTGCTGAAATATCAAGGCTTTGATGTGGTTTGGGTCAATAACGGCATTGAAGGCCTGCAAAAAATTCAGCAAGAGCAGATTGATGCGGTCCTGCTGGATTTAGGCCTGCCGATGATGGATGGCATGCAGGTTTTAAAGCAGATCCGCCAAAATCATCCAGCATTGCCTGTATTGATTATTTCTGCGCGCGATCAGCTGCAGCAGCGGGTCGATGGCCTGAATCAGGGCGCAGATGATTATTTGATTAAGCCCTATGAGTTTGACGAACTGCTGGCGCGCCTGCATGCTTTGCTGCGCCGCAGCGGCAAAGAGCAGCTGCAAAACAGCCAGTCCATCTTAAGCTATGGCGATCTGGTCTTGGACGTAGAACAGCACTTGGCCAAGTTTAAAGGCGAATATATTGATCTTTCCAACCGTGAATGGGCAATCTTGATTCCGCTGGTGACGCATCCGAATAAAATTTTTTCCAAAACCAATCTGGAAGATAAGCTTTACGATTTTGACAGTGAAATCAGCAGCAATACCATCGAAGTATATGTGCATCATTTGCGCAGTAAATTAGGCAAAGATTTTATCCGCACCATCCGCGGTTTAGGGTATCGTCTAGGACAGCAATAAAACGGGGAAATCATCAACCATGGCGCTGCGGACACGCAATTCTTTAAAGCGGAAGCTGATTCTTTATACTTCTTTTTTCAGCTTGGTTTTAGGCTGCCTGCTGGTGGTTTCAGCTTATAAAATTGCCTTGGAAGAAACCAATGAAATTTTAGATGCGCAAATGCAGAATCTGGCGGAGCGTGTCGCCGCGCATTCGCCCGCTCCCGTGCAAAGCGCATTTGATCCGGACAAGCATTATCATGAAGAAGATTTATTTGTGGATGTTTGGCCTTATGCGCAGCAGACCCACCAATATCATGAATTTAACCTGCTGATCCAGCCCATTCATAAGGCTGGATTTTATACGCATAAAACTGCGCACGGCACATGGCGCACTTATGTCTTGCCCCTTAAAGATTATCAGGTTCAAGTGAGCCAGCAGCAGTCCGTGCGCCAGAATTTGGCTTTAGAGCTTGCGGGCAGCATGTTCATTCCTTATCTGATTTTTATGCCTTTTGTGCTGTGGGGGCTGGGCTGGATGATCAGCCGCATTTTACAGCCGCTGGATGATTTCAAGTCCGAGCTGTCACAGCGCGATTCGAAAGAATTGTCACCGATTCAATCGGATAACTACCCGATTGAAATTGTGCCGACCATTCATGAAATGAACAGCTTATTTGATCGCATTTCTGTGGCGCAGCAGGAACAGCGCCAATTTATTGCCGATGCGGCGCATGAGCTGCGGACGCCCATCACGGCCCTGAACCTGCAGATCAAAGTCCTGCTGCAAGAGTTCCCAGAACATAAAGCACTGAACAATCTGGCTTTGGGTTTGGTGCGTATGCAGCATTTGGTGGCGCAGCTGCTGAGCTTGGCTAAACAGGATGCTTCTTTGCCAGAACTGGAAAGCAGCCAGACGTTTCTGCTCAATGTCACTGCTGTGAATTGCGTCGAGTCGCTGATGGATTTGGCCATGCAAAAAGATATCGATTTAGGTGTTGAGCTGCAGGAAGAAATCCAGCTGCATACGCAAGAAACAGCGGTGCATTCGGTGATTTATAATTTAATCGATAATGCCATTAAATATACGCCGGAACATGGCGTGATAAATGTGTCTGTCTATGCGCAAAACGGCAAAGCCATCGTGCAGATTGAAGACAGCGGCCCGGGCATTGATCCTGCGCTGCATGAACAAATCTTAAAGCGTTTTTACCGTGTGCATCATCACAAAGAAGTAGGCAGCGGTTTAGGATTGTCTATTGTGGATAAAGCGGTCGAGCGCTTGCAGGGCCGTTTGAACTTCGGCGTAAGCGCCAGTTTGGGCGGCCTGCAGGTCACAGTCCATTTGCCGATGAATGCCGAGCTGTAAGTGAAAAATACTTAGTTGTTATGCTTTTATTTTTATAGGAAAATCTGCATAAAGCATTTCTTATGCATTGCAAATAAATCCATGCTGATCAGCCTATACTTGCTGCTGAGAACCGGGAAACTGTCTCTTAGTGTCTATTTTACAGCAGCGATGCCCTGAAACCTTCAGGGCGGTATTTGCGCCTGCCGAAGCAGAAGCATCATGATGGGAAAAGGCTTATATGCTCGGCACAGGTTTATTCAGCGCCTGTTCATTTAATACTGGGTGATTCAGCACAGCATCTTTAGCCATGCGCTTGTAGAAAATGCCATAAGCAATGACATTGATGAGCCAAACCACCCATGCTGTCCATAAATTATGGCTCAGGAAATGCGCGCCGCGCATCATTTGCGCCCAGCCCATGGCAAAGCCTAAAATCAAGCCTGAGAACAGGAAAAAGCAGGCGCGTTTGGGCTGAGATAGCCGATACACAAAATATCCAGTCATAAAGGCAAAGCCTGTAGACGCATGGCCGCCTGGAAAACAATGCCCGTTTTCATTTTTCAGCACCCATAAAAAACCATGCGGCAATGAAGTTGTCATGGACCATGGACAGGCGTGCGCAGATTGTGATTTAAGAATGCCGACGACTGCGGTGCACAGCATGGCCACCCAAAAGAAATAGCCAAATTCAAAACGATGCGCTTTTAAGGGCTGATATTTAAATGAAGCGATCCATTTCAGCAAAATCATGACATAGGCTGCAATCAGCACGTTTTTCACCCAGCTGTGATTCAGCACTGCCAGCGCCCAGTCATAGCGCAGCGGAAAATTGCCCGCTTCATCCATCCAAGGTTCAATCAGGCTTAAATCCAGCGCGCCGCCCACAGGAAAAAATACCCACAGCACCGCACAGCAGAAAAGCAGCAAGCTGGCTTGCAGGAAAATAAAACGTTGTTGGTCGTTCATGAAAGCATTTGATTTTTAATGATGCTCCATTGCAGCAAAGTCAGCTTAAACGTTTCTTAAATTCAGCATAGAAAACACGATTTAACAACACCCGCCCGATAGGCTGATGAAGCATCAGAAAACCGCAAGAGCTGAGTGTGCTACATTCCAGTCAGACCCTGCCTGAATGCCTGAAGAGGGCTATGCCTCTACCCGCAGGATTCTGATTTGGATAATGCCTAAACCAGCCGATGGCAAAGTTTTGCCGCCTGCAGTCAATTTTTGGCACAGCATTATGCGGCGATGTTAAAGCAGGCAGACTTGGCGCCGATTCAAAGCATTATTCACCGCATCGATCATGTCGGTTATCCTGAAAAACAATTGCTGACGCATCTAAAGATTTGGGTTTCGGCTGGATTCGGATGAGCTGACATATTTTCGGTTTGTTCATTTTGGCGATCATGCTCTGGCGGCAGGGCGCAGAACCTTTGCTGCAGGCTTTATAGCAGATGCCGTATAAATTGGCGGTGATTTCCAAGGGCAGGCGAGCAATGTGGCTGAATCATCTGAAAGGTTTAGGCTTCAGCAATTATTCGAATGAAATTGTCCATTCGGAGTTTGAAGATATTAGTAAGCTGAAGCCATAAATTTTTCCTCAGACCCGCGTTAAATGAAAGATTGTGCCAGAGCAAGGCCTCTTTATTGGGAGCCATCAAGTGAATGATGAGTAAGATACTCTTGGGATAGGCAGGCTTTTACTGGAATGGCTCATACCCATAGCGATCAGCGGATGATTTCAAACCGCATTCAGTGCCTAGATCAAACCTGTTTTTTTAATGAACCGCTGCTGATTCAGAGGCATGCCTGTAAAAAAAAGCGGCCGGTGAGGCCGCGTGGATTCAATGCTGCTGCATATTGAAATATTCTTTAAGCACACTGTTTTGAACAGATGTTTTTAAGTTTCCTGAAAGAGCAGTTCCCAAAATATGTCTTCGGAATCGAATTTTAAAACATATTGTCTTCAGAATTTGCACTGATGCGGTGGATCGATAAATCGGCGCCGCGGAATTCTTCCTCTTGGCTGAGGCGGATGCCCATGACTGCTTTTAATCCGCCATAGACGGCCAAACCGCCGGCCAAAGCAATGACAATGGCGAGGAATGTGCCCAGGAGCTGAGCCATCAAAGAAACGTGGCCTAAACCGCCCAGCCATTGCTGGCCAAAAATGCCGACAGCAATGCCGCCAAAAGCGCCGCAGACACCGTGCAAAGGCCAAACCCCTAAGACATCATCAATTTTTAATTTGTTTTGTGTATAGGTGAACAGCTTCACAAAAATCACGCCGGCAGACATGCCAATGATCAATGCGCCGACGGGATGGACAATATCGGAACCGGCGCAGATGGCCACCAAGCCTGCCAGCGGGCCGTTATGCAGGAAGCCGGGGTCATTTTTACCCATGAAATTTGCCGAAATGGTGCCGCCGACCATCGCCATTAAGGAGTTGATGGCTACCAAGCCGGAAATCGCATCCAGACGCTGCGCGCTCATAACGTTAAAGCCAAACCAGCCGACAATTAAAATCCATGAGCCGAGGGCCAGAAATGGAATGGATGAAGGCGGATGCGCACTGATGCGGCCGTCTTTTTTATAGCGGCCATAACGCGGGCCAAGCAGCAGCACCGCTGCCAGCGCGATCCAGCCGCCCATGGCATGCACCACGACAGAACCGGCAAAATCGTGGAAGCTTGCGCCAAAGGTGCGTTCAAGCCAGCTTTGAAAGCCAAAGTTGCCGTTCCAGATCATGCCTTCAAAAAAAGGGTAGACCAACGCGACCAGCAAGAGGGTTGCTATGGCTTGCGAACGCATCTTGGCGCGTTCTGCAATGCCGCCGGAAATAATGGCGGGAATGGCTGCTGCAAAGGTCAGCAGAAAGAAGCAGCGCATTAAATTGTAGCCGTGGTCGGCGGCAAGCGTTGGGCCAATATGGAAAAAATGCTGTCCATAGGAGATGTAATAGCCTACGAAAAAGTAGGCGACTGCAGAAATGGAGAAGTCGGTTAAAATTTTGCTTAAAGCATTGACTTGGTTTTTATGACGGACCGTGCCAAGCTCAAGAAAAGCAAACCCGGCATGCATCGCAAGCACTAAAACAGCACCAAGGAGGAGAAAAAGTAAATCGATATTTTGCATTGTGAGTCCTATATTAGTGCGTAGTGTCACAAAAGAAATTCAGTATATCGATGCAGGCGGTTTCGAAAAGAGCATAGGTTAAGGGAAATTTTGATCAATGCCGATTAAAAATGGATAAGCCTCGATATAAAGCAAAACGGCAATTTTTGCATCAATATGGTGCATTTTTCATGCTATTGTATTTTTATAAAATCATTTAAATTCAATAGTTTGTTTTTATGAAAATAGTGAATTAACTTTGAATGATTTGCAAAGGTGCATGCTTGTTTCCTATTTCAATAAACGGTTTAAGATGAAAAAAATCTGACACTCAGCGCATGCAAAGCATAAAACGCACTGCAATAAAGCAAGGTTTGCAGTACGTACTGAAATCCATTGGCGGAGATATAAAATTTCACAGCATTGAGTGTTTGGATTCTGTCCTTGGCTGAGCAGTTTGGCCCGCTTGATCAGCAAGGACAAGTGAATCAATTTTAAGAATTTTCCCATGCTCATGCCTATAAGAGCCTGACCGTCTTTTTGCTGATTTATTTGGCAGGGCATGCCGCTGAATATTCTTCTGTGCAGCGTGTTTGTTGTTGCTTTGATGTTTGAAAAGGGCAATGCAAGCAAAGCGCTGAACAGCTGGAGCTTAATTTTGCAAAACCAGCTGAAACGCATAGCTGGCTGATCTTGATTCAGAACGGATTAATTGAAAACTGCTGGATGCCCAATAAAGAGAAGATGAGTGATTTAATCACGCATTGCGCGATCCAAATAAAAAAGCAGACCAAGTGATCTGCTTTTTTTCCATTGCTGTCAGTCAGTTAACTGCATGGCGCGCATTTTCTGTGTGAGGGTGCAGGATCAATGCAAAATTTTATTGAGGAACTGCTGCGCGCGTTCGCCGCGCGGGGTATCAAAGAATTCATCTTTGGTGCAATCCTCAACAATTTTCCCCTGATCCATAAAAATCACCCGGTTGGCCACTTGGCGCGCAAAGCCCATTTCATGGGTGACGCACATCATGGTCATACCTTCTTTGGCTAAGCCGACCATCACATCCAGCACTTCATTGATCATTTCAGGGTCAAGGGCCGAGGTCGGTTCATCAAACAGCATGGCAATCGGGTCCATGCTCAGCGCGCGGGCAATCGCCACACGCTGCTGCTGGCCGCCAGACAATTGAGCCGGGAACTTGCTGGCATGCGCGCTTAGGCCTACACGATCTAAATAGGCCAAGCCTTTTTTCTTAGCATCGGCTTCTGAACGGCCTAAAACTTTGATTTGCGCAATAGTCAGATTTTCGGTAATCGATAAATGCGGAAACAATTCAAAGTGCTGAAACACCATGCCGACACGGCTGCGCAGTTTATTGAGGTCGGTTTTCGGATCATTGATTGAAACGCCATCGACTAAAATAGTGCCGGATTGAAAAGGCTCCAGCCCGTTGACGGTTTTGATCAGGGTCGATTTGCCTGAACCTGAAGGCCCGCAGACCACGACCACTTCACCTTGCTTAATTTGCGTGGTGCAATCGGTGAGCACCTGAAAATCTTTATACCATTTACTGACATTTTGGAGGTCAATCATCGTTTTTTGATCTGTCATACACTTAACCTCCGTTGTAATTTTTTAACTGCATACGTTGCGATCATACTAATAGTGAAGTACACCAAGCCTGCGAAAAGAATGTATTGCGTCAAGAGAGACATTAAGTCGCCGCGGACGTAGTTGGTGCGGAAAAAGTCCAAAAGGCCAATGGCATAAACCATGGTGGAATCCTGAAACAGGATAATGGTTTGCTGCAGCAGCAAAGGCGTCATTTTGCGAAAAGCCTGCGGCAAAATAATCAAGCGCATGGCTTGGCCGTAGCTCATGCCCAGCGCATAGGCGGCAGCCGTTTGCCCTTTGGGAATTGATTGAATGCCGGCGCGGACAATTTCTGAAAAATACGCAGCCTCAAACAGCATAAAGGCCACAATGCTCGATACCAGCGCAGTGTCGATGGTCAGGTAATTGCCGGTAATGCCGGTGTAGATGAACGGCACAGCAAAGTAGAACCACATCAGCACCAGCAGCAAAGGAATAGAACGGAAGAGGTTCACATAGCCTTTGGCAAAGAGATTGAATACTTTGATGGATGACAGGCGCATCAGCGCCAGCAGCGTGCCAATGAACACCCCGCCGATGGTCGCCGCAATCACCACTTTCAGCGTAATGCTGAAGCCATGCCAGAGCGCAGGGCCGGACAGTTCCAAATCTTGAACAAATGAAGTCAGCCAATCCATTATTTATCTCCTGCAATTAAGCCCGGAACACGCAGGCGCTTTTCCAGATAGGTCATAACGCCGATCAGGCATACATTGATGACCATGAAAATAATGGTGACATAGGTATAAATTTCGATGGTATTTTGCGTGTATTCACTGATGGTTTTCATCTGCGAAATAATTTCTGCTACCCCCACCAGAGACGCTACCGAGGTGTTTTTGACGCAGTTGGTCAGCTCAGAGCTGAGCGGCGGCAAAATGGTGCGGAACGACTGCGGCAAAATCACGTAGCGGTACAGCTGCGCCGTGCTGAAACCCATGGCATAGCCTGCATTGGTTTGACCCAGAGGCAACGCTTCAATGCCGGTGCGCACCTGTTCGCAGACCCGCGCTGCGGTAAATAAGCCTAGGCCGACACTGGCGGAAATGAGCGCTGTCGTATTGGCTCCCAGATCATTCATCCACCAAGTTTTGATTGGCGCCGGCAGAAAATTCGGGACCACATAGAACCAAATAAACAATTGAATCAATAAGGGCACATTTCGGAAGATGGTCACATAGGCTGTGCCAATGCCGCGGGCAATCGGGCTAGGCAAGGTGCGCATGATGCCCAGAATGCTGCCGAGCACCATCGCAATGCTCCACGCCACCAGCGCAATCACAAACAGCCAGCCTAAGCCAATTAAAACCCAGCCCAGGTAAGTGGAATCTCCCACACCTGTGGATTGGAAGAGCACACCCCAATTCCAGCTATAATTCATAGAAACCCCCTTTATTTAGCTTAAGCCAAACTCCTTTTGGCTTAAGCATATTTTGAATGGTTAGGGATAGTTATTCGTCACGGTCATGCGGATTGCTGATCAAGGCTTTCAGCTGATCTGACATTGGGAAGTTGAGGTTGATATTTTTAGGCGGAATTGGCGACTGGAACCATTTTTTATACATGGCATTGATTTCGCCAGAGCTGTACGTGGCTTTAATTGCATCATCCACGACTTGCTTAAAGCCGGTATCGCCTTTGCGCATCATGCATCCGTAAATTTCATGAATCGGCGCAGTGCCGACGATTTCCCATTTATTCGGATCTTTGGCTTTGGATTTTTCGCCGGCAAGCAAAATATCATCCATCATAAAGGCAGCCGCGCGGCCGTTTTGCAGCATCAGGAATGATTCTGCATGGTCTTTGGCAGAAATGACTTCGCCAATGCCGAGCTCTTTTTCATGCTGGCGGATGTAGCGTTCAGAAGTTGTGCCGGCAGTGGTGACTAATTTTTTGCCTTTTAAGTCGGCAAAATCTTTAATGCCGGAGTCTTTTGCGGTGAGCAAGCGGGAACCGACTTCAAAGAAGCCTGTCGAGAAAGCAACTTGCTGCTGGCGCTCTTTGTTATTTGTGGTTGAGCCGCATTCCAAATCAACGGTGCCATTCGACACCAGCGGAATGCGGTTTTGACTGGTCACCAGGTTATAGCGGATTTTCAGATCCGGCATATCCGATTTCTTTTTCACCGCATCAACAACTTGCATCTGCAAATCGTGCGCATAGCCGACCGGCTGATTTGGATTGTCCGCAATATATGAAAATGGAATGGATGAGTCGCGGTAGCCTAAGACAATCGTGCCGGATTTTTTAATTTTATCTAAAGTGCCCGAATCTGAAGCCGCAGCCTCACCGCCGGCAGGTTTTTCTGAAGATGGCGCTTTATTGTCGCTGCAGGCGCTGAGACCGAGCATCAGTGCGCTGGCGCAGAACAGGGAAGTCATGGTGCGTTTATAGATCATTGGCAAAACTCCTTTTTATTGCATGTTCATCAATTGCTTTAGTTGCCGATGGAATCATTCCATCAAATAGGTGCAACAGATGTTTTTGTTTTATGTATAAAAAATACACCAGAATTCATCTTAAGCGAGATTTGAAGGATTGCTCAAGCAAATTTTTTTACGAATTGTTAACGGTAACTGTTTAGGATTTAAAAAGTTTTTCTGGCAGGGAAATATGAGGAAAGTACAGCACAATGTGTGCCATACGTAGGCCGGCAATGCTTCAGCTTAGACAAAAGATCAATGCACTCGACTGCCTGAAAGGAGCATTGCTTTTAAGTTTTCTTGCTCTAAGTTAATAATAAAACTTATAAAAATTTTTGCGCTGGATGGGTTGATGCTGCTTTTTAGATGGCTGCCTATATGAATGCAGAACGCGGGCAGGCTTATCATGATGTACTTGGGCGCGGTGAATTGACCAAACATAGCGCTGTACATGTCTTGAGAGGGGAAATGAAAAGCATCTGCATGGCGCAAATGCTGGGTTCAAAAGCTGCAGCATCTAAAAATCAACTGCAAAAAACAGGGCGTTAAGACGGATCTTTCGGGCTGCCAAAGCGCTTTTTAAAGCGGTTTAGGTATTTTTTAAAGGGCCAGGTAAACTGCTTTACAAAACTGTTGGGAATTTTATAGCCCACTGTGCCGTACACGCTGGCCAGATGATCCGGCATATAGACGCTTTTAAACATCACATCATACAGCGGAATGAAGGCCGCATAGTTTTTGTCAATGGCGGGCTTTTCTGAAGAATGATGCCAGTGATGAAATTCCGGTGTGGCAATCAGCCAGCGCAGATAAGGAAAACGGAAACGCACATTGGAATGGATGAAAATCGCGTGAAACGAAATAAAAATCAGATAGGCAAACACTGCAGAGGTGTGAAAGCCTAAAAGGAAAATCGGCAGGGTGGCAATAAAGCGGGTCATCAGCACTTCAACAATATGCAGCCGCGACGATGCCAGCCAATCCATATGTTCAGTCGAATGATGAATCGCATGAAAGCGCCAGAGGAAATTCACCTCATGCATGGCGCGGTGCAGCCAGTAAGTGGTCAAATCTACCACAATCAGCAGTTCTATAAACTGCAGCCAAATCGGTTGAGCCTGCACCCACGGCACAATCGGATTGCTCGGCAGATGAGTGATCCAGTATTGAATAGGCATCACGGTTAAAAAGCTGAACAGCTGAATGCCAATGTGGCTGAACATGAAATATTTCATGTCGGTAATCCAGCCAGCCCGTAACAGCTTTTGCTGCGGATTCTTCGCAAAAAAACCTTCCAGCGGAATAAACACCAACGCCAAAATGACCAAGGTCAGCACAAAATAATCAAAGCCTGCATAAAAGGGCACGCTTGGCAGCACAGGCGCTTGAATTACACCGCAGCCGAGAACCGCCGCAGCAAGCGCCATGCAGAGGCCATAAAAACCGTAGCGGTTTTGCCGGACAATGGCGCTGAATGCACCAAAGCCCGCACTAATGACAATGCCAGCCATGAGGCTGAAATAAAACAGATCATAATGTTTGCTGTAGAGCGGACGCAGTTCGGGTGTGGTCAATACACTGGGAAATAAAAAGCACAATGCGCCAAATAGGCAAAGCAGGCTGAGCGTCATCGAGATGAACGCGCTGATTTTGCCCAGTCCAGCATTCAATTCTATATTTTCAAATTTGGCTCTTAAATGATCGGTCATAAGGGAATATCAGAAATTATTATTATTGGGTGGCGCTATGGTAACAAATGTTGATGTTGAATGTAAAAGCATCAACTTCAGGGGGATTTTAAAAGAACAGCATTAGAGCAGCTTATCGCTGCGGTCTTTGAACGCTGCTTGATGGCATGGTAGCTTCCTCCCGCTTTGATGGCGCATCCTTTATAATGATTCTTTTTGCGCATATTTTCTGATGTCATTCGATTTAAAAACCACGATTCAGCCGAATATTGAGCTTTCTACCCCTGATAAAAAGCTCAACCGTTTAATTGATCAAATTGAACAGCTGAAACGGGACTTGGCGGCATGGGAAAATGCACAATCGGAAATTCAGCTCTATAGCCGCAAGCATTTTATGCCTGTATATGCAGCACTGCATGAAGTGCTGTTTAAGCAATTAGAACAGCTGTGGAATAGCCTCAGTCAATATGAGTTTAATAAAGCCGATACCGCACAGTTAGAAAATAAAATTCATGCTCTAGCCAAGATGCTGAAAGCTTCAAAACTGCTGAATCCGCAGCAGCTGCAAAAAGTGGATGATCTATATGTGTATTATCAGCAAACGGCTGAATATGCACAGAATAAAAAAAGCAAAAAGAAAAATTCCTCAGATACAGAACATTCAAGCGTGAATGACGCTTTGTATGATGACAGTGAAATAGATGCAACAGAGGATTGGGAAAATGCACAATGGGAGAGTAGCGATTGGAACACTGGGCAGTACAGCCAAGCACGCGAACAAGCCAAACAGAAACGCCAGCAAGAAAAACGTGAACAAGCCGAGAAGTTAGTAGAGCAGTCGCTAAAAACGGTGTATTTGAAAATTGCCGCCAGCATTCACCCTGACCGTGAGCCTGATGAAGCTAAAAAATTAGAGAAAACTGAATTGTTCCAACGGGCCAATGAGGCCTATGAACAGCAGGATTTATTTTATTTACTGAAATTGCAGTTGCAAGTTGAGTCGAGTCAAAGCAGTGTGCAAAAGAGTTTAAGCGCTGAACAGGTCAAGTTTTATAAAATGGCGCTAGATGCGCAGTGTCAGAAACTGCAGAGCCAAATAAATGATTTGATTGATGCTTTGGTCTGGTCTGAAAGTGCCAAAATTACCGTGCAGAAGTCGAAAGGCAAGCTGAAAATTGAGGACTTGTATAAGCAGATAGATGCAGACACTTCGGCTTTAAAACAGCAAGTAAAAGTGGAAAAGCAACGGCTGGGCTATATGGGGAAAGAGAGTGGGCTGGAGATGCTGTTGGGGCATCAAGTTCTTTAGTTTCCCTCACCCCAGCCCTCTCCCAAAGGGAGAGGGAGTTACATTTGATTAGATACCATCAAGTAATTTAATAATGAACGTTCCCTCTCCTTTTAGGAGAGGGCTAGGGAGAGGTTATAAAATTTGATAATCTAAAGGAAATAATAAAAATTAAATCCCAAATGAACAAGAAGCTCGACCCCAAACTCCTTATCTTCGCCAAATCTATGCGCCACACCGCTACCGATGCAGAACACCTCATGTGGCAAATTCTTCGTGCCAAGCGTTTTATGAATCTTAAATTCCGCCGTCAGCATGTGATCAAACCTTATATTGTGGATTTTTACTGTCATGAAATTGGTTTGGTGATTGAGTTGGATGGTAGCCAGCATGGCACAGATGATGCGATTGAATATGATGGTGAACGCACAAAGTTTTTAGATGCTTTGGGTTTAACTGTGGTGCGATATTGGAATCTTGATGTGTTGGGGCGGATGGATTTGGTGTTGGATGATTTGTGGAAAAAATGCTTTGAATTGAAAAGTACCTCTCCCTAACCCTCTCCTAAGAGGAGAGGGAATTTTCATTGAGTATCAAACAACAGTGGAATTCACAAAGGGTTGCTCCCTCTCCCTATGGGAGAGGGCTGGGGTGAGGGTTATCTGATTTGTGCTGTATATCGTCTTAAAACGTAACCTTCAACGTCACTTTGATCTAAAGTAATTTTCACTTTTAACCAAGATTTAGGAATAGTTTTATCGGGTACAAAGGTAAGCATAGTACCTGGAGGCAAGTTTTCAATAATGGAACTTTTTAACTGTGGGGATTCAAATAAGTCAGTTCTATGTTTAGTAACTCTCTTATTCGTAAGGAATTTTCTAAGACTTTCTATGTTAGAGATATCTGATTGCTTTTGAGTATCAGGCTTTAAATTTTCAATATAGGGCTTTACCCCATAGTCATATAAAATCGAAGCAAAAAGACCTGTACTAATATCCTTTGCCGTTTTGCCCAATTCTGAGTTATTAAACAATGCTAATAGGACAAGCATCACACGTAATAATTTTTGTAAATTATCTGTTGAAGTTGTAGGAGATAAATTTGGTTCAACTTTTACTTCGTCACTTACCCGTACTGTTTCAACGATAAATGACTTATGTGTGTAGGTTCCATCAGAATTTTGAAATTTAAAATATGCTTCCTTTAAGTTTGCACCCTCCGTTGAAAAAATGGGGTCATTTGCAAATTCAAGCAGTTTTTCTATATCACCTAGATCGATATCTTCTAATTCAACAACATTCTGATTTTCCTTGATATTAATTCCAAAGCTTGATGCTAATCTTTCTAAATTTGAAATAATTGTATTTACAGAAATAACTGATCTAGCTTTTTTGATTGGTATAGCAACAGTTTTACTTAATGTTTGAGTTTTCTTTATTGGTACATCGACTGTTGTTGAAACGGTTTTAGCTCGGTTTGAAGTGATTCCAAATGATGCAGAAATTGTTATTCGATTTGGATTATCAAAATCATATTCTTCTATACTCTTGGAATTCATATATATCTTCTTATAAAAATAAAGGGCTGAATAATCAGCCCTTTATACTACGAATTAGATTAAATCATCAACACATTAAAGCGCTGCAATTTGCTCCATATTTGCTTTAATCTTCGCTAACTGGTCAGCAAACTCAGCAAGCTTCACTTTCTCGCCTTCAACCACAGCCGCAGGCGCTTTCGCTACGAAACCTTCATTACCCAGTTTAGTGGTAATTTGGTCATGCTGTTTTTGAACCTTGTCTAGGTCTTTTTGTAGACGACCCAATTCCGCTTTAGGGTCAATTAAGCCCTTCATTGGAACGAATACAGACACGTGACCGACAACACTCGATGAAGACAATGGTGGTTGCTCAGCATCAGCCAAGAAAGTAATGCTCTCAACTTTCGCCAGAGCTTTAAACAACGCTTCAATACGTGTGATCTGCGCTTTTTCAGCATCCGTCGTGTTTTGAAGAAGAACAGGCAACAAGCGAGCATTACCTAGACCCATCTCACCACGGATGTTACGTACCGCACCAATCAAACCTTGCAGCCATTGCATATCTGCTTCAGCTTGCTCATTCACTAACGCTTGCTCAGCAATAGGGTACTGCGCCAACATAATGGTTTCGCCAGCAATGCCAAGTTTCGGTGCAAGGGTTTGCCAAATTTCTTCAGTCAAGTAAGGCATCAGCGGATGAGCCAAACGTAAAGATGCTTCCATTACCGCAAGCAATACACGGCGAACTTCCGCTTTACGCTCTTCAGAAACATTTTCATCATTCAGAACAGGCTTAGTCAGCTCGACATACCAGTCACAGTATTCATTCCAAATGAACTCGTAAATTGCTTGCGCAGCCAAGTCCAAACGATACGTTGCAAAAGCTTGCTGCACAGCAAGTTCAGCTTTTTGCAGACGGCTCACGATCCATTGTTCAGGCAATTCCCAAAGGTCTTGACGAACTTCTTGACCTACAGGTTGACCTTCAATGTTCATCATCACGAAACGCGTTGCGTTCCAGATTTTGTTGGCAAAGTTACGGTAGCCTTCAACACGTTTCATGTCGAATTTAATGTCACGGCCTGTATTGGCAAGTGCACAGAAGGTAAAGCGAACCGCATCTGTACCGTAAGATTGAATACCTTCTGGGAATTCTTTACGCGTTGATTTTTCAATTTTCGACGCTTGTTTCGGGTTCATCAAACCTGTTGTACGTTTTTGTACTAAAGTTTCAAGATCAACACCGTCAATCAAATCTAATGGGTCAAGCACGTTACCCTTAGACTTCGACATCTTCTGACCTTCGCCATCACGTACCAAACCGTGTACATACACAGTTTTGAACGGAACTTGCGGTGTGCCGTCTTCATTTTTCATGAAGTGCATGGTCATCATGATCATGCGAGCAACCCAGAAGAAGATGATGTCAAAACCAGTGACAAGTACATCAGTCGGGTGGAAGGTATTTAAGAAATAGTTTTCTTTATCTTTTGCCGCGTCGCCAGTCCAGCCCAATGTTGAGAATGTCCAAAGACCAGATGAGAACCATGTATCCAGTACGTCTTCGTCTTGATCCAATTGAACATCAGCAGGGATATTGTGTTTAGCACGAACTTCCGCTTCGTCACGGCCTACAAATACATTGCCGTCTTTGTCATACCAAGCCGGAATGCGGTGACCCCACCACAATTGACGTGAAATACACCAGTCTTGAATGTTGTTCATCCAAGCCATGTACATATTGCTGTATTGCTCAGGTACAAATTTGATCTCGCCGTCTTTTACCGCTTTGATTGCAGGCTCAGCCAATGGTGCAATTTTCACATACCATTGGTCTGTTAAAAGTGGTTCAACGACCACACCTGAACGGTCGCCGCGAGGCGGTTTCAAGGTATACGGTTGGATTTGATCTAACCAGCCTTCAGCTTCAGCTTGCTCAACCAATTTTTTACGTGCAGCAAAACGTTCTAAACCAATGTAGTCCGCAGGTGCAGGAATGGTTTTAGAAATTTGTTCACCCGCTTTTGCGATATATTCAAACTCAGCCAATACTTCAGCATTTTTATTGAAAATGTTGATGATTGGCAATTCGCAGCGTTTACCTACTTCATAGTCATTGAAGTCGTGTGCAGGAGTGATTTTTACACAGCCTGTACCGAATTCTTTTTCGACGTATTCATCTTTAACAATCGCAACAGTACGGCCGGTGATTGGCAATACAATGTTTTTACCCACAAGATGTTCGTAGCGTTCATCATCTGGTGCAACTGCAACTGCAGTATCACCGAGCAATGTCTCAGGACGCGTAGTCGCGACCACGATGTAATCTTTACCGTCATGCGTACGCAGTGATTTATCTTCAAAGAAATATTTGAAGTGCCACAGTGAACCTTGTTCTTCTTTATCTGACTCAACTTCTAAGTCAGACAGGGCAGTTTGCAGTTTTGGATCCCAGTTAACAAGACGTTTACCACGATAGATCAAACCTTCTTCGTGCAGTTTTACAAACACTTCTTTAACTGCGTTTGATAAACCATCATCCATGGTAAAGCGTTCACGTGACCAGTCTACAGATGAGCCGAGGCGACGGATTTGACGGGTAATTGTGCCGCCAGACTGTTCTTTCCATTCCCAGACTTTTTCGATGAATTTTTCACGGCCAAGGTCATGACGGCTGATGCCTTCTGCACCGAGCTGACGCTCTACAACCATTTGCGTTGCAATACCGGCATGGTCAGTACCTGGTTGCCATAAGGTGTTTTTGCCAGACATACGGTTGTAACGCGTCAAGGCATCCATGATGGCATTGTTGAAACCATGACCCATGTGCAAACTACCGGTGACGTTTGGTGGCGGAATCATGATACAGAATGAATCGCCTTTCTGAGATGGCTTGAAGTAGCCGTTCTCTTCCCAAGTCTTGTACCATTTTTTCTCGATCTCGGTAGGATCGTAGGTCGTAGCAATATTTTGCGCAGAATCAGTCATAGTGAAAACAGATCGAAAGTGAATAAAAAATTGCATCTATTGTAGCAAAAAAATATCTGCTTTAGGCAGATAGCTTGAAGGCAAAGACCGTGAAAATAAAATCAGGCGCAGCGAAAAGCGGCAGCGGCGCTGAATTATAAAAAATGTGTCGCAGTTGGCAGTATTTTTTGATGGTTTTATGATAATGTCATGATTGAAGCGCAAAATTCGCAGCCGCCATAATTTAAAAAAGAGGAGCCGCTGAATGACTTATAATATTTCACTAAAAATACAGCCAGAAACCCATCGGCGTTTTGAAGACCTGCATCAGCGGCTCAATCAGGGGGACAGCGCAAATTTAGCGAAGCCCCTCGGTGAAAATTTAGCGGATATCGCTTGTGAAATTATCGACCAGGTTTTTGGCGATATTGCCAAAATGTCCAAATCCGGCGACGGGGAATCAGAAAAAATTATTCAGCACATTATTGAGACGACACGCAAATATATGCCATGGTCGGTCTCTTTTTTCGGCAATGACCGTCTTGTGCCGATGGTGAATTATCTGCGTGAATTAACGGTGGAGAAAGAAGGACAGTTCTATATGACCTATCCTGTGGATTATTCCTTGGCCAATGAGCTGCTGAGCCATGTCGGCAAAATGAGGGACGGCAACAATGCCTTTGTATCGCCAGCGCTGAAAGCGTTTACTGAGGTGGTTGATCAAGGGGTGACGCATTTAATCCGTGAGCCGAAAAAAATGCTGAAATTCAATGTTGTTGTAGATAAAACCTTAAATGGCGTGATTCATGTGACCACGCAGCTGGGCTATAAGCGTTTTGATAAATTAGGAAAAGTCTATGACGCCAATTCGATGAGCGGCTACTTTGAGCACTTTTTGGTTTTTTTGAATAATGAGCAGAAATAAAAAAAGGTTTAAAATAAGCGCTGTAAACTTTGAATAATGCAATGATTTCATAAGGAATGCATCATGGCGAAACTGGATGATTTAAACGGAAAAATCGTGTGGATTACAGGCGCTTCATCCGGTTTGGGAAAAGCTTTGGCGCAAGAATGCGCATTGCAGGGCGCGCAAGTGATCTTGACTGCGCGGCGTTTTGAAGAGCTGGAAAAAGTCCGTGTCAGTTTGCTTCATCCAGATCAGCATATTTCTATTCCTGCGGACATTACCGATGAAAGCCAAGTTCGCCAAGCCTATGCGCAGGTTTTAAAATGCAAAGGCCGTATTGACTGGCTGATTAACAATGCTGGCTTGAGCCAGCGTGCGCTTATTGCGGATACCACCATGCAGACAGAACGCGCCTTGATGGAAGTGGATTATTTCTCGCAAGTGTTTTTAACCAAAACCGTGCTGCCAACATTCCTTGAGCAAAAATCAGGGCGTATTGCCTTTGTCTCAAGTGTTGCGGGCTTGCTGGGCACGCAGTACCGTGCGTCTTATTCGGCTGCCAAAGCCGCCATTCATATGTGGGCCAACAGCCTGCGCGCAGAGGTGGCGGATCAAGGCATTGATGTTTCGGTGATTTTCCCCGGTTTTGTCAAAACCAATGTGTCTTTTAATGCCTTGAATGGCGCGGGCAAGGCGCAAGGCCATCAAGATGAAGCCATTGAAAATGGGCTGGAAGCGGATGAATTTGCAAAAATAGCTGTGAAAGCGTTATTGAAAGGCGATGAATATATAGTCGTGGGCGGCAGCAAAGAAGTGCTGGGCACATGGATGGCGCGTTTATCGCCAAGCACGCTGTATAAAATGATTCGCAAAGCAAAAGTGAAATAGGTTTTTATTGATATATGAGATTAAAAAAGTACCTCTCCCTAACCCTCTCCTGAAAGGAGAGGGAATTTCCATTATTTAATTCAAATATCTATAAAATCATATGATGCTCCCTCTCCCTTTGGGAGAGGGTTGGGGTGAGGGAATATTTATGAAGATATAATCCCTCCCTTGTGCATCGAAATATATTTCGAGGATGCTCACCTTTAAAAAGGGAGGAGCTATGCTTCTTGAAAGCCAATGAAATACATGGCAAGTCCCCCTTTGGAAAAGGGGGATTTAGGGGGATTTAGGGGGGGAGGGGGATTTGAGGAGATTCAAACTTCCTCAATTTACTTAATCCTGAATCGCCGTGCCATAAGCAAACACTTCGATCATGCCGCCTTGCATCCCGAGTTCAGTTGTACTTAAACGCAATCCCATAATCTGCGTTGCACCCATCTTTTCCGCTTCCAGCTTTAAGCGGACTACGGCTTCACGGCGCGCGCGCTCGACCACGCTTTCATAACTGGTCAGACGCCCGCCAAAAAAGTTCTGAATATTGGCAATCACATATTTAAAATAGTCATGCGAGATCACCACATTGCTGGATACCAGCTGCCCTGGATGTTCACTGGTTTTAAAGCGGTTATTATCAATGCGGATGTAGGCTAAACGCTTTTCCTGTGCTTCCAATTCGTTCAAATGCTTGCGCTCTGCATGACGGCCAAAAGTCCAGCCCACCGCAAACAAAATCACAAAGATGAGAATCTTAAAAAGAAATGCATCCATGGTTTTAGCCTTGTGCAGGGAAGGGATCAGCCAATTTTGGCGCGTTGGCTTCTACCCGTACCGCCGTGCCATACACAAACAGTTCAGATGCGCCCTGCGCAATATTCGAAGTGGAAAAACGGATGCCGACCACGGCATTTGCACCAAGGCTCCGCGCTTTATCAATCATCCGGCTCATGGCTTCCTGACGGGATTCTTCCAGCAGTTCGGTATAGCCTTTGAGTTCACCGCCGACAATGTTTTTCAGGCCCGCCATAAAGTCACGGCCGACATGCTTGCTGCGTACCGTGCTGCCGTATACCACGTCGAGCTGCTGGGTAATCGTGTGGCCAGGTACAGATTCTAAGTTACTTAAAAGCATTTTTAGTTATCAATAAGAAAAAAGATCAGTCGAAGATAGGAAAGTTGGCTTGAAAAAGCAATATTTTCATTTTGATTTCCGCTTTTTACAGCAATAAAAAAGCCCACCGAAGTGAGCTTTTTTGAAGGATTTTTAAGCCATGAGCTTATTCAGCCATAGGCTTATTTCATCATGAGTTTATTTTGCAGCATCCGCTTTGCGTTCAGCTGTAGAAGGCTGTTCTTGCACCGCATCGCCAGTGTTGGCTTTGATGCCGCCGCCTAAAGACTTGTACAGTTCAACTTGGTTGTTCAAGTTCGCTTGTTCAAGCAGCAGCAGGCCTTGTTCTGCAGCATAAGAAGTGCGCTGTGCATCCAATACAGTCAAGTAGCTGTCAATACCGGCACGGAAGCGTGCATTGGACAGTTTGTACGTGGTATTGGTCGCGTCGACTAAGCGGCGCTGTGCAGAAATACGGTCGCCAATGTTTTGACGTACAGCCAATGCATCATTCACTTCACGGAATGCAGACTGAATTGATTTCTCATAATCAGACAGTGCAATTTGCTGATCAGTTTCAGAAATTTTGATATTGGCTTTACGTGTGCCCCAGTCAAAGATTGGAATATCGATGCTTGGACCCAGGCCCCATACAAAACTGCCTGATTTGAACAAATCACTTAGATCTGTAGAGGCATAGCCTGCAGTGCCAGTCAAGCTGATGGTTGGGAACATGCGTGCTTTGGCCGCGCCAATGTTTGCGCCGGCAGCAGACAGTTTGTATTCTGCAGCGCGCACATCAGGACGGTTGTTCAGCAAGTCGCTAGGCAAGCCGGAACCGATTGTGCCGGTTGAGGCAATGCGGGTTACGCGCTGGTTAGGCAGCAGGCTGTTTGGAACTTGTTCGCCAACCAAAAGGTTCAGCAGGTTTTGCGCTTGTGCAACTTGAGTCTTGTAATTTGAAACATCGCTGCGCGCAGTTTCTACAGAGATTTGCGCCTGACGGACAGGTACTTCACTGTCGATGCCGACATCAAAGCGTTTTTTGTTCAGATTGTAAGATTCAAGCTGGGTTTTTAAGGTCTGGTCAGCCAGTTTTAAATTTGCATTGGCAAATGAATAGCTGAGCCAAGCTTGCGCTACTTGGCCAATCAGTGCAATTTGCGTAGCGTCACGCGCGCTGGAAGTGGCCAGATAGCTGTCCAGAGCATTGTCTTTTAGGCTGCGGACACGGCCCCACAAATCCAGTTCATAAGCCGTCACACCTAAACCGACGTTATAGGTTGTCATCGGTTTAGAGGTCAGCGTATCTTGACGCAGCACGCTGCCGCTGGCGCCAATGGTTGGCAGCTGGTTGTTTTCCGTAATTTGGTACTGCTGCTGCGCGCGCTGAATGTTCAATGCAGCTGTGCGCAGGTCGCGGTTATTGGCTAAAGCCAAATCCAGTACTTGAACCAAACGCTGGTCAGCAAAGAAGTCTTTGTAGCCTTGCGCCGCAGCTGAAGTGCCAGACGTGCCCGCAGTATAGCCTTGCGGGATATTCGCCTGAGCAGCCGGTTCTGGACCGCGCATGCTTTGGCAGGCAGCCAAAGCAAGCGCAAGTGAAGAAACCGCAATGCTACGACCTGCAATAGACCATATATTTTGCATCACGATGTGTGCTCCTGATTATTTTGTTGTTTTGGTTTGTACTTAAAGATGCTTCGAATCCATACGTAGAACACAGGGATAAAGAAGATGCCTAAGAAAGTTGAGCTGATTACGCCGCCCAGTACGCCGTAGCCTACAGAGTGCTGGCTGCCTGCGCCGGCGCCAGATGCTAACGCAAGCGGAAGTACACCAAAACCAAAGGCCAGCGTCGTCATAATGATTGGACGCAAACGCATTTTTGCCGCATGCATTGTTGCGTCAAACAGCTCTTCACCTTTTTCCTGAAGTTCTTTCGCAAATTCTACAATCAAAATCGCGTTTTTGGCAGCCAAACCAATGACTGCAACGATCGCGACTTGGAAGTAAATGTTATTCGAAAGGTTTGGATCTTTAAGCAGAACCATGCCAAGGAAGGTTAATGCAACTGCACCAACAACACCTAAAGGCACAACCAAAAGTACAGAGAATGGAATTGACCAGCTTTCATATAAAGCCGCCAAGCATAGGAAGACGATCAGCAGTGAAAGCGCATATAAGAATGGTGCTTGCGCGCCAGACTCGCGTTCTTCCAGTGACAGGCCTGTCCATTCATAGTCAAAGCCAGTCAAGCCCATTGAAGGAAGTTTAGCAACGATTTCTTCCATTGCTTGCATCGCATCACCCGAGCTGACGCCAGGGGCAGGTGTACCTTGAATGTTCATCGATGAAATGCCGTTATAGCGCTCAAGTCGAGGTGAACCGTAAGTCCATTCGCCAGTAGCAAATGCAGAGAACGGTACCATGGTGCCTTGATTGTTGCGGACATACCATTTGTTCAGGTCTTCAGGCATCATGCGGGCATTGGCTTCGCCTTGCACATACACTTTTTTCACGCGGCCGCGGTCAACGAAGTCGTTGATGTACGAACCGCCCCAAGCCATACCCATGGTGGTATTGATCTCAGAGACGCTGACACCCATTGCGCCAGCTTGCGCTTGGTCCACAATGATTTTGTACTGCGGTGTATCTTCCTGACCGTTTGGACGCACGCCGACTAAGCGCTTGTCTTGAGCCGCCATGCCTAAGATGGCATTACGCGCCGCAAGAAGCTGATCATGGCCATTGCCGCTTGCATCTTTCAATTGCAAGTTAAAGCCGGCTGTCACACCTAATTCAGGCATAGCAGGAAGCTGCAACGGCATAATGTAAGACGCATCTTTCACGATCATGTTCAATGCCATGCCGCGCTGAATAATTGCGCCTACTTTAGCTTCAGCTGTCGTACGGTCTTTCCAGTCACGCAGTTTAATGAACGCTAAGCCCGCATTTTGACCGACACCTGTAAATGAGAAACCAGATACGCTGAATACGGATTCTACGTAGTCTTTTTCTTTATTCAGGAAGTAGTCGTTCATGGCGCTGATGGTTTTGTCTGTACGTTCTAATGTCGCATTTGGCGGCAATTGAACGAGGGCCATGACTACACCTTGGTCTTCTTCCGGAAGGAACGATGACGGAAGCTTAGTGAACAGAACGCCTAAAAGCACAATCACAGCACCATACAGCACACCTGAAAACAGTTTGTGATGCGTCATGCGGTTTACGCCGTTTTGGTATTTTCCAGCC
This sequence comes from Acinetobacter sp., assembly GCF_041919735.1. Taxonomy (GTDB): domain Bacteria; phylum Pseudomonadota; class Gammaproteobacteria; order Pseudomonadales; family Moraxellaceae; genus Acinetobacter. Next base: position 62,536 of record NZ_JAYRTF010000002.1, read on the forward strand.
ACTTTATCGAAAGATTCGTTAAACCAGCGGAAGAAACGCGCAGGCAAACTGTTGCTTGGCGCTTTATTTGGATCATGCTGTTTCAGAATGGTCGCACAAAGCGCAGGAGTAAAGGTCAGCGCCACAATCAAGGACAGAATCATTGCTGTGACCAGCGTGATTGAGAACTGGCGGTAAATTACCCCTGTGGTGCCGCTCATGAATGCCATCGGTACGAATACCGCAGACAGTACGGACGTAATACCGACCAATGCGCCAGAAATCTGCTTCATCGAGATTTCAGTGGCCTGCACAGGGTCGAGATGCTCTTCCGCCATAATACGTTCGACGTTTTCCACAACAACAATGGCGTCATCGACCAGAAGGCCAATGGCGAGCACCATGGCGAACATGGTTAAAGTGTTGATAGAGAAGCCAAATACATTAATAACCGCAAATGTGCCTAATACAACAACCGGTACCGCCATGGTTGGAATAATGGTCGCGCGCCAGTTTTGCAGGAAGAGGAACATAACCAGGAATACAAGAATGACCGCTTCAACCAGCGTATGCACTACGCTTTCAATCGAAAGCTTAATGAATGGCGTTGTATCAAAGGCGAGTTTGTCTTGCATGCCGGCAGGGTAGTTTGGACGCAGTTCTTTTAAACGCGCTTCAACTGCATCTGCAGTATCTAAGGCATTGGCGCCGGTTGCCAGTTTAATTGCAACACCGCCAGCAGGCTTGCCGTTAAATTTAGAGTCAAACTGATAGTTATCTGCACCTAATTCAACACGGGCAACGTCACCTAAGCGGACTTGGGCGCCGTTGGCTGTATTTTTCAGGAAGATATTTTTAAATTCTTCAGGTGTGTTCAGCAGGCTTTGCGCATTCACAGTCGCGTTCAGCACTTGACCTTGTACAGATGGCGCGCCGCCCAATTGACCGACAGCAACCTGAGCATTCTGTGTTCTTAATGCGGCAGCAATATCGCTTGGCGTCACTTGCAGGCTAGACATTTTAGATGGATCCATCCAAATGCGCATCGCATATGAGCCGCCAAATACTTGCACTTCACCGACACCGGCAACACGGCTTAACGGTTCAGAAATGTTTGAGTTGACATAGTCTTTAATGTCTTCTGCAGACAATTTGCCTTCTGGCGCATAAAACGCAATAACTTGCAGGAAGCTTGCGCCAGACTTGGTCACTTTAACGCCTTGACGCTGTACGTCTTCAGGCAAAAGCGCTGTTGCAGACTGCAATTTGTTCTGTACTTGAACCTGCGCGATATCAGGATCGACGCCTTGGTTAAAGTTCAGCTGAATAGAAGCCTGACCGTTGCCTGCACTGTTTGAAGAAATATAGCGCAAGCCGTCAAGGCCGTTCATTTGCTGTTCAATGATCTGGGTGACAGTGTTTTCAACTGTCGCTGCAGATGCACCTGGATATGTTGCAGAAATCGTTACCGTTGGCGGAGCAATGGTCGGATACTGCGCAATCGGCATTTTTGTCAGCGTGAGAACCCCCGCCAGCATAATGACCAGTGCGATCACCCAAGCAAAAATTGGGCGATGGATAAAAAATTGAGCCATTCAGTCTACCCCTTATGAATTTGAAGTAGCTTTTTGTTCAGCCTTCGCGGCAGCTGGAGCAGATGGTTTAGCTTGGCCGGCTGCACCTGGAGCGCCTTGCGGAGCTGCAGCTTGAGGCTGATATGGTTTTGCAGTAACTTGCTGTTCAGGCTTGACCTTCGCAATGCCGTCGACAATCACTTTATCACCTGGGTTTAAGCCCTGAGTAACGATCCAGTCTTTGCCTTGAATGCCTGCAGTGGTCACTGGGCGAGGTTCAACCGCGCCTTTGGCATTCACCAGCATCGCCATCGCTTGGCCAGTTGGCGTGCGGGTCACGGCGATTTGAGGAATCAGGTACGCATTTGGAATGATGCCTTGCACGATTTTCGCATTGGCGAACATGCCTGGCAGCAGCAGGTGATTCGGGTTAGCGAAGACTGCGCGAACTGTCACAGTGCCTGTATCCGGATTGACGCTTGCATCAGAGAATGCCAAACGGCCTTCTTGCGGATACTCGCTGCCGTCTTCAAGCATCAGTTTCACTTTGGTATTGTTGCTGCTGTCCAAAGAGCCTTTGCTCAGCTGCTGGCGCAAGCGAAGCAATTCTGCGCTGGATTGATTGATATCCACATAGATTGGATCCAAGCGCTGAATAGTCACTAATGGATCAGCTTGGCTTGCGGTAACCAGCGCGCCTGCAGTCACTGTAGAACGGTTGGTTTGGCCTGAAATCGGCGCGCGCACTGTAGAATAGCCTAAATTGATTTGCGCATTTTTCAATGTCGCCTTGTTGGCATTCAGTGTGGCTTCAGCCAGTTTTACCTGCGCGACGATATCGTCAAATTCTTGTTTTGAAATCGCATTTGTACCGACCAGCTGGCGGTAACGGCCTTCTTTAATGCGAAGAACATTTAAATTCGCTTCAGCGCTGGCAATCGCAGCGCGGGCATTATCAACATTTGCACGGTTGGTGCTAGAGTCGATTTCGTAAAGCGCTTGGCCTTCACGCACATAGCTGCCTTCAGCAAATAAACGTTTCAGCACGACGCCGCTGGTTTGCGGGCGGACTTCTGAAATTTCATATGCTGTTGTACGGCCAGAAAGTTCGACAGACTGCTCAACGCTTTGCGGCTGAGCCACAATGACGCCAACTTCCGTAGGCGGCATTTGCTGAGCGGCGCCAGCTTGCTGCGCATCTTTTGGATCTTTACTGCAACCGACAAGTGCAATACTTGTCGCTAATGCGCAAGCAGTCAGGGCAGGAGCCCAAAGCTTTGCAGACATCATTCTTTCACCTCAATGAGATTTTTCTCTAAAATTATTTATTTAGGCTGCTGATATCTTTTCATAAACCAATACAGCAGCGTGATCCAAATAAAACTTATGCTCCAGCCAGAAAGGACATCGGAAGGAAAATGCGCGCCGGCATAAACTCTTGAAACGCCCATCAGCAAGATCCATATGCTTGCTGACAGGCAGATCAGTTTATGCCTTGAATGCTGCAGGGACACGTACATCGCCAAACAGCCTAGAGCAGCTGCATAAAGGCTATGCCCACTTGGAAATGAATCTCCATAAGTTTTCACTAAGAAATACATTTCAGGTGGACGCGGTCTAGAGACGAAATACTTCAGCATCCATGCGATGCATATACTTCCGATGATACCTATACTGATAAAAACAGTGTTTGAATATTTTTTATACCATGCTTGGTGCAAACACCATAGCGCGGTAAAAAATAATACACATGGCATGCCGCCAGCTGCAGAAAGTCCTATGGCCAATTGATTGAAAAACAGTGTTCTATGCTGGTGCATCCATTGCACGGCGTCCAAGTCAAAAACTGAAAGCGCCGGCAGTTTTAGCATCAAAATACTGATTATTAACAATAAAAAGCCCAGGAAAAGCAATCGTTTTGGCATGCTTGAATCCTTGTTATTTTACACGGAACGGGCCCGGATAAAATTAGACTGTAAAGTGTACTCATCAGTACACTTTATTTCAAGTGTGTGTAAATTATGCTAATTTCTTTTTTGGATTTTTTTAACATCCGATAATATAAATTAACAATTTCCTTAATGATTCTGTTTCTGCGATTGCGCGCTTTCATGAATCTCCAGCGGCTGCTTCGGCGGCCAGAAAAAGTCGCTCGGCCGGGTCAGGAAATGCGTCAGCACTAATTTCGCTAACGGCTTCCATTGTTCAAAGCGCACTCGGCGCGCGCGCAGCGCGACAATAATAGTCAAGGTAAAGCTGACAAACAAGTTGGTCAGGCCAATACACAAGACTCCCAGAAAAGACACAATGATTAGGCCAATTTCAGGCCCGCCGTTAATGCACATCAGCCCCTGAATAAAATTGGCCGAGGCAAAGGCAATATGGCGGATATCCAGCGGCAGGCCCAGAATATAGCCGAGGGTTCCCATGCTTCCCAGCATAATGCCGAATAAGAAGTTACCTGCCAGCGCGCCTAAATTCCGCTCAATATAAGCCGCAAAAGTGTTTAAGCGCTCTTGCCCCATCCAGCGTTTCAGTGCGGGGTGCGCTTTTAAGCGCGGCCCGACTTTGCGGTAAATGGCCATATTGTCAAAATAGCCTGCCAGCAGGCCGGATAAAAACAGGCAGACGCCGGCAATGGCCGCATGCGGTATCGCCAATGAGGTAAAAGGATCTAAGCTGTGCAGCAGGTGAGAGGCTTTCGAATGATCCAGCAGCGGTTCATCCATCGCCTTTTGCCAAAAATAAGTAATTAAGGCTGCTGTGGGAATGGCAATCGAGATATTGCCTAAAATAGCAATGAACTGGGTGCGTATAATATTGATAATCAGCGCAGCCAATTCGGCAATTTGCGCATTCTTGGAGCCTTTGCGGTGCTGAACCGTAGACGCCAAAGCCGCCGCGGTCATGGCCGGCTGTTTCGTCGCGACGGTAAAGTGCAGCACATGAATCAGCATAAAGCCTAAGGAATAGTTCATGCTGAATAAAAATGCCTGCATCAGGGGCGCTAAAACGAGGCGGGCCGTCAGGATCTTCAGGCTGCCCATGAAGGCGATAATAACCCCAGCGCCAGCGGCGGCCTTATACATGTCAATAAAGCCTTTTTTGTCGCTGCTGACGTAGTGTTCGCCAGTTTTGCTGGCATTTTCAGTCACTTGCAGCGCTATTAACTCACTGTTTGCGGCCAGCAAGGAGCGCACGCTGCGTTCGCTGTACAGTGCATCCGTCACGTCAACCAGCAGTGTGCCAATCGAGCTGTAGCGCACATCATCTTCTTCAACAATCAAATTCAGCAGAATTTCAATGCGGTCCAAGCATTGTTCCAGCAAAGACAGCAGATAGGTCAGGCTGACGCTGACGCCGCTGCGCTTGGTCGCCCTGCGGATCTTCAGCACTACTTCACGGCATTGATCCAGCATCACCAGCGCCTGCGAGGCATCGGGCGGTATGACGGCGCTCATTTTTTCTGCATGCTGATGCAGCAGTTTGTACTGCTGAATGAAGTCATTGATTTCGCGGTTTTGAACCAGAAACGGAGATTCATATTCCGTCAGTTCCGGATGCGCATTAATAAATTCAGGATAGAGGCCAATCCCGCTGACCCGGTAGGACAGCACGGTAATGGCTTTAATCAATTCACGGCGGATCTGTTTCTTTTCATTTTGATTGCTGTGGCCTTGATTAAACAGGCGAAACAGCTTTTGCCATTCTGAATCGGAAATGTCATCCAGCCAGTATTTGTCGCTGCGCTGATGGAAAACCTGACGCAGCAGGTCCTGCAGCTGGCTGGCATCATTGATCAACGGCAGGAAGTGCGCGCCGAGGCGCTGAAAAAACTGATTTAAAAAACCGTCTAAGGACAAAATGCCGGTATCGGCATACAGGCTGGTTTGCTTATAGCCGCTGATCAGCTTTAAAACAAAACCTTGCAGGGTGGAGGCGGCATCTGGCGTCAGTAAAAGCGCGCTGTAAAAGGCTTGAAAGTTTTGATGGATTTCTTCGGTATTATTTGAGTCCGCTGGGCGGATGCGGTTGATCAGTTCGATCAGCAAGTTTTGATCCAGCGCAGCTTGAGGGGAGTCAAGCTGTTGCTGCATCTCGATAAATAAATCATTAAATTTTATATGCATAAGCAAATGGAAGGCATTCTTTCGTTTTATTGGATTCGATGCAGGGCGAGATTTGCCAAATTCGTCAGCGCCTGACGGTACTCTGTATCCGGCAATGCGGCCAAAGCTTGAAGCGCGGCTTCAGTTTCTTCCGTTGCGCGCTGGCTGCAGTATTCTAAAGCGCCGGAAGTCTGCACAATGGAAATCACCCGCGCTAAATCGGCTGTGCCGCCAGTGGCAATGCTGCGGCGGATAATGTCGTGTTCTTCGCCCGATGTATTCTTCAATGCTGAGATTAACGGCAAAGTCGGTTTGCCTTCCATTAAATCATCGCCGATATTTTTACCTAATGTTTCAGCATCGGAAGTGTAGTCCAAAATATCGTCAATAATTTGAAAAGCATTGCCGAAGTGCCCGGCAAATTTACGCAGCGGTTCACGGTATTCCGGCGTGCCGGCCAAAATGGCCGCGCCTTCAGTTGCAAGCTCAAACAGGCGTGAGGTTTTGCCGTGAATGATATTTAAATAAGTCTGTTCGGTAGTTTCCGGCTGATGCTGCGCCTGCAGCTGCAGCACTTCACCTTCTGCAATTTCACATGTACCGGTAGAGAAATCTTTCAGCAGCACCATGTCGTTTAAATCGACCAGCAAATCAAACGCGCGTGAAATCAAAAAGTCGCCGACCAAAACCGCGGTCTGGTTGTTCCATGTCGCATTTGCTGTTGGGCGGCCGCGGCGCAAGCCGGATTCATCCACCACATCGTCATGCACTAAAGTGGCGGTATGCAGCATTTCAATAATGGCTGCCAGCTTGCGGTGCTTTTCCAAATCCTGCGCGCCGCAGGCTTTGGCGGCCAAAAGGCACATGATTGGGCGCATGCGCTTGCCGCCCGCTTCAACCACATGCTTGCTGACTGCCATGACCAGTGCGACTTTTGAGGTGATCCCTTCGTTGATAAATGTGTCCATCGCGGCAAAGTCCGCAGCAACAGGAGCGAGAATGTCTTGCTTGAAGTCGATGGCCATATGAAGAAAAACCTCAATAATTTTTAAATTGCTGCCGTAGTTTAGCAATTTCATTTAATAATTACAGATAAGAAGCTAAGCGATTGATTTAAAATTAAGTGAAAATTTCAAATTTAGTCTAAGTTCAGATCAGCTGGTGCAGGCGTAAAGTCATAAAAAATCTGGCTGGCATTACGTCTTTTTATTCAGTCTATACTAGCGAATTGATTTTAAAAATCTATTTGAATTTTTGAAAGCTATTTTTGCATCAGTTTTTGCTTTGGCGCGAATGCGCAGGCTCTGAACATGAAATGTTTATAAAACAATCGTTATTTCTCGATAATTTTTTGTGCAAATGGCTTGTTGTTTTTTGGCATTTCGCTTAAACTCCTTGCCCTTGTATAACCCCAGTGGCGATCGTATTAAGATCGGTATCTTCCTTTACCGGCACGGCGACACGGGCATGTTTGGAGTACATTATGTACGCAGTAATCCAAAGCGGTGGTAAACAGCACCGTGTAGTTGAGGGTGAAACCCTTAAAGTAGAATTATTGAAAGCTGAAACTGGCTCAACAATCACTTTTGATGACGTGTTGATGCTTGTAAACGGTGAAAGCATTCAAATCGGTGCTCCAGTTGTTGCTGGCGCTACTGTAACTGCTGAAGTAGTTAGCCATGGTCGTCACGACAAAATCCGCATCATCAAAATGCGCCGTCGTAAACACTATCGTAAACAACAAGGTCACCGTCAATGGTTCACTGAGTTGAAAATTACAGCTATTTCAGGCTAATTACGAGGAGTAAATAGACATGGCAACTAAAAAAGCCGGTGGTTCGACTAAAAACGGTCGTGACTCGAATCCTAAAATGTTAGGTGTTAAAATGTACGGCGGTCAATCAGTGACTGCTGGTAACATTATCGTTCGTCAACGTGGTACTGAATTCCACGCTGGTGCAAACGTTGGTATGGGCCGTGACCATACTCTGTTCGCTACTGCTGACGGCGTAATCAAATTCGAAGTGAAAGGCCAATTCGGTCGTCGCTACGTATCTGTTGAAGTTTAAGCTTTAATAGAAAGAAAACCCGCAAATTTTGCGGGTTTTTTTTTGCTAATTGAATTGTTAATAACTGCTTGCATAAAATTACATAATCCAATAATCACCAGAAAAATAACAAATAGTTTGAAATTTTTGTTAATAATTAAGTCTCAAATATGTAATTTAATGTGATTTAAATCACATTGTTTAAGGTATGTAATTGAAAAGGAGAAGTACAAGAAAAGGATAAGGACATGAATACAATATTAAGAAAAGTATCGATAAATGCCTGCTCCAAAAGCGGCAATGAACTTACAGAAAATAGACTGAACATCGTACTCCCTAGAACAGCTGCTCAACTTTCACATAAAACAGGGCTTGCAACAGCATTAAACCTCAATGTTGTAAATAAAATGCCGAAAATTTTAGCCGCAAGCGTGCTGCTTGCGCTTGGTGGCATGGCATGGGCAGGAAATTCTACCACTGCTGATAACTACTGCTGGACTGGATGTTCTTCAGGTCATAATGACAACGGCAACGGACAGGGCAACAACGGCAACGGACAGGGCAACAACGGCAATGGACATGGCGGAAACGACGGCAATGGACAGGGCAACAACGGCAATGGACATGGCGGCAATAACGGCAATGGACAGGGCAACAACGGCAATGGACATAGCGGAAACAATGGCAATGGACAGGGCAACAATGGCAATGGACATGGCGGAAACAACGGCAATGGACAGGGCAACAACGGCAATGGACATGGCGGCAATGGCGGTGGACAGGGCAACAACGGCAATGGACATGGCGGCAATGGCGGTGGACATGGCGGCAATGGCGGTGGACATGGTGGAAGCGGTGGCGATGGACATGGCGGAAACGGCGGTGGACATGGCGGCAATGGCGGTGGACATGGTGGAAGCGGTGGCGATGGACATAGCGGAAACGGCGGTGGACATAGCGGTCCAATAGGCCCAGAAGGTCCGCAAGGCCCTATAGGTCCACAAGGGCTTAGTGCCTATGAAGTGGCGGTAAACAATGGATTTGATGGTAATGAAGCAGCCTGGCTGCTTAGTCTGCAAGGCGCTGCTGGTCCAGGCGGACGTGCAGTGGAAGACGCTGTCGCTGAATCCAAATTGTATACAGACAGCCGTGTAGATGAGTTAAACCGCAGATTTGACGGTTTCAAAGATGGCGTGCATGCGGCAGTCGCATCCAGTATTGCTATCGCTTCTTTACCACAGCCTACAGATGCCGGTTACAGCATGCTGAGTGTCGGTATGGGAACCTGGGAGGGTGAGCAAGGGTATGCCGTCGGTTTCAGTGGCGTCACTGAAAATAATAAATATGTGTATAAACTGGCTGCTACAACCAACACCGAAGGCGATTTTGGCGCTGGCGCATCGATTGGATGGCAATGGAAGTAAACGCTGAAATCATTACATGAAGGGAATTTAAAAAAGCTCTCAATCCGTTGGGAGCTTTTTTATGATCGTTTAATTTTCTCCATCATGATGAATAAAAATAAGCGATTTGCATTAATAACCATACAAAACTTCTTGTTTTCACTCATATTAGTCTTAAAAATTGGTTTAAGATGGGTCATCTAACAAAATGCAATACTGCAAATATAAAAGGTGAATCTATGAATATGCTTCGTAAAACCATGTGTGCTATGGCATTGGGTGCGGCGACATTAGCACCTGTGATGAGTACAACAGTTTTTGCTGCTACTGCAGCATCGGAGCAGCAAGCGACAGCCAGCTTGGTTAAACAGCTCAGCGGTGTAAAAAGTTTTTCTGCAAATTTTGAACAAACGACGAAAGTCAGCAGCGGCAAAGCGGTCCAAAAGAAAGGTTTATCTGCGCAGCATATGAATCAAACCTTTAAAGGCGTAATGAAAGTTGAGCGTCCCGGGAAATTCTTCTGGGAAACGTCCAGTCCATCTAAGCAAACCATTGTAACTTCAGGCAAAACAGTGTGGATTTATGATCCTGACTTGCAGCAGGCAGTGCGTCAAAGCTTGGATGAGCAGGTGGCCAATACGCCGGCGCTGCTGCTTTCAGGCAATACCAGCCAGATTATGCAGACCTATCGCGTCACACAGCCGAATAAGACCAAAACCTATTACACGCTGTACCCTAAAAATAAAGATGGCGCTTTTCAAAGCTTAACCATCAGTTTTGGCGCAAATAAAGCGCCAACCTTGATGATTTTAGCGGATTCATTGGGTCAAACGACTTATGTGCGTTTCAGCAATATGAAAGTCAATGCCTCAATTCCAGCCTCTACCTTTAACTTTACACCGCCTAAGGGTACAGACATTATTGATCAGTAAGCTTTAAAGGCTCAGCCGTCAGTCCGTGCTGCGCATGCAGATGGATTAGCTGAACCATTTGCAGTTTAGAAAAGAGCAGGCATCAGCCTGCTCTTTTTATTGGCGGCTCAGTATTCATTTTGCTTGAGCCCGCAGATACATTTCGTAATTTGATCCGCGCCGCAGTCTGAGTATAGTGTGCAGGTTTATTTGTTTTTTTGCAGTTTGTGCAATAGGGAACCGGTCATGAGTACATTTCACAAGGGCGCATGGGCAGCTTCAGCGGCAGCCATTTTTTCACTGAGCATGCTGACGGCATGCCAGCCTCGAAATGAACCAGTCAATGATAAAGAAAAATCAGCCCCAGCTGCTGAAGTAAAAGCGGAAAGCATTCCTTTAATTGAGTCGAAAGCTGCCGTTATGAAGCTGATGAAACCTGATGCCTGCGATGCGGAAGGATGCACGCGTTACTCAATTCAGACAGTAGAAACCAATGTGGACTGGATTAATCAGTATTTTACCAACCGAATGAAGAAAGCGGATCCAATCGCATTCTCGAATACACCGAATGAAAAAGTAAATTTATCTGAAGGTGCCGATCCTGGCCTGAATCAAAGCACAACAACTGTCCGCTATATCAGCCAGTGGGGCAAAATTGCGACTTTTGCGCTGGAAAGCTATACCTATACCGCAGGCGCGGCGCACGGCATGTCGCATGTGGAATATATCAATTTTGATTTAAAAGCCAAAAAGCGTCTAGCTTTGCAGGATATTTTGGCCAAGGGCGCAGACAGCAAAGTATTGAGCGCACTGTATGATTCAAACAGCATGTGGCTGGAAGAACATAATATTGAACGCAGCAAGCTGCAGCTCAGCGATAATTTTTATTATGGCGCCAGCGGCATTGTATTTGTTTATCCGCTGTATGAACTGGCCAGCTATGCAGAGGGCATGACTGAGCTGAATTTGCCGTACCATATGGTTAAAGGCCTGTTTAAGGCGGAATATTTGCCGAATTTGCCAAATTACGAAAATCAGTAATTTGCAGAATAGTTGCATTTTATTGTTCTAATAAGCCCCAGCTGTAAGCTTGGTTACTGTATTTTTTACTATTAAGAGCTTACACTATAGCCAGTTTTTTTCTTTGCAAATGATTGGCTATGATCGACCCGAAATTACTCAGAAATAATATTGAGGCTGTAAATTTAGCCTTGGCAAAACGCGGCATTCAGCTGGATACTGCAGAATGGGCTGCGCTTGAAGCGCGCCGTAAAGAAATTCAATCTAAAACTGAAAGCCTGCAGGCAGAACGCAATGCCGGCGCAAAACAAGTCGGTCAAATTAAAAAATCAGGCGGTGACGCATCTGAAATTATGGCGCGCATGTCGGCCATTGGCGATGAAATTAAAGCGGCTGAAGTGGCTTTGGCTGAACTGCAAGCTGAAATTGAAGCGAAATCTCTCTCTATTCCAAATATGCCGCATGAATCTGTGCCTGAAGGCAAAGATGAAAGTGACAACGTTGAAGTCTTAAAGTGGGGCACTCCGCGCGAATTTAATTTCGAAATCAAAGACCATACCGACTTAGGCGAAATGATGGGCGGTTTGGAGTTTGAAACTGCGACTAAGCTGACGGGTACACGCTTTAGTGTATTAAAAGGCCCATTAGCGCGTTTGCAGCGTGCAATTACGCAATTCATGCTGAATACGCATACTGATGTGAATGGCTATACTGAAGCTTATGTGCCGTATTTGGTCAATGCGGATTCTTTGCGCGGCACAGGCCAGCTGCCTAAATTTGAAGAAGATTTATTCAAGCTGCAAGGCGAAAAAGAATTTTATTTAATCCCGACTGCTGAAGTGCCAGTGACCAACTTTGTCCGTGACGAAATTATTGATGCTGACCGCCTGCCGTTGAAATATGCAGCGCATACGCCATGTTTCCGCAGTGAAGCGGGCTCTTATGGCCGTGATACCCGCGGCTTGATCCGCCAGCATCAGTTTGACAAGGTTGAGATGGTGCAGATCGTTAAGCCTGAAGATTCAATGAATGCTTTGGAAGAATTGACTGGCCATGCCGAAGGTATTTTGCAAGCTTTAGGCTTGCCGTACCGCAAAATTGTATTGTGCGGCGGCGATATGGGCTTTGGCGCGATCAAAACTTATGATTTGGAAGTGTGGGTGCCAAGCCAAAATACTTACCGTGAAATTTCTTCATGTTCATGCATGGGCGATTTCCAAGCGCGCCGCATGAAAGCGCGTTACCGCGTGGATCAAAAGAAAACTGAATTGGTGCATACGTTGAATGGTTCTGGTTTGGCTGTAGGCCGTACTTTGCTTGCGGTTATGGAAAATTACCAGCGCGCTGACGGTTCGATTGAAGTGCCGGAAGTTTTGCGTCCATATATGGGCGGCGCAGCGTACATCGACTAAGAACGCTGACAGAATAAAGCAGATCGCGTGCGCAGATTTGTGCACGATATTTGCTTGAGACAATCAGAATTCATCAATTGAGGTTATGTGTGGATATTTTTCCCATCTCGTTAAAGCTGCAGCAGCAGCCTTGTCTGATTGTCGGCGGCGGCCGCATTGCTTACCGCAAGGCGGTGCTTTTGGCCAAAGCGGGCGCAGTGCTGCATGTCATTGCTCCAGAAATTGAGCCCAGTTTGCTGGCGCTGGTTAAGCAAAGCCAAGGGCAATATCAGCAGGCGCTATTCCATGCAGCGATGCCTTTACGTCATTACCGTTTGGTGATTGCGGCAACCAATGACAAAGCCGTGAACCAGTCGGTATTTGAAGCCTGTGAAGCTGAAAATATACTGGTCAATAGCGTGGATGATCCGCCGCATTGCCGTTTTATGGTGCCTGCGATAATCGACCGTTCGCCGCTTGTGGTGTCTATTGCGACCAATGGCGCTTCGCCAGTCTTGGCGCGCCAGATCCGCACGCAGCTTGAAGCCGGCATTCCGCATGGCATGGGCAGGCTGGCGGAATTTTCTGGCAAATGGCGTGCAGCGGTAAAAGCGAAAATTGCAAATCCGGATGAACGCCGTATCTTTTGGGAAAATCTGTATGCCAGCCCGCTGAAAGAGCAGGTGTTCAATGACAACCTTGCAGAAGCAGACCGCTTGATTGAGCAGGCATTGACGGAATGGATACAGCCGAAAGGCGAGGTGTATTTGGTCGGTGCAGGGCCGGGCGATCCAGAGCTCTTAACCTTAAAAGCTTTGCGTTTAATGCAGCAGGCGGATGTGGTGATTTATGACCGCTTGGTGTCTCAGCCTATTATGGACTTATGCCGCCGTGATGCGGAAAAAGTGTATGTGGGCAAGGCGCGTTCCAATCATGCTGTGCCGCAGGAAGGCATCAATGCGCTGCTGGTGAAGTATGCGCAGCAGGGCAAACGCGTTTGCCGTTTAAAAGGCGGTGACCCTTTTATTTTTGGCCGCGGCGGTGAAGAAATTCAAGAGCTGTTTGCTGCAGGCATCGCATTTCAAGTTGTCCCAGGCATCACTGCAGCTTCGGGCTGTTCGGCGTATGCTGGTATTCCATTGACTCATCGTGATTATGCGCAAAGTGTGCGTTTTTTAACGGGGCATCTCAAAGAGGGTTCCCCGGAACTGCCTTGGAATGAACTGGTTTATCAAAATCAGACCCTAGTCCTGTATATGGGCTTGGTCGGTCTGGAAAGCATTTGTGAAAAACTGATCGCGCATGGCCAGCGTCCAGATATGCCGGTGGCTTTGATCTCGAAAGGTACAACACCGGAGCAGAAAGTGCTGGTTGGCACCTTGGCGGATATCGCTTCTAAGGTGGCGGAACATCATATCCAAGCGCCGACACTCACAATTATCGGTGATGTGGTCAGCCTGCGTGATCAGCTTCAATGGCATGAGCGAGGATAAAGCAACGCGAAGCGTTGCCCGAGCGCAAGGCGAAGGCTGTGCCTGAGCAAAGAGGATAGCAGTGTTATGCTGCCCGAAGCGCAAGGCGAAAGAAAGCTGTGCCTGAGCAAAGAGGATAGCAGCGTTATGCTGCCTGAAGCGCAAGGTGAAGCCCACCTTGTTTTATTTATTAAAGAGAAGAGTAATCCAGTGATCCATGTAGTTTTATACGAGCCAGAAATTCCAGCGAATACAGGGAATATCATTCGTTTGTGCGCCAATACAGGAGCGCAGCTGCATTTGGTCAAGCCGCTGGGCTTTGAGCTGGATGACAAAAAATTGCGCCGCGCCGGTTTGGATTATCATGAATGGGCGCACATGAACGTATGGGAAAACTTTCAAGACTGTCTTGCTCATTTAAAAGAGAAAGGCATCGATATGGATGCGATTTATCCATTGACCACCAAGGGTTCTGAAACGCCGCATACGTCAAATTTAAACCGTCCAGTGGCGCTGTTGATGGGGCCTGAAACCCGCGGCCTGCCAGAAGATGTACGCATGATGTTCCCTAAAGAACACTGGATCCGCTTGCCGATGGCACCGAATTCACGAAGCTTGAATTTATCCAATGCGACTGCGGTGATTTTATATGAAGTATGGCGCCAGCAGGATTTTAAAGCGCTGGTTTAAGCTCCAGTATTAAAAGCCATCTCGATGAAGATGGCTTTTTTATGCATCTATTTCAGAATATCGCGCTGATGGATTCAAATCATTCCATTGGAACAGCATGAGCAGATTTAAATATAATATGGAGCTGAGTTTATACATAATGGGTATTATTTTAAATAAACCATGATTAAATATAATGAGTTGTTTAAATTTAAATAAAATCAATCGGATAGGTTTTTATTGTAGGTTGTGTATATTGTATTTTTTAATAAAAATATCCCAGAGACCAAATATGTAATATTTTTTATTCAAGCTTTGTATTGATTGATGAATTGTGTATAACAATAAGTATTTCATGGGAAAAGGGTTAATTTTTTGGAATCGTCAAAACCATTAAAAACATCACATAAAATCTTGGCCTGTATTGCTGTCTTTGCATTATGCCCAGCCCTGCATGCAGAAGATGCTGTTGCTGTGCCGCCAAGTCAGGTTGAGGCGCCGCCCGCAGCCAATACTGAAGTGCAGCCTTTTACCAAGGATGAAATGATGCAGGGTATTGCTTCCATGCGTGAACGGCAAAATCAGCGCATTGAAGCGTGGGGCTCAACTTTAAAGCCTGAAGATTTTGAACGCAGCTGGTTTGGCCGGATTCTGAAAAAACCGAAGCGTCAGGAAGTTTGCGGCTTATATCAGGACACGGTCAATGAAACCATAAAATTGGCGCTGCAAAATAAAGAGCGTTTGCCGGAAGCGGATCAAAAATTATTGCAAGACCGCAATGCCTTCATACAGTCGCTCGGTTATAAAAACAATCTGGTCGATACGCAAATGGGCTTTAATTGCCGTTTGAAATAAACGCGCCTTTGATTTTAGGTCTTATCTTTTTGAATCACTGGGACTGATTTCGTAACATAAATTGATCCGCTGTATTTTAAAAGATAGAACGCTTTAGCCTTTTGTACGTTTACTTAGGCTTCTGCAATAGGCGCAGGCATTTGTTGTGCATCGGAAGATTCAGCCTGATTTTCTCGAGTGTTCAAAATGCTGAATCAGGCTAATTCAAACAATGCTTAAAGCTTGAGATTTAAATCTATTGGAAATTTAGCGTCAAAATAAAAAGGCGCCTGAAGCGCCTTTTTATTGAATGAGCAGAACGTATCAATGATGCGTATCATCAAATTCGTTATGCTGCGGTGCAGGATGCTTGAAGCCTTTGGTTTTGTAGCCTAAGTATAAAACCCCGAACATAGCCCACCATAAGCCGAATTTCAGCGCGGATTCTTCAATTTCCAGCCACATGGCAAAAATACTGATAAAGCCGAGCAATGGAATAATCACAAAACTGACGATATCTTTAAGATTTTTTGTACGGCCATCGCGCAGCGCATAGCGTGAAATGACAGACAGATTGACGAATGTAAATGCGGTCAATGCGCCAAAGCTGATCATGGAAATGACAATATCCAAATCCATAAAGCCAGCAGTCAATGCCACAGCGCCTACAATCAAAATGTTGTAAGACGGCGTGAAATTTTTTGAGCTGATATGGCCGAAGATTTTTTTATTGATCACGCCGTCACGGCCCATGACGTACATTAAGCGTGAAACGCCCGCATGCGCAGAAATACCCGATGCCATAACGGTCACAATTGCGAAGTACAGCACCACTGTTTTAAATGCCAGCCCGCCCACGGCTTGCAGAATATCCGGCTGAGTTGCCGCGACATCTTCAAAATAGGTTTTCGGGTCATTTGGAAAGTAAATCTGCATGAAATACGTGCTGATAATGAAGATGACGCCTGCAATGAGGGCCGTCAAAAAGATGGCTTTAGGCAGTGTTTTTTCAGTATCTTTGGTTTCTTCAGCCAGCGAGCTGAGAGAGTCAAAACCGGTGAATGAGAAGCAGAGCAGGGTTGCGCCAGTAATTAAGGGGCCCACTTGCGTCAATTCATTCCAAAACGGTTCCAAGCTCCACAGCTGATATTTTGCATTGACCAAGGTTCCATCGGCATTGATGCCGTCTGCCAGCAGGCTGTAGACCATCCAAGTAAAGTACGCGACAACAGCTAATTGGATGAACACAATAATGCTGTTAAAGTCGGCGACAAATTTTGCGCCGCGCAAGTTCACTGCAGTCATGAATACGGTCAGTCCAATCACCCATACCCAGTGATTGATGTCTGGGAACAGCGCTTCCAAATAAATGACGGCCAAAATGATATTCACCATCGGCGATAGCAAATAATCCAGCCAAGAAGACCAGCCCACCATAAAACCGACATTGGGGTGAATCGATTTTTGCGCATAGGTATATGCGGAACCGGAAGACGGGTAACGGCGGATCATATGGCCGTAACTGATGGATGTAAACAAAATTGCAATTAAAGCAATGATGTAAGAGGTAGGCACGTGATAGTGGCTTTCTTCTGATACCAAGCCGAACGTATCAAACAAGGTCATTGGCTGAATATACGCCAAGCCAATGATAATGATGTGCCAGAGCCCTAGCGTTTTTTGCAGTTTAGCTGCCGATTGAGTCCCAGAGATATTTGTCAACGGCGTTTCCTCTTAATCGTTGATCAAGGATCATTCATATACAATAAGGACCGTTTGAGACGAACGGTCCCCCCTACATGTTATAAAAAGCATTTCATTTAAAAGCGCGCCAATTTACTCCAGAAAGACGCGATTTGTCAGCAACTTTGCAAGTTTTTTAGCAGAAATTGTGCCAATTTTGTTCAACTACGCAAAGTTTCCGCTCAGCAAGATAAAAGCCCGATGTTTAAAAAAACATCAGGCTTTAATTTTCGCTATATTGGCTTATTTTTCAGTAATTACCAAGCTTTTTCTAAGATAGTTTTCAGATCTTGCAAAGTCGCTTCTTTCGGGTTGTAAATAATCGAACCGTCATTCAGGGCCTTTTCTGTAATTTCATCGAATTGAGCTTCAGACACTTTGCCTGTTTCACGTAGAGTGCGCGGCAGCTTGGTCAGCGCATAGATACGGTCGCGCATGGTCTGCAGCGTAGAAATGGTTTTATCTGCACGCAAATGAGCCGGGGTTTGCGCATAGATATCCGGGCCGGCCAATGGCAGCAGCAAATCCGCCAGTTTATCGGCATTGGTTTCCTTGTTGAATTCCAGCACGTACGGCAGGAACAGGTTCATGCACAGGCCATGCGGCAGATGCGCAACTGCACCCAAAGAGTGGCCAAGAGAATGCACCAAGCCCACCATCGAGTTGGAAAATGCGATGCCTGCCATGGTTGATGCCTGCGCCAGTTCTAAGCGGCCAGTGGCATCCGTTGGATTGTCCAGCACATTGAATAAATTTGCGCTGATTTTTTTAATCGCGCCTGTTGCATAGGCGTCAGAAATCGGGTTTGCGGCTAAGCAGGTATAGGCCTCAACCGCATGCGTCATGGCATCCATTGCGGTCATCGCGGTTAAGTGCGGCGGCAAGGTTTGCGTCATACGCGGGTCTAAAATCGCGGCATGCGGCATCAAATAATATGATGCAAACGGCATTTTGACGTTTTTCTGATTGTCTGAAACCACGGCAACCATGGTCACTTCAGAACCGGTGCCGGATGTGGTTGGAATTACAAAAAACGGTTTCAGCGGACGCGGCAAGTTATGCGCGCCTGAATATTTCAGCAGGTCATCGCCGCCTTCAGACACCAAAATATTCGTGGCTTTTGAAGTGTCAATGACGGAACCGCCGCCGACTGCAATAATGGCATCACAGTTATTGTCACGGTACAGCTGCGCCGCTTTGCGCACTGTTTCAAGGCTAGAATCCGGCGGGACATCATCAAAAATACAGCCAATCACTGCATCGGTGGTTTCAAAAGCGGCTTCAATCGGCGCCAAGAGGTTATTGCTGCGCACGCCTTTATCGGTAATGAGCATTGGGCGCGAAGAACCTAGCGCAGCCAGTTCAAACGGAATATGTTCTAAAGCAGCATGGCCTGCAATGACTTTAACTGGGCAAAAAAATTCGTAATAAGGCTTAGCCATGGGTTATGCGCTCCGTTTGAAATAAGATTGAGCCACTTTGAGATAAATGCTGGCAGCTCCAGTGAGTTTTTCTTTTAGGCTTAAATCGCTTGGGTATTCTTTGACAGCCAGTTCTGCAACCAATTTGGGCAAAATCAGCGCTTCCATTTTATTTAAGCAGCGCACAAGGCGGATGGCATAAGAAATATCACCATCGGCAATCATGCGGTCATTGGCAAAAGCCTGCGCTGTGCTTTCTTGAAATGAGAACACTAAAAAAGCATGGCTGAGATGTTTAAAGGTAATGGTCAGATCCGGCTTGGTGGCTAAATTCGGCACCAATTCCAGCTGCTTATCCGCTGTCACGCGCGCAATGAAAGAAGGCCCATGCGGGAAAACTTTCATGGAGAGCGTGAACTGCTCTGGAAATTTAGCCACTTCCTGTTTGACTTCTTCATCAACTTGGCTCGCCATCACTAAGCCTCTGCCAATCACGTCCATCATGAGTTTGACATAGGCTAGCTGCAGTGCGGGCTTAACGGATTTTGCTGCAATCACGCGTTTATCCCTTTTTTGACTGTTATTTATTTAGAGTAAATACTCTAATTAATTTTTATGCTGAAAGCAAAAGCTTTATCGCTGTTCGACTTGAACGTCTTTAAAGTACCCGCTGTTTTTTAATGTTTCAATGATATCAGCGCATAAGTTTTCAAATTTAGGGTAATTTTCGACTAGATCCTGAATCCGCACCATTTCCAAACCGGCATAGCCGCATGGGTTGATGGTATGAAAACCGAACAGGTCGCAGTCAATATTCAGGGCGAGGCCATGATAAGAGCGTCCTTTGCGGATCTTGAAGCCCAGCGAGCCGATTTTACGTTCATTGACATAGACGCCCGGCGCATCCGGTTTGGCATACGCTTCAATGCCGTATTTCTTGACCAGTTCAATCATCAAGTTTTCGGTATAAGAAACCAGCGTACGCACATTCCAGCCTAAACGGTTTAAATCAAACATAAAGTAAGCCACCAGCTGGCCGGGGCCATGCCAAGTGACCTGACCGCCGCGGTCAGTCTGTACCACAGGAATATTACTGGCCATTAAAATATGTTCCGGCTTGCCGGCTTGGCCTTGGGTCAGCACATCATGGTGCTGCAGAATCCACAGCTCATCGGGGGTGTTTTCATCGCGCTGTTCAGTCAATGTTTTCATTTCCAGAAAGCGGTCTTCATAAGGTGTCAGCTGATTGTACTGACGGATAATCAAATTCGGTTTTTGAACAGTTTCAGTCACGCGCAGAGCGTCCTTTTTGGTCAAAGCTATGGGATTATTATAATGAATTGCATTCTGAATAGGACAGATTCTGCGGTGTGATTTTTACTGCAGTTCGCTGTTGATTCAGGTTGGCAATGTTAACAATGCGCAGATGCGGATCAAGCAGGATTCGAAAAAGCATTCTTCGCAACTGCGGTGAAAAATACTGAATAAAGCTGATGATGAAAAATCATTGCGCATAAAAAAGCACGCAATTTTGCGTGCTTTTTTATATTGGTGATTACAGCGCTGTGCGGATATGTTCGCAAGCTGCAAGGTCTGCATAAAGCGCATGAACCTGTTCAAGCTCTTCAAAACGAAGCTGCGCAGTAATAGAGTGATATTTGCCTGTACGGGACGGCTGCACTTTTAAAGTGGCTTGGTCAAATTCAGGAAAATGCTTCACTAAAATTTCTACGACAGCACCGTGCAATTCTGTACCTGCATTACCAATGAGTTTGATTGGGTAGTCCATTGGAAATACCCAAAGATCTTCACGGAGTTCGCGAGATGGAGTGCGGTCTATCATAGTTCACCTCAAATTTTATGGACAAAGCCTGCAAAAGTGCAGGCTTTGAGATTCTCTTCAATACTTAATGGAGGCTTTCAATTATTTTTCAAGCCTCCATCAGGCGTGAAGCATTAGTCGTTTTCCAGGAATGAACGCAAGTGTTCAGAACGGGAAGGGTGGCGCAATTTGCGCAATGCTTTCGCTTCAATCTGACGGATACGTTCACGCGTTACATCAAACTGCTTGCCGACTTCTTCCAAAGTGTGGTCGGTCGGCATGTCGATACCGAAACGCATTTTCAAGACTTTCGCTTCACGTTCAGTCAAGTTTTCCAGCACTTCGCGGGTCGCTTCTTTCAAGCCTTCTGAAGTAGCCGCATCGACAGGAGAGGTGATGTTGCTGTCTTCAATGAAGTCACCCAAGTGCGAATCTTCATCATCACCGATCGGTGTTTCCATCGAAATCGGCTCTTTGGCGATTTTCAGCACTTTACGGACTTTTACTTCGTCCATTTCCAAACGTTCACCCAATTCCTCAGGGGTCGGTTCGCGGCCCATTTCTTGAAGCAATTGACGGGATACACGGTTGATCTTGTTGATGGTTTCAATCATGTGCACCGGAATACGGATGGTGCGCGCTTGGTCGGCAATCGAACGGGTAATGGCCTGACGGATCCACCAGGTCGCATAAGTCGAGAACTTATAGCCGCGGCGGTATTCAAACTTGTCTACGGCTTTCATCAAGCCGATGTTGCCTTCCTGAATCAAGTCGAGGAACTGCAAACCGCGGTTGGTGTATTTTTTCGCAATCGAAATCACCAAACGCAAGTTGGCTTCAACCATTTCTTTTTTCGCGCGGCGGGCTTTTGCTTCACCTACAGCCATGCGTTTAGAAATGTCTTTAATTTCTTTCACATTCAGGCGCAGTTCTTTCTCGATGTCCGCAATTTTTTGCTGGAACGCCAGAATGTCTGGGCGCACTTTTTCCAGATAGGCTTTTTGATCAGCAGGCGCTTTCGCAATTTGCTCATCCAGCCAAGCGAAGTTTGATTCCTGGCCTGGGAAAGAAGTGCGGAATTGCGTGCGGTCCATACGGCCGCGGCGGATTGCGTAACGCATCACTTCACGTTCAGATGTACGGATCTGGTCGTGTGTGCCGCGGATCAGTTCAGAAATAATATCGAACAGGCGTGGAGTGAATTTGAACATCATGAACACAGATGCCAGCGCTTCTAAAGCTTCTGCGCCTTCTGTGCTGTTGCGGCCATGCTTTTCAATTGCAACTTTGGTGTTTTTCCACGCATTTTCCAGTTCAGTGAAACGCGCTTTCGCAATTTCAGGATCTGGACCAGAATCGCCTTCAGAATCATCATCGCTTTCAGATTCTTCTTCCTCTTCATCATCATCCAATTTTACATCTTTGGTTGATTTGCTGTTTGAAGATTCTTCTTCATCAATTTCTTCAGATTCTTCTTCCAGTACTTCTGGAATTTCCTCATCTGATTCAGGGTCTAAATAGCCTGAAAGGATGTCGGCAAGGCGGCGTTCGCCCGCTTCGTACTCTTTATATTCCTGCAATACCACTTCAACGGCATTCGGCCAGTAAGCAATCGAATGAAGAACGTCACGGATACCTTCTTCAATGCGTTTTGCAATGCTGATTTCGCCTTCGCGAGTCAATAGCTCAACTGTCCCCATTTCACGCATGTACATGCGTACAGGGTCAGTTGTACGGCCCGGTTCATTTTCCACCGAAGCCAGTACCGCAGCCGCTTCTTCTTCTGCAACTTCGTCAGCAGCTTCATTGCCGCCTTCAAACATGGTGTCGTCAGATTCGGGTGCGCGGTCATGTACAGGAATACCAACGTCATTCAGCATTTGAATGATGTCTTCAATCTGCTCGCTTTCCGTGATCGAGTCTGGGAGATGATCGTTAACCTCGGCGAAAGTTAGGTAACCTTGCTCTTTGCCTCGGCTAATCAGAGCCGCTACTTGTGAAGTAGGGGAAGTCATATCGCTCATCTTTTGCTTACTCTTCGTTGAATCAGTGGCAGTAAAAAACCGTGCCTTGCAGCACAATTCGCTTAATCAAATTTATCTGTGAATAGCTTGTGTATTTCGTCAGCAAAACCAGCGTACAGCTGTCTGACAAAATATATAAAATATAAATTCAGTAATTTAGATGGGGGTGAATTTGTTGTTTTCAAGTTCATCCCTAGCGCGCTCAAATTCAAAATCCAAATTTGGCATTTGGATTTTGAAGCTTAGATTTAATCAAATACTCATGAGTAAATTTAAGCGGTGATGGCATGCAATAACGCATTAAACCCGTCATCAAATTGAAAAACGCAGGGTGGATTATATCATGCCAAGAAAATGGTTAAAAATAAAGACCAAAATTCGAATTAAATGCCATAAATGCAAATAAAACTTGACAAGGTTTCTGAACCCATATAAATAGCGGCTAGGACCCTTCACATTTTTTCACTATGAGGTAGTTTTAGTGTCTTCTACAGATTTTGAACTAGATGATAGCTACAGTGATGATGACGTTAATTTCGATGAAGCCGGCAGCAAAATCAGTGCAAAGGAATCATTGGAAAAACGCCGCTTGATTGATGATTTACTGGCGCAGCGCCGCTTGGAACGAGAATTAAAAGAATTTGATTACGATTTCGACGATGACGATCTGGATGATGATGACGAGTAAAATCTGATTCTGTGCGGACGATGAAAATGCTATGCTACGCCTTTAAGTTTCTAAGTTTGGATGTGAAATGAGTGCTTTAGATTTAGACCTATTGAGTGAATATCTGGACGGTGATGACAATGAACACGGTCTAGATTTTGCTGCAACTCACGGTTTTCTTTGTGCAATTGCAGTTGGCCCGGCATTTGCGAAATGGCTGGACGAGCTTTTTGATAACAATCAGAAGAAAGTGCCGGCGGAAATTATCGCTCAAGTTAAAGCATGGCTGGAATCCATTCGTCAAAACTTGGCGAATGAAGAAGGAATTGAATTTCCTTTTGAGATTGAAGAAGCGGATGTGGAATCAAGCTTAGGGGACTGGAGCGTCGGTTTTGTTGATGCGATGTTCTTAAACGAAGACGCTTGGTTTACTGACGAATTTGAAGAACAGCTGGTTGATTTAACCTTGCCAATCATGGTGTTCAGCGGCATTGATGAAGAAGATCCGCAAATGGAAACATTCCGCCGCAATGGCCAGTTGATGGATGAGCTTGCGGAAGAAATTCCAGACAATTTAAATGAATTGTATTTGATGTACCACACACCGAATTAAGACATTTAAGGTCAAAACCGCATGTAAAAGAGCGCCGAGCAGGGCGCTTTTTTATTGCCGAATTTTTAGAATTTTACGCAGCAGATGAAAGATTGCGGCTTTATTTTTGCACGGTTTTCGCGCTTCTTCTGGCAAACCAGCCGAAAGACAGCGCCAGAACAAGATAATGAATTGCCAGTGTCAGCGCGATCGCCAGTAGCCAGACCCATACTGGAACAGCCTTGAGCATGCTGAAGAATTCAGCGGTTTCAGAGAAAATGAACAATGACACGGCCGAAGCCAGCATGCTGAGGAGCACCGATGCGCCAAGGCATCCCCAGATCAGCTGTTTCTTTTCTTTCGGGTTGGGCGCACGCTGCTGATCTTGAGCAAACTTCATGGCGGCAGCAAAGCCGGCTGCAATGAGGCAGGCCGCCGAAGTACCGCCCGGCAAATCAAAGAAGCTGACAATAATGGCTGTGATGACCACAGCCGCTCCATAACAGAGAGAAAAATAGAGGATGTATTTTTTCATTAAGGCTCTTGTACTGCAGGTTTTAAATCTGCCGTTATTGATATGGATAGGCTCACAAAAGAGTGAAGCGGATTTACATCTTAACGTAATTTATCAATTGAGCAATCTTTGCGCTGCATGCGGGTGAGTGCTTGATTTGATTGTTATAACTGCCGCAGCCCGTATCTTTCATGCCGGTTTAATACTTTTCTAATCATGTGAACAGTTCAGGATCTTCACTCTGGAATCTATTTGCTGCTTGACGCCTTTTTACGCTGATGGCGGCGGCGCAAAATCCACAGCACCGCGATCACGGTGATGCTGATGATGACATAGCCGACATTGCTGAAAATTTGGTGCATCAACGCCTGATTTTCACCAAAATAAAAACCGACGCAGGCGAGAAATGTGGTCCAGATCGTGGTGCCCAGCGTACTGTAGGCCATAAATTTCCAGAACGGCATGCGGCTCATGCCGGCAGGAATGCTGATCAATGACCGGACTGCAGGGATCATGCGGCCTACGAAGACGATGCGGTGGCCGTAGGTTTCAAACCATTGCAGCGATTTCTGCACATCTGCGGATTTGATAAACAGAAATTTTCCATAACGGTCTACAAAGCGGAAAATCGCTTCATGCTTGAATTGATAGCCAATCCAATACAGCAGGGCCGCAGCCAGCAATGACCCGATACAGCCTGCTATGATGACGCCGCTTAAGAGCAGCTGTCCGCGTGACGCGGCATAACCGGCCGAGGGCATAATAATTTCAGAGGGGATAGGCGGAAACACATTATCTAAAAACATCAGCAGCGCAATGCCTAAATAGCCCAGCTGTTCCATGATGGACAGTATCCACTCGGTTAAATTCATATGCGCCTGATTCTTATGTATTGAAATCATGCTATGCGTTCTTGCCGACTGGGTAAAGCGCAGCATTAATATTTATGTGAAAATTATTTGCCTGCGCTGCTGCAAAAAAATACCGTTGAAAGGCGGCTTTAATCCTGCATATGGGTCAGCGTGTAGATATACACTTCACGCAGCACATAGGAAAGCGCCAGCGGAATCAGGCTCAGCAACATCATATTTATCGCTGTCGTCCGCAGATGATAGCCGATTGAAAGGGAAATCAGCACGCCAAGAATTGCGCCTAAGCTGACAATGAACACATGTGACTGCTGATGCAGCTGGCTGGATTCAGCACGGTCGCTGCATATAGGAGAAGGCAGCGGGTTTTGAGCTTCAGCGGCTAAATTTTTTGACATTTTGCTATCCTTTTCAATGAATTATGAATCAAAATGGCTATTTTTGATTCAGCATATATGAAGATTGCATTTGCCGGAAAGAGGTTGAACTGTGATTTTTGTCACTTTTTATTTCTATTGTGTATATTGAGTAAAAAAGGCCCTCATTTGAGGACCTCTTTATTGGGATAGCGGAGACGCTGCAAACAGCGCTTAACTTAGAGGCGTTTGCGTTTCGCCGCTAAGATTTGCGATTGGCGCATGCGGAAACCGGCTTTTTGCTGTTCTGTAGTTTTGTCGATGCAGTATTTGCACGATACACCATGTTCATAGCTTGGCAATTCCACTTCTTCTGGCAACAAAGGCCAGCCGCAAGCGTGGCATTTAATGTTGGCGCCTTCTTCCATGCCGTGGGTAACTGCAGTGCGGCCATCAAAGACAAAGCATTCGCCTTCCCACATGCTTTCTTCAACAGGGGTTTCTTCGAGGTATTTTAAGATGCCGCCTTTCAGGTGGTACACCTCATTGAAGCCTTCTTGCAGCAGCAGCGATGTGGATTTTTCACAGCGGATGCCGCCTGTGCAGAACATCGCAATTTTTTTGTCTTTGTGCTGTTCCAGCTCTTTTTTCACGTATTCGGGGAATTCGCGGAACGTTTCTGTTTGAGGGTCGATCGCGCCTGTGAACGTCCCGGCTTTGTATTCGTAATCGTTGCGGGTATCGATCAGGATCACGTCATCACGCGCAATCAGTTTATTCCATTCTTTCGGGTCAAGATAGTGGCCGACCAAATCGCGCGGTTTCACTTCAACGCCTAAAGTGACAATTTCTTTTTTATGCTTGATTTTCATTTTACGGAATGGTTTTTCAGAGCTGTGAGACTCTTTATACTCCATCGTATTAAAACCTTCATTGAGAAGGAATTGATGAATAGTATCAATCGCTTGGCGGTCGCCGGCAACAGTGCCGTTAATGCCTTCATCTGCAACAATCAGAGTACCGCATAAGTTGATGGTTTTTACCAAATCCAATAGGCGCTGCTGCAAATCTGCAGAGTCCTGTACTTCTTTGAATTGATAAAGCGCCGCAACAACCCAGCCATCGGCCGCATGCTGTTCTACAGGTGCAAGCTGTTCTACAGTAGCGTTCATGGATACTCCAATTAAAAACTAAGAATTTTGAAAGGCGCATATTTTAACGTGAATTGCAGCAATAAGCGAGCGGCCCAATGCAGATTCACGGCTTCTCATCCTGCAGGAGAGCGTGTATATTCTTGACCAGCCGGAAAAATGCCGGCAGTGCAAATTTTATGAATGTTATGGGAGCTTGCATTGACTACGGATCGCCGGATTGCCTCATTAACCCCTTGTGCGGGACGCTGTTCGACGGTATTTGGTGATTCAGTCTGCCGCGGCTGCCGCCGATTTAATCATGAAGTGATTAAATGGAATACTTATACGGCTGAACAGCAAAGCGCCGTTTGGCATCGGCTGGATGCGCAGCTGGATCAGATTTTGGTGCCGCTGCTGCCGCTGGCGGATCTTCGCCATGTCGAAGGTTTTGTGCTGTCTAAGCGTGTGCGGCTGCGCCCAGATGCGACGCGTGGGCGCAAACTGTACCATGCTTTGAAATTATGCGAAAAAAACCGCCATTTTACCGATGAGAGCGGATTAGGCATCCACTATAAGCAGGTGCGCCCACTGTGGGAAGAGTTTGAGCGGCGCGTCTTGGCGCTGGCGACGGCCAGCTATGACTTGGCCTTTTTACGGGCAGACGGCATCAGTCTTCATTTGCTGCAGCAGATGGAAGAAGAGGACTGAGTCCTCTTTTTTTATGGATGTTTAGAATAGAGAAGGGGGTAGAAGGTGAATTTTGCGGAATATTTTTTATATTGCGCGGCTGTTGTGGTGATGATTGCGACACCGGGGCCAGTCATGCTGCTGGTGGCAAGCGCAGGCCTGCAAGGCGGATATAAGCGTGCGCTGCAAACAATTTTTGGAACCAATTTTGCTTCATTGATTCTTATTGTGCTTTCCGTGCTGATTTTAAAAGGCGCGCTGAATATTAATGAGCACTGGCTGAATGGCATTAAGCTGCTGGGCTGTCTGTATATCGCTTATATTGGTTTTGATATTCTGAAAGATGCTCTCACAAGTTCCTCCAGTGAAAATACGATGACGCTGAGCGCAGCATCGGGCGGTTTTAAGAAAGGTTTTTTGGTCGGGATCTCCAATCCTAAAGATATTATTTTCTTCGCTTCATTTTTCCCGCAATTTACCGGCATTACTGCCGGTTTAAATTTCAGTTTAATGGTGCTGACGCTCAGCTGGATCATCTTGGATTTTGCCACTTTGAGTGTGGTTTATCTGTCATTCAGCCGCTTAGCCAAATCTGCCTGCTATCCAAAGCTGCTGGTCGCGTGCGGAGTGATTTTGATTGCTGTCGCGCTCTATGGCATTTACGAGGTTTGGTTTTGATCGAGCGCTGGCTTTTGAAAGGTGCTAATCACCTTAAAAATCGGCTGCCTGCTGATGGCAAGAATGCTGGAATCATCAAGCTTGGATTCATTAGCTGCATGTGCACATAAAAGAAAAAAGCCCAGCGCGCGAGCTGGGCTTTATATGCTGAAGCTGAAGATTAAATTTGATGCGCAAGGCGGTATTGCGCAATTTCATCAATAGTAATCAATGTTAAATGATGCGTTTGCGCATAGGACAGGACTTGCACGCCAGAAGCCATCGTGCCGTCTGGATTGGTTACTTCACACAGCACGCCTGCAGGTTTTAAGCCTGCTAAACGGGCAAGGTCGATACTGCCTTCGGTATGGCCGCGGCGGGTCAGCACACCGCCATCCCGGGCGCGTAAAGGAAACACATGTCCCGGACGGTTTAAGTCACTGGCAGCAGCGCCGTCTTTAATCGCGGCCTGAATGGTGGTGGTGCGGTCTTTGGCGGAAACGCCTGTGGTGACGCCTTCAGCCGCTTCAATAGTGACGGTGAATGCGGTTTTAAACTGGCTTGAATTGTCTGCGACCATCGGCGGCAAGTCTAAATGGTCAGCCAGCGCATTGGTCAGGGTGAGGCAAACGATGCCTGAGCCGTCACGAATCATGCGTGCCATGGTTTCGACATTTAAAGTTTCGGCTGCGACAATCAGGTCAGCTTCATTTTCGCGGTCAAAATCATCCATGACCAAAACAGGTTTGCCTTGGCGCATATCTTCCAGCGCCTGTGCAATGCGCTGCTCGAATGGCGGAAGGGCAGAAAAGAAAATTTCGGGTTGAATTAAACTGGACATTGAAACGCTCTCGTAAGTTTTCAGATACGGTTGAACATTTCAGGACGTGTGAAATAGTGTGGCGTTACGCAATAGCTTGAAAAGATCAAGCTATGAATATGTGACGTCGTCTTCTTTCATCCGGACTATACCGTCGGCTTTGGTTTCTCACCAAATCTGCGAATTGCAAAGCGCAATAGGCTCGTGGGCTGATTCAGTCATAACGATTAATTAGGCTGAACTTACCACCGGTGGGGAATTGCACCCCGCCCTGAAGCGATGTGCAATCAGTATAGACCTGTTTTCATGCTGATGGGCAATTATGGCTTGGGAATCTCAGCAAAATTTCAGATAAGCCATGCAGATGATTGGATTTGTAAGCGGTTTTATAAAAAAGTGAAAAGCATGCTATTTTGCCGATAAATCGACAATGAAACCATAATGATAAAAATGACAGAATCTGGTTCAGCGAAGCAGCAGTATTTAAAGCGCCGCAACGAATTTTCCCCGCGTTTATTTCACAATGTGCAATTCATTCGGTATTTGCAAGTGATTGGCCTTGCGCTGATTGCAGCAAGTTTTTTGTATTTGATTGCCGCCAATTGGCTGATGATTCCTAAATTGATTCAGCTGCTGATCCCGATGCTGATGCTGTTATGCAGCGCCATCGGCAGTATGTATTTTTCAGGCAAGCAATGGATACAGCAAAGTCTGGATGCTGTCAGCGGCCTGATGCTGGGCTTAAGCCTTGCAGTGATCGGGCAGGTCTACCAAACGGGTGCGGACAGTTATTTGCTGTTTCTGGTCTGGGCTGTGCTGCTTTTGCCTTGGCTGTATCGGCCGAATATCGGTGTGTTTGCGCTGTTCTGCATCGTCAGCCAGCTGGCTTTATGGATGTATTTTAAACAAAGCTATTTAATGCCAGATCATCAGCTGATGTATTTGCTCTGCATGAATGCGCTGACCGCCGTTTGCGTGACCCTTTGCCTCAAATATTATCCAGCTTTGCGTTTTGTTTTTATCGTTTTGATCAGTTGCATATCGATCTATTGCATGCTGCTGTTCTGCGGTTATAGCGCAGAGCAGTATGACTGGCCGTATTTGCCGCTTTCGATCGCGCTGCCGCTGTATCTCATCGCTTATTTTTATCTGCAGCATCGCGCACTGGATACCAGTTTGCAGGCGGCAGGGCTGGCGGCAAGCATCAGCATTCTGATTTTCCAGTTTGCAGCACATGCGCTGTCCGATTCGGTGGGCGGCTTGCTGGTTTTAGCGCTGCTGATTTTTGCATGGTTTGCGGCAATCAGCGCGCTATTGATGAAGTTTTTGCCGCAAACTAAATTTACCGTGATTCCTTTGGCAATAGGGGCATGGCTGGCGGGGATTATCTTATCGTCTCTATTGCTGACCTTTTGGAAGTCATTTTCCATTGCCATGGGTGCGGTCTTTGTAGCTTTGGCTTGGTGGATGATCCGCCGTTCTATCAGTGCATTCAGCAGGCAGTTTGCTTACTGTTTGTGGATCTGCGGTCAAACGGCGGTATTGGCTCATACCCAAATTTTGACTGATAGTTTTACGCTGATTCTCTTTCTGCAAATAGGCTTCACACTGCTGTGCCTCTTGAGCCGAATGCATTGGTTTATTATTTTGATTCAGCTGATCGCCTGCTATGGTCTCAGCATTGCGGCGATAGGGCTGGGCGAATTTTTCCGCGCTGAAGACGGCTTAATTTTAGCTGTGATGGGCTTGAATTATAGTGTTCTGATTGCGCTGCTATGCGCAGCGCCGTATTGGCAGTCAACGATTTACCGCAAAACGGCTGCGCTTTGGCTGCTGTTCATTATTTTGGCCAGTGTGCTGCTGAAAACATTGTCGAGCGGCTTTATTTATGTAGATCATACGCAGCATGCCGCCATGCGTTCAGTCATTGCTTATGCGCTTCCGCTGCTTTGGCTTGGGCTTTATATTGGCATTGGGCGGCAGCATTCAGGCTTAGAAAAATGGCTGTTTTTGGCGCTGGGCATTGCGCTGATCGCCATGGGTTATTTTGAGATTTTTCTGCTGCTGGTGCTACTGTCTTGGTCTGTTGCCTATCCGCAGAATCTCGTTAAAGCGCTCAGCATTGTCTTATTGATCTTCAGCTTATGGATGCTGTATTACAATTTGGGGCTGAGTTTTCTGCTGAAGAGCTTCAGTATTTTGATTTCCGGGGTTTTACTGTTGGCTATCGCCTGGATGCTGTCAGTGATGCCGGTTCAAATAGCAGGGGAAAAATCATGAAAATAATCATAAAAACAATCATGAAAAAAAGCATGCCCCTGGTTTTTGCGGTGCTGAGCATTGCATTCTTTATTGTGCTGATTGCACAGCATGAGCGGCATTTGTCGAACAGCGCCAGCATATATGTCCGGCTTAAGCCTGTGGACCCGCGCTCCATGATGCAAGGCGATTATATGGCGCTGAATTATCATCTGTATTTTGGCGGCGTACCGCCTGCAATGGCATTTACCGAGGAGCACATTGCTGAGCATGCGGATTCGGAAAATCTGAAGCGTGAAGGTTTTCTTAATCAGCAGCGCGTTATGAGCTATGTACAGCTTGATGCACAGCGCCGCGTGATTCGAACCAGTTTTAACGCGGATTTATTGATGGCTTATCCAAACGCATCCGCCAGATTGATGTTAAAAAATCCTGAAAATACTTTTGAGGGCTTATATCCAGCCGCGCGCAGTTTTTTATTTGCTGAAGGTTTAGAGCCATGTTACCGCAATGCGCAATTTGCAGAACTGAAAGTGCAGGAGAATGGCCAGCCTTTATTGGTGGGGTTGGTGGGGGAGCAATTGCAGCCGCTGAATTGCGAGCAGCAGCAGGCGTGGTGGAAAGGGCCGCACAGTTAATCGACCGGCTGCGCTTTCGCATTTGCTGATTAGTGTGCTTTTGCTGCTTGGAGATGTGGCTTGATAATGGACTGGCCGAACAGGTGATTTATCCCATAAAAAAGCCCGCGAATATGCAGGCTTTTTAGAATCTGGAGATGCTTAAAAGATTAAGCCACTTGAACTGGAATGCAGTTTGCTGTGTGATTCACGGTATTGTTTGGATTCGCATAGACTAAACGCGGTTTATGCGCATTGGCTTCTGCTTCAGTGAAATCGCCGAATGTGGCGATAATCATTAAATCGCCAACATCTGCCTGCAGCGCAGCGCCGCCATTGACAGAGATAATGCCTGAGCCCTCTTCACCGCGGATCGCATAAGTGGTGAAGCGCTTACCGTTAGTCACATTCCACATATGAATTTCTTCATATTCACGGATGCCGGCTAAATCCAATAAAATGCCGTCAATTGCACAAGAGCCTTCATAATGCAATTCTGCTTGCGTTACTACACAGCGGTGAATTTTAGCTTTTAATAAACGAGATAGCATGGCTAGCGTCTCCTTAGTGGGACCTAAGATATTAATCTTGCGGTTGAATCAATCTGGACTTGCTGGATCAGCAATCAGGCCAGCGCATTTTGCCTTTAAAACGGCAGCATGGCAAGCAGCATTGTTCAACAATTTATTGACTTATCAGTTTGCTTTGTAAGCATTGATTTGATTCATGGCTGCCTGCACTTCACCGTCAACCAGCAAGTTGATGCGGCTTAAAGCGTGGTGAATGGCATTGTCCATTAAATCTTGTTCGCTGCTTGGCGCTTTGCTTAAAACATGTCCTGAGACACGTTCTTTAGAACCAGGATGGCCAATTCCAATGCGCAGGCGATGGAAGTTTGGACCGGTATGAGGAACGATGTCGCGCAAACCATTATGACCGCCGTGACCGCCGCCAGTTTTCAGGCGGATTACACCGGGATTCATGTCCAGTTCGTCGTGTGCAATGAGCATTGCTTCTGGAGCAATGTTGTAGAATTTGGCGAAGGGAACAACACTTTTACCGGAAAGGTTCATAAAGGTTGTCGGCAACAGCAGACGTACGTCTTGGCCTTCGATATTGCCGCGGCCGCTGATTCCATTGAATTTCGGATCAGCTTTCAAGTTGATGCCATATTGTTCTGCAAGGCGTTCTACGAACCAGAAGCCTGCATTATGGCGGGTTTGGGCATACTCTTTACCAGGGTTGCCCAAACCGACAATCAGTGAAATATTAGACACTAATTACACCAATAAACACTTACGCGCGAACGAAGTCAGCGTGCATAGGCGTGTTTTTAGCTGGGTGACGCTGTAACGCTTTGATTTTAACGCTTTCAGTTTTGTCGCCAACTTTGATTTCTACAACTTCTTCAAAGAAAGCATTGCTTTCTAATGCTTTAACAAGTTGACGAAGTTCTAAAGTTACAGCTACAGGTTCAGCAGCGCCACCATAGATGATTGCTGGAACTTTGTTTTGCAGACGAAGGCGGCGGCTCGAACCTTTCCCTTGAACTGCTTCTTCACGTGCTGCTGCGTCTAATACGAAGTTTGCCATGATAGACATCCTATTTTAAGTTTTGATTGAGCTGAACTTTCGACCAGTTCAGCGATAGAAAACCCTGCCAAAAGCAGGGTTTTGAAAATTCAGCGCTATATTATAGATAAGAATCGAACATTGCGCTAATAGATTCTTCGTTGTTAATACGACGAATTGTTTCAGCAACCATGCTTGCTACTGAAACTTGGCGAATCTTGCCAAGAGCTAGAGCTTCTTCTGAAAGCGGAATTGTGTCGGTAACAACCAATTCGTCGATTACAGAATTTTTCAAGTTTTCTAATGCTTTACCAGAAAGTACTGGGTGAGTTGCATAAGCAACGACACGGCGCGCACCAAAAGTTTTCAGTGCATCAGCAGCTTTGCAGAGTGTACCTGCGGTATCAACCATGTCATCTACAATTACGCAGTCACGGCCTTTCACATCGCCAATCAAATGCATCACTTGTGATTCATTTGCTTTTTGACGGCGCTTATCGATGATCGCAAGATCGATATCACCCATTTGCTTCGCAACAGCGCGTGCACGGACAACACCGCCAACGTCAGGAGAAACAACCATCAGGTTGTCATGTGACTGTTGACGCAAGTCAGCAAGCAAGGCTGGAGTACCGTAGATGTTGTCTACTGGAATATCGAAGAAACCTTGGATTTGGTCGGCATGAAGGTCAATCATCACGACGCGGTCAATACCTACAGTAGTCAGCATATCTGCAACCACTTTAGCGGTAATTGGCACACGGCTCGAACGCGGACGACGGTCTTGACGAGCATAGCCGAAGTAAGGAATGACGGCAGTGATACGGCCAGCACTTGCGCGGCGAAGCGCGTCTGCCATAACTAAGATTTCCATCAGGTTATCATTCGTTGGGGCACAAGTAGGCTGTACGATAAATACGTCTTTACCACGGACATTCTCAGTGATTTCTACAGCAATTTCACCATCAGAAAAGGTTGAAACGGCAGCAGCACCTAGTGGAATATGTAAGTGGCTAACGACTTTTTGAGCGAATTGTGGATGCGCGGTTCCACTAAAAACGACAAGATTGGGCATGAAGCACCCTTGGCGGTTGAAATGTATGGAAATAGATGGCAGGGGCGGCTGGATTCGAACCAACGGATGCCGAGATCAAAACCCGGTGCCTTACCACTTGGCGACGCCCCTAATGCGGCAGAACTTTAATGTTTTTGAGCTGTTTTGTCAAGGTGATTTAACAGGCTAGCCACAAAAGAATGTTCTGTCTTTTTTGAGAAAATGGCAGGGGCGGCTGGATTCGAACCAACGGATGCCGAGATCAAAACCCGGTGCCTTACCACTTGGCGACGCCCCTAAATTGATGTGTTGTATTAAATGGCAGGGGCGGCTGGATTCGAACCAACGGATGCCGAGATCAAAACCCGGTGCCTTACCACTTGGCGACGCCCCTTTAATACAACTTACATCTACAGGTGAATTTGATGGCAGGGGCGGCTGGATTCGAACCAACGGATGCCGAGATCAAAACCCGGTGCCTTACCACTTGGCGACGCCCCTATCAAACTTCGAAATGACGCAATGGCGATTCTGCTAAACTGCTGACCAAGTAAGATTTACAAGGCGCGTTTTTCAGAATGTCATTTACATTCATATTCTCTGTTACCTCAGCAAAAACACAAGCACCTGTACCTGTAAGCTTGGCTGTACCGAACTGATCTAAGTACTGCATTGCTTCGTCCACTTCCGGGTATAAGCTTCTTGCCACTGGCTCAAAGTTATTTCCAAAACTAAACGGCGTTAGCTGATAGGCGCAAAATTTAGTAGGCTTCGTGTCTCTTGTCAATGTTTTTTGCGAAAAAAGCAGTTGAGTGCTGATAAAACAATCAGGTTTTAGCACAATGTACTGTTTTTGATCTAAGTCTATGAATGTTAAGTGTTCGCCAATGCCCTCTGCCCACGCGTTGCGGCCATGCACAAAAATAGGCACATCGGCGCCCAGCTTGAGGCCCAGCGCAGCCAGCTGTTCAGTATTTAAACCGCATTGCCACAATTGATTCAGCACAATCAGGGCTGTGGCGGCATTGGATGAGCCGCCGCCGAGGCCTGCGCCCATAGGAATATTTTTTTCAACCCGGATATTCAGGCCTGTGGGCTGCTTGGCATGCGGCAGCAGTATTTGCGCGGCCCGGTAGATCAGATTTTGCTCTACATTGACGGATTCCAGCCCATCAATGCAAATTTCTTTGGATGCAATGGGGCTGAATTCCAGCCAATCGCATAAATCAATCAGCTGAAAAATGCTTTGCAGTTCATGGTAACCGTCTGCACGGCGCCCAGTAATATGCAAGAACAAGTTAAGTTTGGCAGGAGAGGGAACTCGGATCATAGCAATATCAGTTTAAATTAGACTTAGCGGTTTTGAATGACCATTGTAATACGGTTTTCTTTACCCGTTTCAAGCGCTTGCTTCAAAATCAGTTTATTCGGCAAAGCGGCGCTGTCCGCATAGCTTAAATCGACTTGCCAGCCGTCTTCCTGAATCTGCGCAATCCGGCCGCTGTCATCTTTGTTCAGCTGCGCCTGCCGGGTTGCGGGTTTTGCCTGCACCCATTTCACTAAATGGGTAATCGGCGCTTGCCAGCCGGTTGCGCGCTCCAGCAGCTCTTCAGGCGTTGCTGCGCTGATTAAACCGGTTTTTGCGCTGTTTAGCGTGACCTCACCGGGCTTGCCGCTGATTTGTGTTTTGCCCACACCCAAAATGCCGCTGAGCTCGATATCAAACTCATCTTCTTCCTGCACCCAAGTGAAGAACGCGCTGCCGGACTGCTGCAGTGTGCGCACCCCGATTTTGCCTTGCAGGCTGAATTGATCCGGCGCTTCCAGCACGTGGGCTGGTGGCTGTTCTGAGGGCTGGATGTATTGCTGGCAGCCGGTCAGGGCAACAGTGCTGAACGCCAGAATAGACAGGCAGAATTTTGACAAGGTATGCATAAGCAGGGCTTAACTCTTTTTGATTTGCTGGGGTAACAATAGCGTATTTAATTGATCTAATTGAGGATCATTCGGGTGCTTTTGTTTGAGTTGTTGTAACACTTGGCTAAATTCTGCAATGTTGCCTTGCATGTAAATCGAGCGGGCATAACGCACGCCGATTTTAACGCTGCCGCTGAGTTCATAGGCCTTTTTCAGCACGGCTGCAGACGTGGCAAAATCGTTCTGTAAATAACAGATATAGCCCAGTGTATCCAAAATAGAGGCTTGTTCCGGTGCGAACTCTAAGGCATGTTCTACAAATCTGCGCGCATCATCCAGCCGCCGGTTTTGCAGCGCCAGTGTATAGGCATAGGCATTTAAATAGGTTGGGCTGTTGGGTTCAATCGACAGCAGCTTGGTCAGCAGTTTATCCAGTTTGTCGCGGTCTTGATAAGGATCCAGAATCAGCACTTCTGCATAGATCAGTTCAGGGTCATCCGGCAGATTTTTAATGGCTTCATCCAAAAGGCGCATCGCGGCCTTTTTGTTGTTCATGCGCTTTAAAATATCGGCCTGCGCAAGGTATAAAAAACTGGCGTGCTGCGGATAATTCACCCGTTCCTGCGTTAAAAAGCGCAAGGCATCATGCAGTTTGTCCTGCTGAGTGAAAATATTCACCATGCTGCGGCGCGAGACGGTATAGAGGCTGCCATCCACCAGGCGGTAATAGGCTTTCGCTGTCTCAAAATGCTGTTTCCGTTCAGCATTGACGGCTAAATAGTAATAGGCTTCATTTTGATACTGTGCAGAATAGCGCAAACCCACCAGATACTTTTCCGCTTTTTCGTACTGTTCTAAGTCAATGCTGGTGAGACCGCCAAGAAACAGCGCTTCTTCGGCTTTGGGCCATTTTTTAATGATCTCTTCCAGCTTTTGCAGCGCCAGTTCCGACTCATTGATTTTGACTAAATATTTGGCTTCGGCGAGCCGCACATCTAAATTGCTGCGGTGCTTGCGGCTGGATTTATCATACCATTGGCGCGCGGCTTCTTCATCGCCCAGCGCAATCAGCAAATTGGCTTTCATTAAGATATAGCCGGTGGTCTTCGGGCGCTTTTTTAATGCGGAATTAATGGTCTTCAGCGCGTCAGTCAGCTGGCCATTTTGCGCTTCAAGCCCGGCAATCAGCACCAAAATAGACGGATTGCGGCTTTCTTTGCTGGCCCGCAGCGCGCCAATCAAAAATTCGCGGTCATCTGCGGATTCCGGCGCAATGCCTGCTAAAATTTCTTCTAAATCCGCATTAGGATCAATATTTAAAATCTTATCTAAGGTTTCTGCCGCCAGATCATATTCATGGGTTTTTAAAGCAATATGCGACAAATAAAATAGCGCAGGAACATCTTCAGGCTCTTGGACCACCCAATGCGTGGCAATGTCTAAAGCCGCCTGCAAATCATTTTGCTCTAAAGCGATATTCAGCGCGCGCTGCTTGACTGCAGTGGAATTGCTTTTAATAGCGAGAACAGTATAGTTGTGCAATGCGGTGGGGATATCATCATAAGCAAGTGCAAACTCTGCAATCATGCTTTGTTTTATGGCATCATAATTTGAATTGGCGTGGTAAACTTCTCCAAATGCTCGTACTTGAGCACTGGAAGCCATGCTACCGACCAGCAAGAATGTGGTAGAATACTGCTTTATTGTCGCGCCGCTGAGCCGGCTATTTGTTTGACGCAATTTTTCTTGATCCAAGTAATGCTTTTTATGACACCGATGTTGCACAATAGCATAAATTTAGCGAAATGATGATCTGATATGTCTTTCTTTGCATTGGGTGTCAACCATCAAACCGCTTCTGTAGAACTGCGTGAGAAAATCGCATTTAACCCGGAAAAGTTAAGTGCGCTGCTGGCGCAGCAAAGTCATGCCGATTTTTTGAATGATATGGTTGTGGTGTCTACCTGCAACCGTACTGAAGTTTATGCGATGTCTGAAAATGCAGACATGGTATTGAACTGGCTCGCCCAAGCAAATCAGATTGATGTCAAACAGCTGTCCAATCATGTGTACCGCTATGAAAATGCGCAGGCCGTGACGCATTTGATGCGTGTTGCCAGCGGCCTGGATTCGCTCATGCTGGGCGAGCCGCAAATTTTAGGGCAGGTGAAGACTGCACTGTCCTTGGCCAAGGATGCCGAAACGGTGTCTAGCAGCCTGAATAAAATTTTTGAATATGCCTTTTATGCCGCCAAGCGCGTGCGCTCGGAAACGGCCGTCGGCAGCCATGCGGTGTCGATGGGCTATGCGGTGGCGCAGCTGGCCTTACAGGTGTTCAGCAAGCCGGAACAGCTAACGGTGATGATTGTCGCTGCGGGAGAAATGAACAGCTTGGTGGCCAAGTATCTGGCTGAAATGGGGGTCGGCAAAATTATCATTTGCAACCGTACCCGCGCCCGGGCCGAGGCATTAGCGCAGGAAATCGCGCACCGTGTTGAAGTGGAAATCATTGATTTTGATCAGCTGGCGGATAATTTGCACCGCGCTGATGTGATTTCCAGCTGTACCGGCAGCCTGCATCAGGTCATTTATTTCAAAGATGTCAAAGCGGCGCTCAAAAAACGCCGCTACAAACAAATGCTCATGGTCGATTTGGCTGTGCCGCGCGATATCGAAGCGAAAGTCGAAAGCTTGGATGGCGTGTATTTATATGGCGTGGATGACCTGCAAAGCGTGATTGATGAAAACCTTGCGCAGCGCCGCCAAGCCGCGGTTGAAGCGGAAGTGATGGTCAATCAGCTGGCGACAGAACTGATTACTCAGCAAAAAGTGAATTTGGCTGGCGCGACGATTCAAGTCTACCGTGATCAGGGTGAAAGCTTAAGGCAGGAAGAACTGGCGCAGGCTTTGGCGCGTTTGCAAAAAGGGGCGCCTGCAGAGCAGGTGCTGCAGGAACTTTCCTACCGTTTGACCAATAAGCTGCTGCATCCGACTTCAATTGCGCTGCGCCATGCTGCTACGGCTGAGGATCCCGCGTATTTTGAAATGCTGGAGCAGGATCTGGCTGCAACCGCAGAAAAACGCCGCAAGCCGAAGCATTAACAGGGCAACCGTCTAAAAAATTTCAGCTGGTGTCTTTTTGCAGGCAGCTGATTCAAGCTTTAAACTAAAAAGTATTAAGTCAAAAAGCTTTAAGTTCAAACATGTGAATGCGCTGCTGCATTTCAGCTGTTTTCTTCTTTAACAATCAAATCGCTTTCTGGTCTGGATTACTCATCCAGCAGGGTCAGCGATCTTTTTTTGCCGATCTCATAAATTTTCTGCTTCAAGTTGCGCATTTCAGCAAGGCTGGAAAACTTCTTGGATTTCAGCTTCTGCTGCAAATATTCGTACTGCAGTTTGGTGGAGAAATCGGCGGCCAATTTATCAGCCTGCTCTGGAGATGAGGTATAGTCGCTGATATTGGCGTTTTCTAAAATGGTTTGCAATTCATGATGATACGCTGAGCATGCGCCTAACACATAATAGCGCGACAGTTCAGGATCATCCGGCAAATCATCAAAAATCACATTGAAAATATTCAGAATATTGAACAGCAGCAGATCGGATGAGATGATTGCGCGCAGCGGTTCAAAATGAATATACAGATAAGGGTGATTGATCAAAATCGCAATCACATATTCTTCGGCATCAATTTTGGTGCTGAAGCTGAGTGAAGCATCATTATTGACCTGCCGCTGCCACTTGCGGCTGAAACCGAGTTTTTCACGGAAATATTGCTGCAGCAGATAGCGGTAAGAGCCTTTAGGCGGCAGCAGTTCGGTCAGCTGGCGCAATTCGGCCATGACTTGGCTTTTGCCTTCCGGCGTAGTGATGTCAAAATTCTGCGTCAAATGCGCAAAGACAAATTCAGACAGCAGCGGCGCAGTGTCCAGCAGGCGCCTAAAATTTTCAATGCCTTCGCGGCGGATCAAAGAATCAGGGTCGTGATCATTCGGCAGCACAAAGAATTTTAGCTCACGGCCGTCATTCAGCAGCGGCAGGGCAATTTCCAAGGTTCGGCGCGCCGCTTTTTGCCCCGCGGCATCGCCGTCAAAGGCAATGGTAATGCGGTTGTTCTGCTTGAATAAAATATTTAAATGTTCGGTGTTGCTCGCCGTTCCCAGCGTCGCCACTGCACCTGCAATGCCGTACTGCTGCAGGGCGATCACATCCATATAGCCTTCCACCATCAGCCAGTCATTGGCTTTTTGCTTGCGGCCCTCGTAGAGGCCATACAGCAGCTGGTTTTTATGGAAGACTTCAGAATCGGGCGAGTTGATGTACTTGGGTTTGACTTCATCATTCAGCGCGCGCCCGCCAAAACCGACCACACGGCCTTTGGCGTCACGGATCGGGAAAATCACCCGGTCACGCAGCAGGTCAAAGTCGCGGCCGCTGTCGCTGGTGCGGATTAAGCCCAGCAGCTTTAAGCCCTCAATATCTTGCGGAAAGGCTTTTTCTAAATGCTGCCAGTCTTCCGGCGCATAGCCTAAACGCCAGTAGGCGATGGTTTCTGCGGACAGTCCGCGCTGCTTGAAATACTGCTGCGCTGTACGGCTGGCCGGCAGCTGATGTTCATAAAACTGGGCGATATTTTCCAGCAGGTCATAGAGGTTGCCGTCTGGCTGCGCCTGTTCAAATGCTGCAGGCTGATCAAAAGCCGCAAAAGGATCATTGCCGTAAAAGGCCTCATCCTGCTGCTGAAACTCTGCAAAGGGGTCGTGGTCAAAAGCCGGCGCGGCATCATTGGATACGGTCTTTGCCGCGGTTTTTTGGGCTTCTGGCGCTGCGGGCTGCGCTGCCGGAGCAGGCGCCTGAGCTTTGGGCGCTTCGCGTTTGTATTTTAATTTATTGGAATCAAAATTATCTTTCGGCAGCTCAATGCCAGTTTGACTCGACAGGTCTTTCATCACTTCGATGAAATTGCGGCTGCCGATATCCATT
The DNA here is from genome assembly GCF_041919735.1 of Acinetobacter sp. GTDB lineage: Bacteria > Pseudomonadota > Gammaproteobacteria > Pseudomonadales > Moraxellaceae > Acinetobacter. The sequence goes on from NZ_JAYRTF010000002.1 coordinate 103,656, forward strand.
AAAAAGCGGATGGCGTTGCCGTTGGCCTGACAGCCGAAGCAGTGAAAGTACTGCTTATCGCGGTAAACGTGAAAAGAAGGGGACTTTTCCTGATGAAAGGGGCAGCAGCCGGAGTAGGTTCGCCCAGTCTTTTTTAATTTCACAAACTGACCAATCACATCGACAATATCGGTGCGGTCTAAAATTTGATCAATGGTGTGCTGAGGAATCGCCATGCTGTTATTTCAATGCGCCTTAAAAGCTGATGGAAAAAGAAAGCCCTGCTTGTGCAGTTCAGGTTTGATGCCTTGAAGCATCGGACAGACATCTGCTTTGTCTGTTGTATCCTTTTTGATCATGCGGATCAAGCGTGAAAACGCCTGAAGCTGAAATGACAAAGGGCAAGTATGATAACTTGCCCTTTGCGAAAAATCATCTGAATCGGCGGATTTATTCAGCGGCGTCAGATTCAGCCGGCTGAGGGATATCAGCGGCTTCCGCTTTTGGACGGTCCAGCAGGCCAAAAGACAGGCGGTTGGTTAAGCTGCGTTTTTCTTCGCTGCCGGCATTTTTCACTTCATCCTGTTCAGAATGCGTGCTGCCGCCCTTGCCGAATACGCCTAGAGTTGCACGGTTCCAGAAGCTGCCTTCACTGCGCGCTGCACGCATGTTGACAGAGCCGTCAGACTTCACTAGCTCTGGATAGTTCAGTTTCAGCACATCCACGTATTGCTGCGAAGTTTGTTTATCGCCCAGCTTGTCATAGCCATAGGCCACAGTGGCCAGCGCTTCTGGAATTTGCGGGGTTTGCGGATAATGCTCAATCACCCATAAAGAGCGCTCAACCGCTGCTAAATAGGCTTTGCGCTTAATGTTGAAGCGCGCAGCGTTCATTTCGCTTTCAGCCAATTCCTGACCGATAAACTTCATGCGCTGTGCGGCATCGACCGCATATTCACTGGATGGGTAGCGGCGGATAAAGTCCACGAAGTTCTGATACGCGATTTTGAGATAGCTGACATCACGGTGCGACTGCTTCAGCGAGGTATAGCGGATCAGGCCGTCATAGTTTTGTTCCATGTTCGCGACACCGCGGACATAGTAAGCATAATCGACATTCGGATGCTGCGGGTTCAGGCGGATAAAACGCTCTGCCAAAGTGATAGCCGCTTCATAATCTTTTTGCTGAAATTTTACATACAGCAGTTCCAGCTGTGCCTGCGTTGCATAGCTGCCTGTTGGGTAATAAGTTTCCAGCGCTTCTAAATGCTTGGCGGCGTCAGTATATTGATGACGGTCCAGCGCTTTTTTTGCTTTTTCAATGTAAACCTGTTCGCTGGATTGCGGACCAGTATCAACCACATCTTTTTTTGGATTGCTGCTGCAGCCTGCCATTGCTGCCGCAACGCCAAGGGTTAGAGCAAGCATTGTCTTTTTATAATGTGGTAGCGACATAAAAATTCCTCTGTTAATACTGGCAATGAGCTACAATTGCACTATTAAACCACTTTTGCCTGAATGATCAAATGACTCAAGCACAATCTTCTAATTCCGATATCCCTGAAACTGACTTCAATTTGCTTGAAGATTCTGAGGATGCAGATAACCATACTTCAGACGCAACTGCAACACGTTTATCGTTGCAATTTCAATTGGATGACAGCTTTTTTGGACAGCGCATCGACCAAGTGGCCGCAGCGGTTTGGCCTGATTTTTCACGCGAAAAACTCAAGCAGTGGCTGAAAGAAGGCCATTTGTTAGTGAATGGTAACAGCGTGAAGCCAAAGTATAAATCTGAGGGAGATGAGCTGCTGACACTGGAAGTTGAGCTGGAAGCGCAAACCCGCAGCCAGCCGGAAGACATTCCTTTAGACATCGTGTATGAAGATGACGACATTATCGTGATCAATAAGCCGGTCGGCATGGTTGTGCATCCGGGCGCAGGCAATGCGACGGGTACGCTGGTCAATGCGCTGCTGCATCATTATCCTAAATCGGTTGAACTGACCCGTGCGGGCTTGGTGCACCGGATCGATAAAGACACCTCGGGCCTGCTGGTTGTTGCGAAAAACTTAGAGGCGCAGTTCTCTTTGAGCAAGCAGCTGGCAAAGAAATCAGTCTACCGTATTTATGATTTGGTGGCGTATGGCGCGATTATTGCCGGCGGCACCATTGATGAGCCGATTAAGCGCCATCCGGTCGACCGCATCAAAATGGCGATTCTGCCGGGCGGTAAAGAAGCGGTTACCCATTACAATGTGAAAGAGCGTTTTCAGCATTTCACCCGCATTCAAGCGCGCCTGGAGACAGGCCGCACCCATCAGATCCGTGTGCATTTCAGCTACATCGGCCACGGCTTAGTCGGCGATCCAGTCTATATGAACCGTGTGCGCGTGCCGGCGGGCGCATCTCCGCTATTGGCGGAAACCTTGCGTGCATTTAAGCGCCAGGCGCTGCATGCCGCGAAACTGGGCTTGGTGCATCCGCGCAGCGGCGAAGAAATGATGTTTGAAGCGCCGTGGCCGGAAGACTTCACTCATTTGGTGGACGTGCTGCGTACAGAAAACAAAGCTTACTAAGCCGAAACGGATGCCGGCCTGAATCGAACAAGGGCCGGTGCCGCTGCTGTTTTAGGGGCTGATTGCGTCTATCGATAGATCTGGCTCACGGCAAAACGATCAGCTTTCATCATCATACATAAGGAAATTGACATGCAATTTGTTCAAGGGCTGCCAAAAGGCGTATTTGCAGGCCAGACCCGCGTACAGCACGATAAGGCGCTGCCGTCAGACATCGCTGAATTGGCAGGCTTTAACTTGGCTTTGCATGTCGATGATGATCCGCAGCGCGTGCAGCGCCACCGCATGACGCTGCTGCAGGAGTTTTCCGAGCATGGGGTGAATAAAATCACCTGGATGACGCAAACCCACAGCACGATTTGCCGCACCATCAATGCGGAAATGTCTTTTGATGCGCTTGAAGGTGATGGCCTAGTCACGCAAACGGCTGGCCATGCCTTAATGATGATGACTGCCGACTGCCTGCCTGTGGTCTTGGGCAATGCTGAAGGCACAGAAGTAGCGAATCTGCATGCAGGCTGGCGCGGTTTAGCCGGCGGTATTATTGAAAACACTATTGCTGAAATGCAAAGCCCGCCCGCTTGGGCATGGCTGGGGGCGGCAATTTGCCAGGAGAATTTTGAAATTGGCGCTGAGGTGAAACAGGTGTTTTGCTCAAAATATCCAGAGCTGGACAGCGCTTTTAAGGCGGGTGTGAAAGAAGGCAAGTTCTATGCGGATTTATATGCCATTGCCCGCTATATTCTGACGCTGCATGGAGTGAAAACCATTTTAGGCGGTGATCAGTGCTCTTATCAGCAGCAGGATGATTATTATTCTTACCGCCGTGAAGCGAAAACCGGCCGCATGGCAACATTCGTGTTTATAGCATGAAAATGCTAAACTTGAGCGAATCTGTAGACTTTTGATTATTATGTCTTTAACTGCATCTGTATTGGCTAAATCTATCGCCATTGTTTATCACAGCCCTTATGGCCATACCGCCAAAGTCGCTTCATGTATTGCGCAGGGCGCAGCCCAAACGGGTGCGGCTGTGCATAGCATGAACATTGAACAAGTGGATTGGGATATTTTAGACCAAGCGGATGCTATTGTTTTTGGCTGTCCCACCTATATGGGCAATCTAACTTCCGGCTTAAAACAGTTCATGGAGCAGTCGTCGAAACGCTGGCTGGCGCGGGCATGGCAGGGCAAGCTGGCCGCGGGCTTTACCAATGGCGGCGGTTTGAGCGGTGATAAGCTGGCGGTGCTGCAGCAGATTAATTTATTCGCCATGCAGCATGGCATGCTGTGGTCGGGTTTGCCTATCATGCCGACTGGCCGCGGCATTGATGACTTAAACCGCATGTCGAGCTTTTTGGGCCTCATGACGCAGTCGGACAATGCGCCTGTTGAAGTTACGCCGCCCAAAGGTGATTTGGAAACTGCGCTTTGGTTTGGTGAATATTTAGGACTGCTGTTAAATAAATTCAAATAATGGATTGTTTTATTATTTATAGATAAAACAATGAAAAGCCAAGAGAAACTTATCTTCTTTTGGCTTTTTTTATTACTGAATCTGTTTAATTCAGGTCAGCTGCCTTGATGCGGAAAAATCAAATTTTGGGCAATCAGGAAGTAAAATCAAACTGCTTTGGCGGATTGAGGATTTGTTCATCTGATTGTCTGAGCAATGATCTGCGCACTGTCTATGCGCCGTGCTGGCCTAACTTGATGAGCCAAAAAATAACAGCCTCCAATGGGAGGCTGTGATCTTTTTGATGGATAGTGCATTTTATTTATGCATAATCCGCGCTTTATCACGCTGCCAGTCACGGTCTTTTTCAGTTGCACGCTTATCATGCAGCTGCTTGCCTTTCACCAGCGCAATTTCCAGTTTGGCTAAACGGCCTTTCCAGTAGCAGGCCAAAGGTACGCAGGCATAGCCTTTTTGATTGACCGCACCGAGTAATTTGTCAATTTCGCGCTTGCTCAGCAGCAGTTTGCGTGTGCGGCGCGCTTCAGGAACAATATGCGTAGAGGCGCTTAACAGCGGCTGCACTTGCGCGCCAAATAAAAAAGCTTCACCGTTTTTGAAGGTGATATAGCTTTCAGTTAAAGTCATACGGCCCGCGCGCAAAGACTTCACTTCCCAGCCTTGCAGCGAAAGTCCGGCTTCAAATTTCTCTTCAATGAAATAATCATGGCGTGCGCGTTTGTTCTGCGCGATGGTGCCAGTGTTATTTTTTTTAACAACTACTTTCGTCATAATCAGAAACTTCCAAAGTTAGGACTATTGTACCCGAACTTGCATCTAGATGAACTTTTTAAATTGATGGAGTTTCTTCACCCAAAAACAAGATTTTGCTAAAATAGGGCTCTACCAAACCAACTGAGTACAAATGGATGTCTCAAACTCGCGTAATTTATCCGGGCACATTCGATCCAATTACCAATGGCCACATTGATTTAGTGACACGCGCATCGCGCATGTTTGATGAAGTGGTGGTTGCAATTGCTATAGGACATCATAAAAATCCATTATTTAGTCTGGAAGAACGTGTAGAGCTGGCAAAAGAGTCTTTAAGCCATTTGAACAACGTAGAGTTTGTAGGTTTTGACGGCCTGCTGGTCAATTTCTTTCATGAACAGAATGCGACTGCTGTCCTGCGCGGATTGCGCGCCGTGTCTGATTTTGAATATGAATTTCAGCTAGCGAATATGAACCGCCAGCTGGATCCGCATTTTGAAGCAGTATTTTTAACGCCGTCAGAGCAATATTCTTTTATTTCATCCACACTGGTGCGTGAAATTGCGCGTTTGAAAGGCGACGTCACCAAGTTTGTTCCGGCAAACGTGGAAGCCGCATTTAAACGCAAATTCCAACAAGGCGAGTAGCGTGTCTTTATATATCACTGATGAATGCATCAATTGCGATGTTTGCGAACCTGTATGTCCGAATGAGGCGATTTTTCTGGGTGAGGTCATTTATGAAATCAATCCAGACTTATGTACAGAGTGCGTCGGGCATCACGATAAACCGCAGTGCCAATTGTTCTGCCCAGTCGACTGCATCCCGCTGGATCCGAACCATGCCGAGACGCAGGAAGAGCTGCAATTGAAGTATGAAAAACTGACTGCTCAAAAAACATCAAGCAATTAGTTTGAAATTTTGCTAAGATGCGCCCCGAAGTGAGCCAGACGATCGCTGCTGTGGAGATCTCCGTGATTGAAACAGGGGAGGAAAGTCCGGGCTTCATAGGGCAAGGTGCCAGGTAACGCCTGGGCGGCATGAGCCGACGGAAAGTGCAGCAGAGAGTAGACCGCCTTCATTATGGTTCTAAGCAATTAGAATCGGAGGTAAGGGTGAAAGGGTGCGGTAAGAGCGCACCGCGTGTCTGGCAACAGTTCACGGCATGGTAAACCCCACCGGAAGCAAGACCAAATAGGGATCCTTTAGGCATGGCCCATGCTGGATCCGGGTAGGTCGCTTGAGCGCATGAGTGATTGTGCGCCTAGAGGAATGATCGTCCTCGACAGAACCCGGCTTATCGGCTCACTTCACTAAATTTTGATCAATTAAGCGCATTAGGTACTTGACGTACTTTGGATAAAACCACATAATGCGCGCACTGTTTACGGCTATGTAGCTCAGTTGGTTAGAGCACCGCACTCATAATGCGGGGGTCACAAGTTCAAGTCTCGTCATAGCCACCATTTTTATAGACCACGTTCCAAAACGTGGTCTTTTTTTGTCTGCAGGTTTTGCAACTTGGTGAGTTGACTAAAATTTTCTGTTCAGATAGCTTGTGTTTAAATTATTAATGTCGGACTTTTTAGCTTTTATTCTTAACTTAAGTGGAAATCGTTGTATCCAACAAGCTGAAAATAATCTGAGATATTAGTCATGCCCAAACTGTTCACGAGTTTGGAGGATACCTAAAATTTGGGGCAGGAATCCGCTTAATCGAAAGCTAGGTTCAGAATAGTGAAAGACGCTTATCCAAGAGAAAGCTAACAATAGATATAAAATAGTAATTTAGGTTCAGAAAGCCAATTCATAACTAATTTAATTTTACGGGTCAGAGCTATTAGATACCTTGTGTTTATTTATATGATTTGCTTATAAATAGATTTCTTTCATAAATTGATTTTTAAACAGTATTTAATTCACAATGGAAATTCCCTCTCCTTTTTAAGGAGAGGGTTAGGGTGAGGATTTTATTAAAAAACTCCCTCATCCTAACCTTCTCCCAAAGGGAGAAGGAACTTTTAATATTAATTTCATTGCCACTTGATGATCACTTCTTGATTTATGAAAGAAATATAATATTTGGAATTTTAAAGAGTTTTAGTTTGAAAATATTGAACTAATTTATCGACATCCTCCGTCTGCAACTGTTCCCGCATCTTTAAAAACTGCTTTTCATTCATCTCATAGAGTTTAAGTGAAAGCAGTTTTTTGATATCTTCCTCAGAAAAGCGGTATTTAATAATTTTTGCAGGAACACCGCCCACTACAGCATAAGGCGGCACATCTTTGGTCACTACAGCGCCTGTAGCCACCACAGCACCTTCGCCAAGCGTCACACCTTGCATAATCATGGCGCGTGAACCAATCCAGCAGCCATCGCCAATGATAGTATCGCCAGCAGGCACAAAACTGCGTGTATCGAACGGAAAAGCCGAAATCCAGTCTGTACGATGGAGTTGGTTGCCACCCATCATAATCACACATTCAGCGCCAAAACAGACGAAATTGCCGATATAGAGCTGATCAATGGGTTTCTCTGCGGTTGCAGGCTTATCATGCAAATAACGCACCACACAGCGCTCAAAGCCTTGATCCCAATAGGCCGAATAATATGAATAATTGCCCTTAATGTGAATATTCGGATTCTTCACAGTTTTGGAGATGAACTCAAATTCACACCAATGATTCACAGGAGAATTAATCAATTTTTCAGACATACAATTTACAAGGGCTGGACATGCACAGCGCTATTTTATATGACTTGATGCAAAAGTCTAAGCCGTAATTAAATGCAGCAAATGCGTGGCCTGAGTATGCTGAATGCCGTCCACACGCTGATGAAAATAACGCTGCGTAATCTCTTGGCCAGAAAGATCATCGATGATCTGATACCCCATGCGCTGCACGGTATCATGCAATTGCCAGGTATTGAACGCGCCAATAATCGGCTCACTCAGCAGATGGGTGAATTGGGAGACGGCAAAAGTGCCTAGGCGTTCAATCCCTGTTAAATCTTGATAATGAATCGAATAGTCCAGCACCAGCTCGCTTTTTGCGGCGGCTAGGATGGCAATGTCCTGCAGGGTATTTAAGGTGGTTTGCGGACTGAGATAATGCGTGGTGCCCAGCCAAGAAAAAAAGCCGGCTTGGCCTGAATCATAGTGGCTGCGCTGCAGTGCATCACTGAGCTGTTCTTGTTCAAAATCAATTGGTACAAATTCCACATTGTCTGGAATATCGCCTAATTGACTTAATATCTTGATTTTTAAAGCCTGCGTATCTGGGTGATCCACTTCATAAATTTTAATCTGACTGTACTGTTTCGCTAAACGCAAGGTAAATGAATCAAGCCCGGCGCCGATCAAAACATATTGATGGATGCCTTTTTGAATCGCCTGTTTCAATAAATCTTCAGCAAAGCGGGAGCGCGCAACCACTTGCGCCGTCAGCAGGCCGAAAGCGTGATTCGCAATTTTTGAGTTTAAGCTTTTAATTAAGAAGCGGTTTGATAGCACGGCCTGCCAAGCTGGACTGGTCATGTGCAATGCATAAGGATCAGAAAAAACCGGATTATTGGCATACAGATAGTGATTGGCGCGAATTGCAGCAGCAGCTTGCGCAGTTCGGCTGGCGCGGCCTATTTTCATCATTCATCTCAAATTTGTTGTTATATGGATGAAAACTCTAATGCAATGCGCTGAATATGCAATGATGTTTTAGCCCCATCTATATTGATACTTATGGTCAATGCATGTGCAGCTTTAAAAATTAGATATTTCCAGTTTCAGATACCTGCAGCAGGGGAATTTCAAGGCAATAAAAAACCCCTCAACAGAGGGGCTTAACAGTAACTATCTTTATGAATTAAAGATAAGCAACTTTTACAATTTCATATTCCACTTCGCCTTGCGGAGTGGTAATTTTGGCGTCTTCGCCTTCGTTTTTACCCAGCAGGCCGCGCGCAATCGGAGAGTTCACGGAGATTTTATTGATTTTAAAATCTGCTTCGTCATCACCCACGATTTGATAGGTCTTTTGTTCTTCTGTGTCTAGGTTTTCAATAGTGACGGTTACACCGAAAACTACACGGCCAGTTTGCTCCAGCGCTTTAACATCAATCACTTGGCAAGCGCCCAATTTACCTTCGATATCTTGGATACGGCCTTCACAGAAACCTTGCTGCTCGCGCGCAGCGTGGTATTCCGCGTTTTCTTTCAAATCCCCATGTTCACGCGCTTCAGCAATGGCTGCAGTAATGCGTGGACGATCTACACTTTTAAGCTGCTGTAATTCTTTCTCTAGGGCAATTTTGCCTTCGGGAGTCATAGGATAACGTTGCATTGTTGTCCCTCATGTTTGTAAAAAAGAAAAAATCAGTAAAAACCACTGACCTATAAATGAAAAAAAGCCCGCCACCGAGAGGTGGCGGGACTTCTCGGTAACTTAATTAACCTTTAGTAAGGTCTTGCAGACGGTATACATCCATTGGCAATTTAATTGCTAAAGCTTGGCATACTGCATCGGCACCGTTAAGGGTAGTAGTGTAATACACTTTGCCTTGCAGTGCAGAGCGGCGGATCGAGAATGAATCTTCTTGAGCCTGTTTGCCTTCAGTGGTATTGATAATGAGGTGAACTTCGCCATTTTTCAAGCGGTCCACGATATTTGGACGGCCTTCAGTAACTTTATTCACACGTTCACATTCAATACCCGCTTCTTTAATTACATCATAAGTACCGCCAGTCGCGATCACTTTGAAGCCAAGGTCTGTTAACTGTTTCGCAATACCTACAGCGCGCGGCTTGTCAGAATGGCGTACAGATAAGAATGCATGTTTCACTTCGCCTTCAGTTGGCAGGCCTGGTAAACGGTCATTTGAGCCAAGTACAGCTTTATAGAACGCTTCACCAAATGTTTTGCCTACACCCATCACTTCGCCTGTAGATTTCATCTCAGGGCCAAGAATTGGGTCAACACCAGGGAATTTGTTGAATGGGAACACCGCTTCTTTTACAGAGAAGTGCTCAGGAATAATCTCGGTAGTGAATCCTTGAGATTCTAAAGATTGACCCGCCATACAACGTGCAGCAACTTTCGCTAAAGATTCGCCGATACATTTAGAAACGAACGGAACAGTACGTGATGCACGCGGGTTCACTTCTAAGATGTAGACGTCAGTGCCTTTAACCGCAAACTGAACGTTCATCAAACCGATTACGCCAAGCTCTTTCGCCATAGCGATGGTTTGGCGGCGCATTTCGTCCTGAACGTCTTTAGATAAAGAGTAAGGAGGAATTGAACATGCTGAGTCACCTGAGTGAATACCGGCTTGTTCGATGTGCTGCATGATACCGCCGATCACAACGTCTTTACCGTCAGATACGCAGTCCACGTCAACTTCAATCGCATCGTCTAGGAAGTGGTCAAGCAGAACAGGTGCTTCGTTAGACGCTTGAACCGCATCACGTAAGTAGCGTTTTAGTTCGTCATCGTTATAGACGATTTCCATCGCACGACCACCCAGTACGTATGAAGGACGTACCACAAGTGGATAACCAACTTTTGCCGCTTCAGCCATACCTTCTTCAGCAGATTTTACGATGCTGTTGTTTGGTTGACGAAGTTGTAGACGTTGAATCATTTGCTGGAAACGTTCACGGTCTTCTGCACGGTCAATCGCGTCAGGAGATGTCCCGATAATTGGCGCACCCGCTTCTTCTAAAGCACGAGCCAATTTAAGCGGCGTTTGACCGCCGTACTGAACGATAATGCCTTTTGGCTTCTCGATACGAACGATTTCAAGAACATCTTCAAGTGTAATTGGTTCGAAGTACAAACGATCTGATGTATCGTAGTCGGTTGAAACTGTTTCAGGGTTACAGTTCACCATGATGGTTTCATAACCGTCATCACGCATTGCAAGGGCAGCGTGTACACAGCAGTAATCGAACTCGATACCTTGACCAATACGGTTAGGACCGCCACCGATCACCATGATTTTGTCACGGTTCGATGGATTTGCTTCACACTCTTCATCGTAAGTTGAGTACATGTACGCTGTATCAGATTCGAATTCTGCAGCACATGTATCTACACGTTTGTACACTGGGGTTACGCCCAAGTTCCAACGGTGTTTACGGAATTGCTTTTGTGAAATACCCATCAAGTTCGCAATGCGAAGATCCGATAAGCCTTTGCGTTTGAATGAACGGATATTGTCAGCGTTTAAGTCACCAAAACCTAAAGTACGGATTTGCTCTTCAGTTTTAATGATGTCTTCGATTTGGATCAAGAACCAACGGTCAATTTTCGTTGCTTCAAAAACTTCATCCAATGTGAAGCCGTGACGGAATGCATCAGCCACATACCAAATACGCTCTGGACCCGGAACTTTAAGCTCAACTAAGATCTTGTCACGCGCACCTTCAGTACCCACTGCGATTTTTTCATCAAAACCACATGCACCGACTTCAAGACCGCGAAGCGCTTTAGATACAGACTCTTGGAAGTTACGGCCAATCGCCATCACTTCACCCACAGATTTCATCTGTGTAGTTAAAGTTGCATCAGCTTGCGGGAATTTCTCGAAGTTAAAACGAGGAATCTTCGTTACAACGTAGTCAATTGCAGGTTCGAATGACGCAGGAGTTGTACCGCCAGTGATGTCGTTTTTCAACTCATCAAGGGTGTAACCGACAGCCAATTTCGCAGCAATTTTTGCAATCGGGAAACCAGTTGCTTTAGATGCCAGTGCAGATGAGCGAGAAACACGCGGGTTCATCTCGATCACAACCATACGGCCGTCTTTCGGGTTGATACCGAACTGAACGTTTGAACCACCAGTTTCTACACCAATTTCACGCAGTACTGCTAAAGATGCATTACGCAGCAATTGGAATTCTTTGTCTGTCAATGTTTGTGCAGGAGCAACAGTGATTGAGTCACCTGTGTGCACGCCCATTGGGTCAAAGTTTTCAATGGTACATACAATGATACAGTTGTCGTTTTTGTCACGAACAACTTCCATTTCGTACTCTTTCCAACCAATTAAAGATTCATCAATCAATAATTGTTTAGTTGGAGAAAGGTCGAAACCGCGTTCACAGATTTCAATGAATTCTTCTTTGTTGTACGCGATACCACCGCCTGAACCACCCATCGTGAATGATGGACGGATAATGACAGGGAAGCCGAAACGAGCTTGAATTTCAAGTGCGTGTTCCATGCTTTCTGCAACGTCAGCGCGAGGGCATTCAAGACCAATTTTACGCATTGCGATATCGAAAAGTTTACGGTCTTCCGCTTTTTCGATTGCTTCTTTGGTCGCGCCAATCAATTCAACGTTATATTTTTCTAAAATACCGTTGGCATCGAGTGCAAGTGCACAGTTCAATGCAGTTTGACCGCCCATTGTCGGAAGAACTGCGTCTGGGCGTTCTTTCTCAATGATTGCAGCAACAGTTTGCCAAGTGATCGGCTCGATGTAAGTTGCGTCTGCCATTGCAGGGTCAGTCATAATGGTCGCTGGGTTAGAGTTCACCAAAATAACACGGTAGCCTTCTTCACGAAGGGCTTTACATGCTTGAGCACCTGAGTAGTCAAACTCACATGCCTGACCGATCACAATCGGACCAGCACCAATAATTAAGATGCTTTTAATGTCTGTACGTTTAGCCATGATGCTTCCTTAATTACTTCTTAGATGCTTCGATAAGTTCGATGAAATGATCGAACAGTGGTGCGCAGTCATGTGGACCAGGGCTTGCTTCAGGGTGACCTTGGAAGCTGAACGCAGGCTTATCTGTACGATGCATACCTTGCAAGGTTTGGTCGAACAATGATTTGTGCGTTGCTTTCAAGTTCGCCGGCAGTGTATCTGTATCTACTGCGAAGCCATGGTTCTGAGAAGTAATCATCACCGTACCATCTTCAAGATTTTGTACAGGATGGTTTGCACCGTGGTGGCCGTGAGGCATTTTCACAGTTTTTGCGCCTGAGGCAAGGGCAAGAATCTGGTGACCTAAACAAATACCAAATACTGGAATTTCAGTCGTTTCTACAATTGTTTTTACAGCTTCAATTGCATAGTCGCATGCTGCTGGATCGCCGGGGCCGTTTGAAAGGAACACGCCATCTGGATTCAGAGCAAGAACTTTTTCAGCAGGAGTTTGCGCAGGCACAACAGTCAATTTGCAGCCGCGGTCTGCGAGCATACGTAAGATGTTGGTTTTGACACCGTAATCGTATGCAACAACATGGAATTTAGCTTCAGGCTGAGAGAAACCTTTGCCAAGCGTCCAAGAACCTTCAGTCCATTCAAAACCTTCAGGGTCGCAGCATACTTTTGCAAGGTCTAAGCCATCTAGGCCGCCAAAAGCGCGCGCTTTAGCCAGAGCTTCTTCTTCTGTTGCATTTTCGCCAGCAAGGATGCAGCCATTTTGCGCACCTTTTGATCGCAGAATACGCGTCAATTTACGAGTATCGATGTCTGCGATAGCAACAACATTGTGTTGTTCAAGGTAATCACCAAGTGATTGCTCAGCACGGAAGTTGCTATGCAATAAAGGCAGGTCACGAATGATCAATCCGTTGGCCCATACTTTATGAATTCGACCTGACTCAGCGTCTTCATCATTGCAGCCTGTGTTACCGATATGCGGGTAAGTCAGTGTCACAAGTTGCTGTGCATAACTAGGGTCAGTCAAAATTTCTTGATAGCCAGTCATGGCAGTGTTGAAAACGACTTCACCGGTCGTACTGCCCGATGCGCCAATTGAAGTACCTTTAAAAATAGTACCATCGGCAAGGGCTAAAATTGCTGGGGTGCTCAAACCAAAGCTCCTGAAATTTAGGCTGTAAAAAAGCGAGAAGACGAAAAAAAAGGAAGGTTACTTTAAAACCTACCCTCCCTATGTCTGCTCGCTTGAACTTAACACGGCATTATACGCAGTAAGGGCTTTAAAGTCCACCGCATTTATCAGAATATGTCAGATAAAAGGCTTGCTTTCCGGCTGAGGGTGTTTTTCTTTCCGTGTTTTAAAAATGTAAGCAATTAATTATTGTCAGACAAATCAGAAGTTAAAATTTATCAATTTGGAATACGCTTAAAAAGTCATCAATAACTACAGGTATAAGATCATGGCGACATCTCCAAAATCCGCTGAAGCGGTTGAAACACTGAAAACCATCGCGGCGGATGGTGCGGAACAGCTGGAACAGGCAGCAAAAGAGGCCACCGAGCAAGTCTCAGAGGCGGTAACGGAAAGCAAAGAAAAAATTCAGGCCGAGGCGAAACAGCTGAATGCCAGCGTGCAGGATCAGCTGCGCCAGCTTAAGCAGGATATGCTGCAAAAAATTGAATCGCTGAAAACTCAATTGGGTTCATCTCAGAAAGATTTGTCTGAGCTGAAAGAGTTTGTAAAAACCGAATTCAATGCGGTGTTTGATGATATTTCCAAATTAAGCAAAGAGCTGAAGGAAGATGTCAGTCAAATTTCGCTGAAGCATAAAGATCAGCTGACAGAAACCTATAAGCGCTCAAAAGAGCATACCTTGGAAGCGTGGAAAAAAGTCTCCAGCGTAAAGGCCGATGCGGACAAAGCAGAAGACACTCAAGAGGTGTTGAAAAGCTAAGCGCATACGCTGAATGTGAATCAAGAGCAGTACATGGATGTATTGTTTTTCCGCATCAAAAATATTTTTGACTGCATCCTCATAAAGAATATTGTTGCAGCTATTGCAATCGAAAGGCGAATTGCAGAGATCCATTGCAAAATAAAAGGTTCGGCCTAAGCAAGCCATTTGAACCCTCAGCTTTGAGGCTATTCAGTCTGGTATTAAAAAATATAGAAAAAATGAAAATAAAAAACTTTTGCAGGCGCCATGTCTTTATTTAAAGCATCTCAGTTCAGCCATTCCGCTTTATCGCTGAATTCAGTGATATACATACAGTTATTCTTCTAAAATTTATTGCAATCCCATAAATGCTGCGCTGCAGGAGATGAATTATCTTACGGTATTTGCCGCATTAAGCGGGACCTTTGTGTACTCAAATTATGCGCATAAAAAAAGCAAAAGGACATCCTTTTGCTTGATCTATGGCCAGATTGGGCGGCAGTTTTAAAACTGATGCAGCCAATCGCGCTTATTATGAAAGTCGGCCTGCGGGCTGCTGTGCTGCATGGCGTAGTAATGATCGCCTTGGGCAGTTTTCAGAACCGCACTTAAGCCAATATAAAGATCCGACCACTTGAGCTTATGCGCAAGGATGAATTCGGTTAAATCCACACTGACATTTAAGCCATAATGCGTGCGCTTCAATTGGTTCAGCTCGATGTCGTACGCAGCTTGCGGCGGCATGTCTTCCGGAAATCGGTATTCTTCAAATTGATAGGCTTGCCATGCTTGAGAAGGGGAGAGATTGATTTCACGGTAAAAATCTTCATTGCGCACGCCGATGAAAATCTCAAAGCAGGTCTGTTCCCACAAAAAATCCTGACGCGGGCTGGATGCAGCCATTTCAGGCCATTGGATCAGCTGATTGGGGTCGCGCAGCCAATAGCCCACATTTAAGGTGTATGGGCTGACTTGTTCAATTGCGCCGACCAAAGAAATGGCTTCAAAACGGCGGTCAAACGCATTTAAATCGTAACTTGCCATTGGGTCAATTAGTTAGATAAATGCGCGTGACGGACTAAATTCGACAATTTTGCGTTTTGTTTGGCTGCTTTTTTATACAGTAAAACAATTTTGCCGATGGTCTGCACAATTTCAGCGCCTGAAGCTTCAGCCACTTCAGCAATTAATGCAGCGCGCGCGACACGGTCTTCTGCAACGATTTTTACTTTGATCAGTTCGTGATCGTTCAGTGCGCGGGCCAATTCTTCAATTACATTTTCAGTTAAGCCTTTGTCGCCCAACATAACAACAGGGTTTAAAGCATGTCCGATTTGACGTAAACGCTTACGTTCCTGAATAGATAAAGCCGCCATAAATGTAACCTAAATTTAAAAACGGCTTAGTATAGCAAAAGCAAAGATCAAACGCTTTAAATTCTCTGAAAATATCGATGCAAAAGATTGAAAAAACTGGCATGAAACCGGGATTTAGATACACATGTCTACTGCAAATATTGTGTTTTTCACGTACAATCAAAGATTAGAAGTTTATTTTATTTAGAGTTTTATGGCGACGCGCATTACCAATCAAAAATTATCCAAGAGCAGCCGTGACTGGATGCGGGAACATTTAGATGACCCTTTCGTGAAAAAAGCGCAAAAGGAAGGTTACCGCGCGCGCGCTGCGTATAAACTTCTTGAGATTCAAGAAAAATACAAACTGATTAAGCCGGGAATGACGGTTGTGGACTTGGGTGCAGCGCCAGGCAGCTGGTCGCAGATTGCGGGCAAGCTGGTGGGTGACAAAGGCTTGGTGATCGCTTCTGATATTCTGGAAATGGACGCGCTGCCGGATGTGACCTTCTTGCAAGGTGACTTCCGTGAAGAGGAAGTGTTCGAAAAATTGTTAAATATTTTAAATGGACGTACGGTAGACGTTGTAATTTCTGATATGGCCCCCAATACATCAGGTAATAAGGCCGTTGATCAGCCGCGTCAGATTTATTTATGCGAGCTTGCGCTGGATTTCGCCACCAAGGTGCTTGGCCCTAAAGGCCAGTTTGTGGTGAAAGTGTTTCAAGGGACTGGTTTTGATGAGTTCCGCAAGCAGGTGATTGATAATTTTGATGTGTTGAAGACCGCAAAACCTGCCGCATCACGCGCCCGTTCTAAAGAAGTATTTTTAGTCGGTCAAGGACGCAAGAAGGGTTTCAAGTAAAGTCTACTTGCCAACGCGTTAAAAATTGTGCATTTTGTACTTTTTTAACTTATTGCAAAGCTGGTCTGCAGCGTAAACATTAAGAGTCAACCCTTCGTTGGGCATGATCGAATTAAATGATATGGGAATAAAGCTTTGAGCGATCTTTTTAAGAATGCCGTGTTGTGGCTCATTATACTGGGTGTGCTGGTGCTCATTTTCAGCAACGTCAGTGACCGCAATCAGCCGACAGCAATGAACTATTCCGAGTTCGTCGCTGCGGTGAATGCTGGTCAAATTAAACAAGTCACAATTGATGGCGAAAGAATCCGCGGTGAAAAATCCAACGGTTCTGAATTCGAAAGTATCCGTCCAGCGGTTCAAGATCCGGAACTGATGCCGAACCTGATTAAAAACAATGTTGTTGTTGAAGGCACTGCGCCTCAGCGTCAAGGTTTGTTGATGCAGCTTCTCATTGCCAGCTTCCCAGTGCTTCTCATTATTTTGCTGTTCATGTTCTTTATGCGCAACATGGGCGGCGGTGCGGGCGGCAAAAACGGCCCGATGAGCTTTGGCAAATCGAAAGCGAAAATGCTGTCTGAAGATCAGATTAAAGTGACATTTACCGATGTTGCCGGCTGTGATGAAGCGAAACAGGAAGTGGTCGAAATTGTTGACTTCTTGAAAGATCCTGCAAAATTCAAGCGTTTGGGCGCAACCATTCCGAAAGGCGTATTGATGGTCGGTCCTCCGGGTACCGGTAAAACATTGCTGGCCAAAGCGATTGCAGGCGAAGCAAAAGTTCCATTCTTCAGCATTTCAGGTTCTGACTTTGTTGAAATGTTTGTCGGTGTCGGCGCATCACGTGTGCGTGACATGTTCGAACAGGCAAAACGCCATGCGCCATGCATCATCTTTATTGATGAGATTGATGCTGTGGGCCGCCACCGCGGTTCAGGCACAGGCGGCGGTCATGATGAACGTGAACAGACGCTGAACCAAATGCTGGTTGAAATGGACGGTTTTGAAGGCAATGAAGGCATTATTGTCATTGCAGCCACTAACCGTGCAGATGTGCTGGATAAAGCCTTGCTGCGTCCAGGCCGTTTCGACCGTCAAGTGATGGTTGGCTTGCCGGATATTAAAGGCCGTGAGCAAATTCTGAACGTCCATCTTAAAAAATTGCCATCAACCACTGGCGTGGATGTCAAAGTGCTTGCACGCGGTACGCCGGGCTTCTCAGGCGCGCAATTGGCCAACCTTGTAAACGAAGCAGCGCTGTTTGCTGCCCGCCGCAACAAGAATACGGTTGATATGCATGACTTTGAAGATGCCAAAGACAAGCTGTATATGGGCCCTGAGCGTAAATCGATGGTGCTGCGCGAAGAAGAGCGCCGCGCTACGGCTTACCATGAAGCCGGCCATGCGATTGTTGCTGAAATTTTGCCGGGCACAGACCCTGTGCATAAAGTAACCATTATGCCGCGCGGCTGGGCTTTGGGTGTGACATGGCAGCTGCCTGAACATGACCAAACTAGCCATTACAAAGACAAGATGCTGAATGAACTTTCAATCTTGTTTGGCGGCCGTATTGCAGAAGAAGTCTTCATTAACCAAATGTCGACTGGCGCTTCAAATGACTTTGAACGCGCAACAAAAATGGCGCGCGCCATGGTCACTAAATACGGCATGTCTGACAAGCTGGGTGTAATGGTCTACGAAGATGATTCTCAGCAGTCATTCATGGGCAGCATTGGCAGCCGCACTATTTCAGAAGCGACTCAGCAGCAAGTGGATGCCGAAGTTCGCCGCATCATTGATGAGCAATACCGTGTTGCGCGTGATATTTTGGAAAATAACAAAGATATTGCGCATGCCATGGTGAAAGCATTGCTTGAGTGGGAAACTATTGACCGTGAGCAAATCCGCGACATTATGGAAGGCCGTGAACCGCAGCCGCCAAAAGTTTATGTTGCAGAGAATCCGGTAATTGATGTTGTGCCGACAGATGGCCCAACGACACCTCCGCCGCTTCCGGCAAACTAAAATACAGCGCTGATTCAATTCAGTAAAAAAAAGCTCCAATTGATTGGGGCTTTTTTTATGGCTGGAGAATAATTGGGCGAAGTGTGAAAAGAGTTCGGCTGGGCTGGATTTAAATTGTTAAAATGCCTGCAGAACAGTAGGAGTACACACATGCAGCTGATGCCTTTACCCAGCAAAACCTTAAAGTGCGGCAATTTAGAATTGGATTTGTCTGTGCCGCATGTCATGGGGATTTTAAATGTGACACCGGATTCATTCAGTGATGGCGGAAGGCATAATGGTAAAGAGCAGGCGGTGGCCCATGCCAAGCAGATGATTGCTGACGGCGCAACCGTGATTGATGTCGGCGGCGAATCGACCCGCCCAGGCGCTTCGGCGGTTACTGTGGAAGAAGAAATCCGCCGCGTAGTGCCTGTGGTCGAAGAGCTGGCAAAGCTGAAGGCGGTGATTTCGATTGATACTTCTGAGCCGGAGGTGATCCGCGCCGCAGTCCAGGCAGGCGCGCATATCTGGAATGATGTGCGGGCTTTAACACGGCCGAATGCATTGCGTGCTGCCGCTGAGCTGAACATTCCTGTAATGATTATGCATATGCGCGGCGAGCCGACGACCATGAATAGTCTGAATCAGTATGAAGATGTGACCCTTGATGTGATAGCTGAGTTAAAACAGCGCGTGAATGATGCTTTGGAAGCAGGGGTGCGTTCTGAAAACATTATGATTGATCCGGGGTTTGGCTTTGCAAAAAATGCCGCCCAGAATCTGAAGCTGCTCAATGAATTTTATAAACTGCATGAATTGGGCTATCCAATCCTATCGGCCTTATCGCGTAAGCGCTTTATTGGTGAAGCGTTAAATGGCGCGGATGCGCAAAACCGTGCGGTGGGTTCAGTTGCTGCGCATATGTTCAGCATTCAGCAAGGCGCATGCATGGTGCGGGCGCATGATGTCAAAGCCATGTCTGATGCGATTAAAGTCTGGAATGCGATGAAAGCGGCGGTCTAATTGCAGTAAAGCCTATTAGCATCACTGGAGAATTATGCGAAATATCAAATTATCTGGGATTTAGTTGGCTATTTTGTATAGGTGTGTTATATAAGCTCGCTTAAAGTTTAGTGTGTTTAGAGTGGCTGTAATGTTTGCAGATTTACTTCTCCCTATGTTCGATGATGAATATTATCCAGATATTCTGGTTGCTGAAGTAAAGCAGCACATTGAACTGTTTGCAAAGAAATTGGCCAAGTCTGAATTGTCAGAAAGTGATGTCTATCACCATGCGCATGAGGCCATTACCGCCATTAATGCCATGAAGCTGCAGTTTGAAGATTTGGATTCGTCATTGGATGACAGCGCAGCCGATTATATTGCTGAAGCGATGATGATGGTGGCGCAAGACCAAGGCTATATGGATATTGAAATGGAAGAACTGGTATCCAATCGAGAGTGGTGATCCGCGCTCTCAATTGGATTTTCTTATATGGATGATTGTCGGCAGATAGCTTGTCCTAATCATCCAATAATTCACTGAGATGGCATGTTTGATTCGGATATTCTTCTGCAATCCCATCCACCGTCATCAAATACTCGCCCTTGTGCATCTCTGCAGCTGCGGTTAAATAAAGCCAAAATTGATGATATTTCTGCATCAGTTCTCTAATGCGCTGCTCATCAGATGCATGGTTGAACGTCAGCTTGAACTCAACATCCATGCTTCGGCAGCTGTGCAGATAGAGCTGATGGTTCTTTTCTGTGAATGTGCCGGCAAACAGATCATAGAATGCTTCTGGACCGCTTGATGCGGCGCTGTCATTTGCAAAAAATAATGCGAACAGAACAGCAAGATGCAGATAGCAGGATTTTCATTTTTTATTCTTCTTTCAGTTGCTGAATTTCAGGCGTAAAAAAACCAGCATCATGCTGGGTTCTTTATTGCACCATTTTAACAAGCATTAAAATGGTGCCCGAGGCCAGACTCGAACTGGCACGCTTTGTGGGCGGGGGATTTTAAATCCCCTGTGTCTACCGATTTCACCACTCGGGCATGAGCGCAATAATAGTGGACGAATCTGGCTATGGCAAGCAAAAAACACCATAATTGATTTAAATACAGCCAAAACAGTGATTTGTGTTTAAAAAATGCGTATTTCCCGATCCTGAAAATCAGCTTGAACATCGCCTTTCATGATTGTTTCATCAATTTGAGATCAAAGTGCAGCCATATCAAGATAGCCTGAGCTAAAAACTGGATTGCTTGAAAATGAAAAATAAAATGACACGCCGTGAAATGATTCAGCGCACTTTGGCCGGTTTCGGTGCAGTCGGGCTTCCTGTCAACTTGACGGCCTGCGGCAGTGATGATGATGCGGATACGCCAGCAGCCGTAAAAGTGCAGTTTTTGCATGGCGTAGCCAGTGGAGATCCTTTGCAAGACCGCGTAATTTTATGGACGCGGGTCACGCCGGACGATGAAAGTTTGCGTCTGGAGCTTCAGTGGGAGGTTGCAGAAGATCCGCAATTTAAACATATCGTCAGCAAGGGCAAAGCGCAAACCAGCCAGGCGGATGATTTTACCGTTAAGGCGGATGCCGCAGGGTTGAAACCCGCAACAAGCTATTATTACCGTTTTAAATTCGGCAATGCGCTGTCGCAAACTGGGCAAACGAAAACCCTGCCGGAAACAGCTGAGCAAGTCAGTTTAGCGGTGTGTTCCTGTTCGAATTATCCAGCAGGCTATTTTCATGTTTATAAAGAAATGGCAGGGCAAAATGTCGATGCTGTGCTGCATCTTGGCGACTATATTTATGAATATGGCCAAGGCGGCTATGCCACTGAAAATGCGAAAACGATGGGGCGCACATTTGCTGCCGACAATAATCTGGAATTGCTGAATTTAAGCGATTACCGCAAACGCTATGCGCTGTACCGCCTAGATCAAGATTTGCAGGCAGTGCATCAGCGCCATCCATTTATTGTGATTTGGGACGATCATGAATTGGCGAATGATGCGTGGCGTGACGGCGCAGAAAATCATCAGGCCGATGAAGGGGATTTCAAAGCGCGCCGAGCTGCTGCGCTGCAGGCCTATTTTGAATGGATGCCGATCCGCCCGAAAACAGCGGATGACCATCTCAACATTTACCGTGAGTTTAATTTTGGCAATCTGGTGCATTTGAATATGCTGGATACGCGGATGCTCGCGCGCAGCCAGCAGCTGGAATACAAGAATTATCTCAACGGCGGAGTGCTGGACGCAGCAAAATTTACAGCCGACTTGCAAGATCCTGCTCGCACGTTGCTGGGCGGGCCGCAGCTGCAATGGCTGAATCAATCTTTGGCGGCTTCAAGCGCGCAATGGAATGTGATTGGGCAGCAGATTTTAATGTCTAAAATGCTGATTCCTGCTGAAATCCTGCTGATGCTGGAAAAAGTGCAAAGCGGGCAAGCGGGTGCAAATGATTTGCTTGCCATTAAGCAAATGATTGCAGAACTGAGCGCGATTAAAATCCAGCAGCTGAAGGACCCGTCTAAACTCACGGCCGAGCAGCTGCAGCGCATCAGCACAGTCGCGCCTTATAATTTGGATGCGTGGGATGGCTATGCCTATGAGCGTGAAGTGCTGTATGCGGGGCTGCAGCGCATCAATAAGCCAGTCGTGGTGCTGGCCGGCGATACGCATAATGCATGGTATTCTAATTTGCATGCAACATCAGGCAAGCAGGTGGGCATTGAGCTGGCAGCCAGCTCCGTTTCATCACCGGGCATGGAAAAATATCTGCAAATCAGCAGCGAAGATATGCAAAGTTTCCAGCAGGCTTTCAGCTTGCTGATTGATGAGCTGGAATATTGCAATCTCAGTCAGCGCGGCTATTTAAAACTGAGTTTTGATCAGCAGAATTTGCAGTCGGAATGGTTTTTTGTAAATACAGTGCAGCAAGAAAACTATAGTGTGGATCAGGCGGCATCGGTGACGATGAATTTTGACCGCAGCCTGCAGCCGGTGAAAGACTGGGCGCAAACAGCTTAAGACCCAGAAAGTATTGGATGAATAAGAAGCAGAAGCTTTGCCCGAAGGCTAGGCTTCTATTTCATTAAATCATCTAAATAGGTTTCTAAATTGATGTGCTTAAAGCTTTTGCACAGCTGATTCTCAAAACGCATGGTTTGGGCATGCAGTTCCTGCAGCTGCTTCAGCTGCTGTTTTAAAAACAGGGATTTGTCTGCATGGCGCTTGCTGAAAAAAAGCCGGCATTTTGTTTTCAGAATTTGCTTATAGGACCAAAAACACACGCGGCGGGTTTCCTGCAAATAATGGAACTGCAGGCTGTCGCTGTGTTCGCGGAAGAGATTTTCCTTATAAAAACTGACAAAACCGAAGCTCATGGCAAAGAAAAACAGGACCGACTGCATAAAACTGCTTTCGATATACGCGATATTGAGCGCTTGGAGAAGAATGATGCCCGCCAGCTTAATCGGCGTATTGCGCAGCTGCTTATACAGGGAGATTGAGCTGTGCTTCATTTGCTTGATAATTAAAGGCACTGCCAGCATAAAAAACAGCATGATGGCCAGCACCGCAAGGCCATTGGCGCGGAACTCTCCCATATTGGGCCATTCCGCTGCCAAATAAGCGCCCAAACTCATGCTGATGGACACAAAGATCATCGCAGCCAGAACCCAAGGCACCAGCTCTTTCAATTCGTCCAGCATGCCTTTGGTTTTCATCATGCCGTAAAAAATATAATTGCGCTTAAATGCTGCCGGGTAAAGCAGCTGGAGCTGTTCTAAAAAAACAGCAGCCTGTTGATCTTTAATCATGCAAAATGCAGTGTACGAAAAGGTGCTGAATAATATATGTTATTTTTTTAGAATCAGGCATATTTTTTAGACCGAACCGCAGAGATTCAGCGTAAAGATGGAGATATTCCACTTTTAACATCAGAAATATGAGAAAATAGCGCTTTATATTCCTCTGTAAAGGCAGGCTATGGCTGACCAATCTCCTGAAAATTTAAGTGATATTGAAATCTTAGATATTTTAACGTCTATGAAAGATGATGATCTGACTGCTGAAGCGCAAATCATTATCCGCCAAGGCGGAAAAGCGGGACGTAAGGAGTCGCATAAGCAAGCTTTAGTCGCATTAAATCATTCTTTTGAAGAAAAATTTGTCGAAGCGGTGACATTGGCGCTGCAGCTGAATGAGGCGCAGGCAAAAAAAATCCGCTATAAAAAAGACCGCATCCGCATTCTAAAAGCGCGCGGCATTGACTACATGGCGATTGACGGTGCAGAAACAGCGCAAGTCCTTGCGCAAGTTGCTCAAGCCATTACCCGTGAAGATGCAACGGTAACCCACGACCTGCATAATATTTTCCCTTTCTGGAAAGAAGGCTGGCCAATGGTGCAGTTTGACAGCGCGTATGGCATTTTGTCAGATGATATTGCAATTCATTATCAGGCTGTTTTGGATACGCTGATCGGCAAGCGTTAATTGCCAAGCATTCATTGCTCCGCCTTTTATCGCTCAGCCCTCTAAGCGAATTAATGCAGCAGTAAAAAAAGCGCCGTATGGCGCTTTTTTTGTCAGTATTGTTTTGTTTGACCTAAACCAGAACAAGCGGATGGCTGAATCAATAGCGTAGATGTTAAAAATCAATGCGGCAGCCAGCATCTCCGGTAAGGGATCATTCTCTTAATAATGGTTGGCTGATGATGCGGTTCAAGTACAGTTACGGCAATCTTATACAATGAATCAGCGGAAGGCGCGGGCGCACATGGGCCGGCTATCTAACTATAGATGATCAAGCCATAAATCTGGTTTGATCGGCAGTGTTCAGGCTGGATGAAAAAAACCCGGATTATTCCGGCTCTTTTTCATCTGTTTCAGTTTGTTCCAGCAAGCGGGTCACCAGCAATTGGTCAATTTTAAAATGGTCGACATCAACCACTTCAAATTTGTAATTGCCAAAAATAACCGTATCCGCTGGGCGCGGAATTTTGCGCAGTTTATACATCATGAAGCCAGCCAGGGTTTCATAATTTTCAACATCCGGCATTTCGTCAATTTCAAGCGCATGCTTGATGTCTTCAATTGGCGTACTGCCGTCAATCAGCCAAGAGTTGTTGTCGCGTTTAATGATTTGCTGATCGGCTTCAATCGGCGTCACCCAGTCGCCCATCACGGTAATCATGATGTCTGAAAGGGTAATCACGCCGACAACCAATGCATATTCATTAATCACCACCGCAAATTTTTCTTTGGTGGAACGGAAGCGGTCCAGCAGTTCTGACAGCGTTAAGGTGTCCGGGATGGTCAGGACATTACGGATGGTGTTTTCATTCAGCTGCAAGAGCGACTGATTATTCAAAATACGCACCAGAATATCTTTGGCATCCACATAGCCAATCACGTCATCAATATTTTCACTGCAGACCAAAAATTTTGAGTAGGGGAACTCAGCCAATTTTTGCCGGATGCTGGCTTCAGATTCTTTCAGGGTGAAGAAGACGACATTTTCACGTGTGGTCATGCTGGACGGCACATTGCGCTCTTCCAGTTCAAAGACATTCTCAATGAAATGATGTTCCTGTTTTTGCAGTACGCCCGCTTGTGCGCCAGCATCCATGACGGCAGAAATATCATCAAAGGTAATGTTGTCTTCACGTGTGGTGTTGACTTTGAATAAGCGGAACAGCACATTGGCAATGGCATTGATCAGCCATGCTAAAGGCTTGCAGACAACAATGAAGATTTGAATTGGATTAATCACGGAGACCGCGATTCTTTCTGGCGCAATCATCGCCAGCCGTTTCGGCATCAGATCTGCAAAGAGAATAAATAAGGAAGTGACTAAGGTGAATGACAGCGCGAAGCTGATGGTTTCACTCCACGGCCCTGTATAGAACTTAGAAACTAATTCCAGAAAATAAGGACGGAAGGCGCCTTCACCTAAAATACCGCCTAAGATAGCGACAGCATTTAAGCCAATTTGAGAGGCGGCAAAGAAATCTGCAGAGTTTTCCTGCAAGTCCAAGACTTTCTGCGCGCGTTCATCGCCCGATTCAGCCAGAATTTTCAGTTTAACTTTACGTGCACCCGCAAGAGCGATTTCCGTTAATGATAAAAAACCGGCCCCCGCAATAAGGATGGCGATGATTAAGATATTTTGGAAGAGGCTCACGAATCCACCTGTGGATCATCATTATTATGAATATTTTTAACACAAAAAAACTTGAGGGAATAAGTCAATTATTGCCTCAAGTCACAGTATAGGCTTAAAAAAGAAGAATTTAAGAAAATTTATCCTTAATAATGCGAAAATTGAGAATTATTCATTAAAAATTCACGATTTTCTTCTTCAATCATTTGACGCGCCACATATAAAATCAGCTGACGCAGCCAGCGGTGCGCTGGGTGATGATGCAATAAAGGGCACCAAGCCATTTTCAGCTCAAATTCCGGAATATAGAAAGGCGGATCTTTCAGCAGCAGATTTTGGCTTTTCGCTTGCAGGCGCGCAATACGGGTCGGCAGCGTTGCAACCAGATCTACATTAGATGCAAGCAAGCCTGGCATTTGATAGTGGCGGGTGAAGACAGAAATTTTGCGTTTTTGGCCAATCCGTTCTAAAGCCTGATCAATCCAGCCCAATCCAGCTTGCTTCTCTGGGTTGACACCAAAGCCCACGCCCATACCGGTTTTTGATACCCAAATATGCTGCGCATCTAAATAGCTTTTTAAGTTTAGGTTGCTGGCAGCCGGGTGCTTGCTGTTGAGCAGGCAAGAGAAGCTGTCACGCCAAACGAGCACTTGATGGAAACTTTGCGGTATTTCATTGAAGCGGTTGATGGCTAAATCGACTTTGCCTTGTTCCATGTCGCGGTAAGACACGTCGCTTGGGGTTAAGAAGTCGAGCACCACATTCGGCGCTTCTGAACGCAGCGCTTTGACGAGGCGGGGAACCAAGGTTGCTTCAGCATAGTCCGAAGTCATGATGCGGAAGACGCGATTGGAGGTATAAGGGCGGAACTCGGTACGCGGTTCCAGAATCATGGATAAATCTGATAAAGCATCGCGGATGCGCGGCTGCAGTTCTAAAGCGCGTTCGGTTGGCGTCATGCCTTCAGAAGAGCGGATAAGTAGCGGATCATTAAATAAGTTACGCAAGCGACGCAAAATATTACTCATTGCTGGCTGGGTCACGCCCAATTGTTCAGCTGCTCGAGTAACATTTTTTTCACGAAGAAGAACGTCTAGATAAATTAATAGATTAAGATCGACCCGCTCCAGATTCATAAAAAAAATACCGAAAATAAAATCATGAAATTGTATTGATTATGCCATAAGCCAAGAAGCTTGTGTAATAAACTGATGAAAAAAAAGCCTTCCATGCTTTGATCTGGATATGGATAAACCTAGGCGCTGATTAGGCGGCAAAGCTGCAGGCGCTTGAATAGCGGAGCAGCCAGACATCACGATGCCATGATGGATAACTGTGATCAGTTGGGATGAAATCTGTATATCGCTATCTTTAGTTTATTGCGCAGATGTTTTGCTGAGGCCGGTGGATCAGGGGTGAAAACCAATGTGTTGAGATATTAAACATTGCAATTCTGCTGGAAACGGCTGTCATTTGGGTCAATTTTATGCATTTATGCGCTTTACAAGTTTTTTTATGCACTGACCAGACTTAAGTCTAATGAAGAATATTTAGACGAAAATCGTCTTTTATCTTGTTATCTAAAATTTTAAAAAACAATGCATTGGAGTGATTTGGTTAAAATATAATTAGACTTTGATCTACACATTTTTTAAATAAATACTGAAAATTAATGCAGACTATTGGATTAATTTTTTCACCCCATCTAATCTAAGTTCATCGAAGCGATGTGCTGTAAATCTGAACAAATCATTGAGGGTTGATTTTAGCCGCGCTGCAGAAAAATCCTAATATTATATACAGGAAAATATCATGACTACATACCAAACAGCGATTGATGCAATCCGCGAATTAAAAGCAAAATTCGGCAACACTTGGGCGGACATCTCTCCTGAAGATGCTGCGCGTATGCAAATGCAAAACCGTTTCAAAACTGGTTTAGACATTGCTAAATACACAGCTGCGATTATGCGTCGTGATATGGCAGCTTATGATGCTGACTCTAGCCAATACACTCAATCTTTGGGCTGCTGGCACGGTTTCATCGCACAACAAAAAATGATTGCGAACAAAAAATACTTCGGTACGACTGACCGCCGTTACATCTACCTTTCTGGCTGGATGGTTGCTGCGCTTCGTTCAGAATTCGGTCCGCTTCCTGACCAATCTATGCACGAAAAAACTTCAGTACCTGCATTGATCGAAGAAATCTACACTTTCTTACGTCAAGCTGATGCGAAAGAATTAAACGACTTGTTCCGTGCGCTTAAAAAAGCAAACGAAGCTGGCGATACTGCTAAAGCTGCTGAAATCACTGCTCAAATCGACGGTTTCCAAACTCACGTTGTGCCAATTATTGCGGACATCGACGCTGGTTTCGGTAACGAAGAAGCGACTTACTTACTTGCTAAGAAAATGATCGAAGCGGGTGCTTGTGCACTACAAATCGAAAACCAAGTATCTGACGCGAAACAATGCGGTCACCAAGCTGGTAAAGTAACAGTTCCACACGAAGACTTCATCGCGAAAATCCACGCTCTTCGCTATGCATTCTTAGAAATGGGTCTTGACGACGGTATCATCGTTGCGCGTACTGACTCTGAAGGCGCTGACTTGACTCAAAAAATCCCAGTGGTTAAAGAGCCAGGCGACATCGCTTCTCAATACATCAGCTACTTAGACACAGTTGAAATTGACATTGCTGACGCTCAAGAAGACGAAATCCTGATCAAACGCAACGGCAAACTTCACCGTCCAAAACGTTTAGCTTCTGGCTTGTACCAATTCCGTCCAGACACACAAATCGACCGTGTTGTTCTTGACTGTGTATCTAGCCTTCAAAACGGCGCTGACCTTCTTTGGATCGAAACTGCGACTCCAAACGTTGAAGAAATCGCTCACATGGTTAACCGTGTACGTGAAACAGTTCCAAATGCGAAACTTGTTTACAACAACTCTCCATCGTTCAACTGGACTTTAAACTTCCGTCAACAAGCTTACGACCGTTGGGTTGCTGAAGGTAAAGACGTTTCTGCTTACGACCGCGCTAAACTAATGAGCGCTGAGTATGACGCTACTGAATTGGCTGCTGATGCTGACGAAAAAGTACGTACATTCCAAGCAGATGCTTCTCGTGAAGCGGGCGTGTTCCACCACTTGATCACTCTTCCGACTTACCACACAGCTGCTCTTTCTACTCACGAGCTTGCTCAAGGTTACTTCGGCGACCAAGGTATGCTTGCTTATGTAGCTGGCGTGCAACGTAAAGAAATCCGCGGTACGATTTCTTGTGTTAAACACCAAGCAATGGCTGGTTCTGACATCGGTGATGATCACAAAGAAATCTTCTCTGGTGACAACGCTCTTAAAGCGCACGACGATGCTAAAAACACAATGAACCAATTCGCTGCTCACTAAGCACTGAACTGATTCGAAAAACCCAGCGCAAGCTGGGTTTTTTTATGGGTGGAAATGAGGAAAATAAAAAAAGCACCTGTTAAGGTGCTTTAATAATGAAAATTCAAAAATGATATGTGCAGGATTTTATCCTTAAATTTAACGCACTAAGATAATCAGCCAGACAAAGAAAATAATACTCAATGAGACAAATTGAGCCGCGCTGCCCATGTCTTTGGCGTTTTTAGAAAGTTCATGCCGTTCAAGTGAAATACGGTCGACCACAGCTTCAATAGCGGAGTTGAATAATTCCACAATCAGCGCCAGCAGGCAAGCCGCAACCATTAAAGCTTGTTCTGCACGGCTGACATTCAAAAAAAATGTCGCAGGAATCAGAACGATGTTGATGAGTGTGATTTGACGGAAAGCGGCTTCGCCCTGAAATGCAGACTTAAAGCCAGACAATGAATATTGTGTTGCATTCAATATGCGCTTAACGCCTGTTTTTCCCTTAAATGGTGAGGTTTCGTTCATGTTAACGCCGTTCAAATTTTTCAGCTTACTTTAAGCTTTGAATCTGAAAGAATTCTGAAAAATGTATAGAAAATGTTGTGGGTTGAAGAAAAAAAGCTTAAAAAAGAGCGCTTTTTCAGGCAGAATGGCGCCGTAAAACTCTAATAATGAATAAAAGACAATCAATATTCAAATTGTGCATAAACATAAAAAAGGTCAATAATGAAAAAAATTTGCATGGCGATGGTGTTTTCGGCGCTGTCAGGGCTGTCTTTGGCCAATACTTTAGACTCAATTCCAGCTGCGGAGAATCAAGCTGCAGGTTTTCAAAGCATGCAATTTGGGCCTTATAAAATTACCGCATTGCATGATGGCAATATTGCTTTAAGTCCTGAAGTCTTTAATCAAAACTTTAGCCCAATGGAAGTGCAGGCGCTGCTGCAGCAGCTGGCCATTGATCCCGCTGTCCCGATGCAAGAAAG
Source organism: Acinetobacter sp. (assembly GCF_041919735.1). Classification (GTDB taxonomy): domain Bacteria; phylum Pseudomonadota; class Gammaproteobacteria; order Pseudomonadales; family Moraxellaceae; genus Acinetobacter. The sequence goes on from NZ_JAYRTF010000002.1 coordinate 133,858, forward strand.
CGTCAATGCTTTCTTAATTGCTGATGCATCCGGCAATTTAACTTTAATTGATGCCGGTGCAGGCCAATGCGCCGGCGCGCAGCTTGGCGCAATGGTCCGCCAGCTCAGTGCTGCCGGCTATTCTGCCGTTGATGTGGGGACGGTATTGCTGACGCATTTGCATCCAGACCATCTGTGCGGGTTGGAAAATGGCGCCAAAGCCGTGTTCCCATTGGCGACGGTATACACCAGTGAAAAAGAGCAGGCTTATTGGCTGTCTGCACATGCTCAAAGCCATGTGACGGCAGATCAGCAGGAAAAATTCCAGCAGACGGTGCAGCAAATCCGTACGGCCTTGGCGCCGTATCAGCAGAGCCGCAGCCTGCGCACATTCAAAGCAGGCGCAAACATCAATGGCATTGATGTGCTGGAAAGCGCCGGGCATACGCCGGGCCATTATCTATTCCAGCTGAAATCAAACGGCCAAAGCTTGGTGTTTTTAGGAGATGCGCTGCATTTTGCTGCTCTGCAGCTGGAGCAGCCTAAACTGTCTGCTAGCTTCGATTTTGATCCCGTGCAATCCGGTGAGGCGCGTGAAAAGCTCTTGGCGCAGTGGGCAAAGCAGGACAGTTTGCTTGCTGCCGCTCATTTGCCATTTCCGGGCATTGGCAAAATACAGTCAAAAAATGCTGGAAGCTATGTCTGGCAGGCGATAGGCTCACCTGCAACACCTGCAACACCTGCAACACCTGCAACACCTGCAACACCTGCAACACCTGCAACACCTGCAACACCTGCAACACCTGCAACACCTGCAACACCTGCAACACCTGCAACACCTGCAAC
>NZ_JAYRTF010000002.1:134782-246266 GCF_041919735.1 Acinetobacter sp.
AACACCTGCAACACCTGCAACACCTGCAACACCTGCAACACCTGCAACACCTGCAACACCTGCAACACCTGCAACACCTGCAACACCTGCAACACCTGCAACACCTGCAACACCTGCAACACCTGCAACACCTGCAGAAGAAGCGAAGCAAGAAACGCCGGCTGCAATCAGCCATCCGCCGCTTGAGGAACCCGATCAAACGCATTTGCTTGAGTAAATTCTTTGGACTGCCGGCAGCGGCGATCTTCACAGTTTCTCCACATTGCTGTGAATTTCACATTTTTGTGTAGGGGAGGCTTGTTTTTTTTACTTTAGTCACTGAATATCCATAATTATTTGTTATTAGTCTTCAGTCCTCTAAATAACAAGCCCTATGATGAGTGAATCAGCCTGATGCTGTCTAAGTTCTTTATCCATCGACCTATTTTTGCAGGCGTACTGGCCATTATTGTCATGGCGGTAGGCCTGTTTGCCGTTTTAAATTTGCCGGTGGAGCGTTATCCCGATATCGCCCCGCCTAAAATTAATGTCAGCGCGACCTATACCGGCGCCTCGGCAGAAACGGTGGAAGAAAGTGTCACGCAGGTGCTGGAACAGCAGATTAAGGGGATTGATCACTTGCTGTATTTCAGTTCCAGCAGCGATTCATCTGGCCGCAGCCGCATCAGCATCAGTTTTGAAAATGGCACGGACCCGGACACGGCGCAAGTGCAGGTGCAAAATGCCATCAATGGCGTGGTGAATCGTTTGCCGGACGATGTGCAGCGTCAGGGTGTCAATGTCTATAAATCGCTGGGCGATACCCATATGGTGATTGGACTGTATGATTCGGCTGGAAAAAGTTCAAACATTGAACTGAGCGACTATATGATGACGCATTTGGAGCAGGATATTGCCCGAATTGATGGCATTGGCGAAGTGGATGTGTTTGGCTCGCAATATGCGATGCGGATTTGGTTGAATCCGCTGCTGCTGAAGCAGTATGGATTAATGCCAAGCGATATCCGCAACGCAGTGGAATCGCAGAATACGCAAGTCGCAGCCGGGGCAGTCGGTGATCTGCCTGTGGCGCAGGATCAATATCTGAATGCCAAAGTGACTTCAGGTTCGCGGCTGAAAACCCCGGAGGAATTTGAAAATATCATCGTTAAATCTGCCCACGATGGCAGTTTTGTCTATTTAAAAGATGTGGCCCGTGTTGAGTTGGGGGCCGAGAATTATCAGTCCTTCAACACAATTAATGGCTATCCTTCTGCAGGGATGGGCATTTCATTGGCTTCAGGCGCCAATGCGCTGGCGACATCGGCTTTAATTCAGCAGGAAGTTGAACATTTATCTGCCCAGCTGCCGGAAGGCTATAAGATTGTTTATCCGCGCGACAATACGCCTTTTGTGCAGGAATCGATCAATGAAGTGGTGAAAACCCTGTTTGAAGCGGTTGCTCTTGTCGTGGTGGTGATGTTCCTGTTCTTGCAGAACTGGCGCGCAACGCTGATCCCTGCCATTACGGTGCCTGTGGTGATTTTAGGCACGCTGGCCATTTTGTATGCCGCCGGCATGACCATCAATACGTTGACGCTGTTTGCGCTGGTCTTGGCGATTGGCCTTTTGGTGGACGATGCCATTGTGGTGGTGGAAAATGTAGAGCGGCTGATGCATGAACAGCAGCTTACGGCAAAGCAGGCATCCATTGAGTCCATGCATGAAATCAGCAGCGCCTTGATCGGCATTACATTGGTGCTGACCGCTGTATTTATTCCAATGGCATTTTTTGGCGGTTCAACCGGTGTGATCTACCGGCAGTTTTCCATTACTTTAGTGGCGGCGATGGCGCTGTCGCTGATGGTGGCGCTGGTTTTAACGCCGGCATTGTGTGCAATTATTTTACAACCGAATCCCGAGCCTGCCCGCTGGGCGCAATGGTTTAATGGCAAATTAGAGGCTTTAAAGCGCCGCTATTTAAAAATATCGCAATTGACCATTCAAAATAAAGTGGTGTGCCTGATGCTGTTTGCCGCGCTGATCACGGTTTTTGGATTGTTTTACCGGGCGCTGCCCACCAGCTTTATTCCGAGTGAAGACCAAGGCATATTGTCAGTGCAGTTTAAACTGCAGGATGGCGCGCCCATGTCTAAAAGCAAGGAGGTCGGCGAGTCCATCCGGCAGTATTTTCTGGCGCATGAAAAAGACAATGTGAATTTGGTGATGATCCGCTATGGCCGCAACTTTTCCGGTACAGGGCAGAACTTGGGGCAAGGCTTCATTGCTCTGAAGCATTGGGATGAACGCACGGGCAAAGGCAATTCCGCGCAGGCGATCCGCGAGCGCGCTATGCGTTATTTCAAGCAGAATCCAAATGCGCAGATTAATGTGAATATGCCGTCGTCGGTCAGCGGGCTGGGTCAAACCGATGGATTAGAGTTCTGGATCCGCGATATCGACGGCAAAGGCCGTGAATATTTAGAAGATAAATTCACGGCTTTGAAAGCGCATTCGGATCAGTACCGCAGTTTTGAAAATCTTGATAAAAAGTCCAATCCAGATAAAGCCGAATTGAAAGTCAATATCAATCAAAAAATGGCGATGGCTGCCGGTTTAAGCCCATCGGCGGTGAACAGCACGCTGTCTGCAGCCTGGGGCGGCAGCTATATCAATGATTTTATCGACCGCGGCCGAATCAAGCGGGTCATGATGCAGGGCGATGCGCAGTTCCGCTCAAAGCCTGAAGACTTGCAGTATTGGCATGTGCGCAATGACCAGAATCAGATGATTCCATTTAATCAGTTTTCTACGGTTGATTGGACGGGCGGGCCGGAAGTGGTCAACCGCTTTATGGGCTATACCGCGCTGCAAATGGAAGCGGATAGCGCGAAGAATGTCAGTTCAGGACAGGCCATGAAGGATGTGCTGAACTTGGTGGATCAGGAATCCGGCATCGATGTGGCGTGGAGCGGCCTGTCTTATGAAGAGCAAAAATCCAGCAATCAGGCCATTTGGCTTTATCTGGTGTCGATAGGCTTTATCTTTTTGTGCTTAGCGGCGCTGTATGAAAGCTGGAGCATTCCGACAGCGGTGATGAGCGCGATACCGCTGGGCATCGGCGGCAATATCATCTTCAGCTATTGGGCCGGATTTCCAAACGATATTTATTTCCAGATTGCCTTGCTGACCACCATTGGACTGTCCTGCAAGAATGCGATTCTGATTGTGGAATTTGCATCGCTTGCGCAGGCCAAAGGCAAAGGCGTTGTTGAGTCGGCTTTGGAAGGCGCCGCGCTGCGTTTGCGGCCGATTCTCATGACTTCGCTGGCTTTTGGCGCAGGCGTGATTCCTTTAGTGATCGCCTTCGGCGCCGGGGCCGCCAGCCGTCAGGAAATTGGCGTCAGCGTTTTAGGCGGCGTCATTTTTGGCACAGTGCTGGTGCTGGTCTTTATTCCATTCATGTATGTTTTAATTCGCAGTATTTTCAAGACGAAGCAAAAATCATAACTAAGTATTTGATTTGTTAAAAATTTGCACTAAGTGTTGAGCTTGGTGCAGAATATTTGTACTATCTGCGCGCCGCATGCGCGGTTTAATGAGGATTGATTCCCTAAATGGACAGTCAGAGTTGCCATTCATTCGTATTTTTAAATTGTGATATTCATCTTGCGCAGGATGAAGGTGCTGTGCGCTCGATAAAATAAAAGAGCGCGTCCATCCCTTGCTGCTGTGCACGGTCATAGAACAGGGGAGCTTCAATGGGCTTTAATAATTTTTTATATCTCTTAGATGATGCGCTGCGCCATCAAAATATTCAGCTGGCATTGGATTCAGTCCAAACATTCCGCGCGGCCGATTTGGCCGATGTCCTCAGCCAGCTGCCTTTAGAAAACAGTCAAATTCTATTGCAGCATTTGCCTGAGCGCGGCTATGTGTTTTCCTATTTATCACCTGATGTGCAGATGAAATTTGCCAATCGGCTGCCGCGGCATACCCTTGCGGAAATTGTCGGGGAAATGTCTTCAGACAAGCGTGCCGATTTGTTTAAAAGCCTCAATCAGGAGCAGCAGAATGCTTTGCTTCCGGCTTTGGCGCAGGCCGAGCGGGAAGATATCCGCCAATTGTCTTCTTATGTTGAGGGCACTGCCGGCGCGATTATGAGTTCGGAATATGCGACCTTAAGGCCCGAATTATCGGTCAAAGACGCAATGACCATGCTGCGTCTGGAAGCGCCGGATACGGAAACCATATATTTCGCTTATGTATTGGATGAAGCGCGTAAATTATTGGGCGTGATTTCCTTGAAGCAGCTGGTATTGGCAAAAGAAGAACAGAATATTGCGGATTTGATGGTGACGAATATCGTTTCGGCCTTTGTCGATACCGATCAGGATGAAGTGGCGAAAACCATTGCCCGCTATGACTTGCTGGCTTTGCCGATTATTGACCGGCAAGGGATCATGGTCGGAATTGTGACTTATGATGATGCGATGGATGTCGCCCGGGAAGAAGCGACGGAAGACTTCCTGAAAGCAGGGGCGGTCAATGCAGACAGCAAGCTGAGCTTAAAGACAGCACCTATTTTTAAACTGTATCAGCGCCGGGTGTACTGGCTGGTGTTTCTGGTTTTCGGCAGTTTGCTGTCAGGGCTGGGCATTGCGCATTTTGAAGAGATCATTGCGGCCAATATTGTACTGGTGTTTTTTCTTCCTTTGCTGGTGGGCAGCGGCGGCAACGCCGGTTCGCAATCCGCGACGCTGATGGTGCGGGCTTTAGCGACAGGTGATGTGCATTTTAAGGACTGGTTTACGCTGCTTGGCCGCGAGAGCCTGGTTGCGCTGTGTCTGGGCGGCACAATGGCGCTGGCTGTTTCCGCTTTGGGCTATTACCGCGGTGATGAGTCGGTGGCTTTGGTTCTGGCGCTGAGCATGCTCAGCATTGTGATGATGGGCTGCTTAATCGGCATGAGCTTGCCTTTTATCCTGAACCGTTTTGGTCTGGATCCAGCCAGCGCATCTGCGCCATTGGTCACCTCAATTTGTGATGCTACCGGCGTATTGGTTTATCTCTTCATTGCCTCGCAATTGCTGTTTTAAGCTGAAAGGCCATTCTTCAAATTATGCCGGCCGCTGGCATATGCTGGCCATATCGCGGTCCGCAGCGCATTCTTCAGGCATTAAGAAGAGCGGCATCACTCAGCGGTTAATGAAATGACTATACTGCGATGGCCGAAAATACATTATCTTGAATCAATGAAAAGGCTTTGGATCCATTATGGCGCTTATGACCCAAGAAAAAAAATTATCGCAGCAGGACGTTATCCGTTTAGAGCGGGACTTGGCCAAATTTGCCAATATGATGGATTCAGTCGTGCGCATTCCCTTTACCAAGCAAGGGGTGGGGGCGGATGCCGCTTTAAGCACGATTCCGATTGCAGGCGATGCCGCGGGTTTTGTGCTGACCTGCTATGCCATTTATAAAGCCAAGCAGATCGGCGTGCCGCAGGAAAAGCTCAGTCCGGTGCTGAGAATGGCCATGGTGGATGCTGTGGTCGGATTTATCCCGATTGTAGGCACGGTGTTTGATATTTTTATCCGGCCCAGCCGCAAAGCGCTGGATGTGGTGCATGAGCATATCCGTACTGAATATGACATCCGCAGTGAATCGCATGTCATGCACCCTTTTCTGCATGAGCGTTTGGAAAAGAAGCAGCAGCAATCTGCATTTTGGCGCAATCCTGTCGTGGCCTGGATTTGGCTGCATTTGCCTGATTTGCTGGGTCTGCTGTTTATCGCGCTTTTTGTGATGGCCATGTGGATGGGCGGCGTTTGGCTGTGGCAGTGGTATCAGTCCATGGCTGCTGGCTAAAACCATGGAATTTGATGGGCGCATTATGGCCAATGTGCCGCCATTGATTTTGAATAGACAGCGCAATTGTATCCGCAGCTGGATTTCAGCTTAGTGCATCAGTCTGCTGAATGGATGATCATGCGCTTGAGCCTAAACGCTGCCTGCATTCGGGTGGCTGAACTGGAGCGTTATTATCAGTATTGATCTGGAATGAATGAGCTGAACTGGCTTGCCTCCCGAATGACGGGTCTGCAGGATTGAGGGAGAAGATCCGTATAGGCGCATCAGCAGGGTTGAGATCAATCTGTACAGATAAAAAAAGCCTCTCATTAGAGGCTTTTTTTGAAAAGAAGAGCGGTTCGGGCTTATGGACAATTTAATTGCTGTAAAGCTGCGACACGCTGTTCAATCGTTGGGTGAGTTTGGAATAAAGCCGCTAAACTGAAGCCTTGTTCCTTGCCTTCCGCAATGGCAAAGGCTTTCATTTCTTTCGGCATTTGATCCGGCATTTCAGATTCTGCCTGCAAGCGGAGCAATGCTGAAATCATCGCCTGTTTGCCCGCAAGGCGTGCGCCTGCTTCGTCTGCACGGTATTCGCGGTGACGGGAGAACCACATCACGATTGCCGAAGCCAAGATGCCGAAAACAATGTCCAGCACGATGGTGGTAATGAAATAGGCAATGCCCGGCGCTTCGCCTTCTTCACGGCCAAAGACGTTGCGGTCAATGAAGTCACCGACAATACGCGCAAAGAACATGACAAATGCGTTGACGACACCTTGAATCAAGGCAAGCGTCACCATGTCGCCATTGGCTACGTGGCCGATTTCGTGCGCAAGCACGGCGCGCAATTCGTCTTTATTCATGCGTTCCAGCAAGCCGGTGGACACAGAAACCAATGCGTCGTTTTTGTTCCAGCCAGTTGCAAAAGCATTGGATTGATACGATGGGAAAATACCGACTTCAGGCATCTGAATGCCAGCGCGTTGAGAGAGTTGAGCAACTTCCTGCAATAACCAGGCTTCGGCTTGGTTACGGGGAGCATTCGGGTCAATCAGCTCGGTACCCGTGGTTTTTTTTGCCATCCATTTAGACATGAATAGGGAAATCAACGAACCCACCATACCGAAGACAAAACAGATTACCAGCAAGTTGCCAATGTTTAGGCCACCGGCGCCATGGTAACTGCCGACACCGAAGAGTGACAAAATAATGCCAGCTACAACCAGTACCGCGAGGTTGGTCAGCAAAAACAAACCAATCCGCATCATTGGGAAAATCCTCTTATAAAATAAAAATAATCTGATTTGCTAATAAAAATCATTGAATTGAATATGAGGTGAAAGTCTGCATATTTCAAGAAAAAAATCGCAAATCGAACAGAAAAAATGACGGAGTCTTATTCTTTAAAATAAATGCGCGCTGAAGCTGATGCGTTTGCCGTGGCATAGGAGCCTGGCGCATCAGTAAAGCTGCCGTCAGCGGTTTGAATTACATGGCGCTGATATTTGGAGGCTTTCAGCTCTGTTGATGGGGCTGACTGCTCATCGTTGTCCGAACTGGCAATAATCCGGCCCTGAGATGAAGAAGCCGGTATATCGCTGGCTATGCCTGCGCCATTTGAATATAAGTTATTGTAGCGGCTGGTGACGCGGCGGACATAATCCTGCGTTTCACGAAAAGGCGGCACGCCGCCGTATTTCTGCACATTGCCTTCACCGGCATTATAGCCGGCAAGCACCATCGCGGTATTGCCGTTAAAGCGCTTGTTCAGCCAAGCTAGATAGCGGGCGCCAGCCATAATGTTCTGATAGGGGTCATAGGCATTGGACACATTGAAGCGGCGGGCAGTCGCCGGCATCAGCTGCATGAGGCCTTGTGCGCCGACAGGTGAACGCGCTTTCACATTAAAGCCGGATTCGGTGTGCATCACCGCTTTGATCAGGCCTTCCGCTACGCCATGCTGCTGGGAAGCCTGCTTAATAATGTGGTCAAAGGCATTCTTATTGCTGCTGTAGCTGGGCAGCACAGATGACTCGCTGGCGCCCCAGTTGCTGTAGCTGTGAATATTGCTGTCTGGATAATAGGTGGCTTTCACTTTGGTCAGCGAGCGGTCCGAACTTTTACGGTTGGTCAGCAGCGTACTGCCTTTATTGTCTTTGTAGATATAAATTTGCCCCGCATGCGATGCCGCCGCGCCTAAACTGATCGACGCAGCGCTCCATATATAGAATGCAAATATCCCAAATTTATTGTTCATTGTAGTAATAAGTAAATTTTGTCCCCAACAGTTATTCAGAGTTTAGCAAAAAAAAACTGATTTAAAAGCGATGATTGATTTATTTCTCGGCGTGTTTGTAAAAAGCAAGTCATTTTTGATGATTCAATAATCAAAAAAAATTTAATTTTTTTTATCCAGCATAACTTGACAGTATTAAACAATTGTTTTTAAACATGTTTTAAATTGATCAAAAAATGATCAATTTAAATAAAAGCCTTAAAGTCAGGGCATGACAACCTGTCAAGCGGTTTTAAATCCACAAAGTTATCCACAGGATTTGTGGACAACTGTGGAAAAGTCCAAAAGATAAGCATCTTGGCTGAAAAATGAACTGAAACGTTCAAAATTATCATAAGCAGCATGACCTAAAGATGACATGCTTTTGCCATTTTTCAGAAATTACATTCTTTAGGTGCGTGACGGCCGCGAATCGGATAAAATTGCGCGGTATTTTTTTTAAGGTTTAACTCGTCTATGTTCTCGCCAGTTGAGTCCGATCAAGGATTTAATTTCAAACCAGAACTGCCAACCAGCTCTGCGTATTATCGTCTGCTGAAAAAGCTGCGCCGCCAGGTCGGTCATGCTATCCGCGATTTTAAAATGATCGAGGAAGGCGACAAAGTGATGGTGTGTGTATCGGGCGGGAAGGACAGCTATACCTTGCTGGATATCATGCTGCAGTTCAAACGCATTGCGCCGATCAATTTTGATGTCGTTGCTGTGAACTTGGACCAAAAGCAGCCGGGTTTCCCGGAAGATGTGCTGCCGCGTTATTTAGAAGAAAATAACATTCCGTATTACATCTTAGAAAAAGATACCTACAGCATTACCAAAAAGCTGACGCCGGAAGGCAAAACTTACTGCGCCGTATGTTCACGCTTACGCCGCGGTTCTTTGTATGGCTTTGCGCAGGAAATTGGCGCAACCAAGGTGGCGCTTGGCCATCACCGCGATGATATCTTGGCGACCTTCTTCCTGAACTTATTCCATGGCGGCAGCCTGAAGGCGATGCCGCCTAAGCTGCTATCTTCGGATAAAAAGAATATTCTGATTCGCCCTTTGGCCTATGTTGAAGAAAAAGACATCATTAAATACGCAGAAATGCGCAAATTCCCGATTATTCCGTGCAACCTGTGCGGTTCGCAGGAAAATCTGCAGCGCGCCATGCTGAACGACATGCTGCGCCAATGGGATAAAGATTATCCGAAACGCCTGCACAGCATTTTCGGCGCGCTGCAAAATGTTTCACCGTCGCAATTGGCTGACCGCGAGCTGTTTGATTTTGAAGCTTTGGACAGCGAACGTGAATTTGATTTTAAAGAAAGCTGTTCAACTGAAGATGAAGCAGGCGAAAGCAAGCGCATCAATATGGTGAATTTAGGCTTTGCGGCTGATTAAGGCATTGATCCCGCAGCATCAAAAAGCATCTTTATTATAAAGGTGCTTTTTTTATGCTTTTGACTTTTTATTCCTAATGCATAGCATTAGGAATAATGCAGAGGAAATATGAAAACTGAACGCCGCGTACAAAAAACTTTAGGCATATTTGAAAATTACATGCTATAACAGGCTTCAAGCAAAATAGCTTCAAAGATGCGGCCTGGATAGGCTTCACACAATGAACAAATAAATTGAGGAAACATCATGCCTGCTTTTTTAACTGATGATTGGTTTTCAACTGTCGAAACTCTTACTGCCCAAGCTGGCAACCTGAATTTGCCGCCTGCATTGGCAAATTTGGCCATCAACCTGGTTGTTGCAGATGCTTCAGGCAATACTGAATTGTCACTGGATGGCGGCGCAATTAAAAAAGGTCTTTCCGGCAATGCAAAAACTACGCTGAATATGGATGCGGAAACTTTACGCAAAGTGTTCCTTGAGTTTGATATGGCTGCAGCAATGCAAGCGTTCATGACCGGCAAAATTAAAGTTCAAGGCGATATGTCGCAATTGATGGCATTGCAAACAGCGAAGCCAAGCCAAGAGCAAAAAGATTTATTCAAGAAAGTGCTTGAGCAAACTGCTTAATCTATTTTCATAAAAAAAAGCTTACCGTGCGGTAAGCTTTTTTTTTGCATTCAGCAGGATATCTGCACTTCAAGATTAGATATTCACCAGCTGCGGTGTCGTTTTAATATGTTCCAAATAGGCGCGGATGCGCGTCACATATTGTACGGCTTGGCGGTAACGGCCATTGCTGGCTTTATTGCGGTCTAAATAGGCATATAGATGAACCCATTGATTTGGGTTTTTTCCCTGCGCCTTGATGCGTTTTTGCAGCTGCGATACTGCGCCAGGCCCCATATTGTAAGCGACCAAAGCAAACCAGTTGCGGTCCGGATAGGGTACATCGGCAAATTGATCCAGCATTAAATCATAATACTTTGCGCCGCCTTGAATGCTCTGCGCCGGATCGGTGCGGTTGCTGACACCCATCGCTTTCGCGGTGCTGTTGGTCAGCATCATTAAACCGCGGACTCCTGTCGGAGAGACCGAATTCGGCTTTAGATACGATTCCTGATAGCCGATCGCGGCCAGCAAATGCCAATCGATATCATAAAGCTCTGCTGTGCGCTGGAAGCTGGCTTTATAAATCGGCATGCGGCTGTTTAAATCGCGCTGGATGGTATCCCACGATTCCTGCTTAATGACATTCTGATTATAAAATGACGCCAGCTGCTGCAGCGTGCCATTCTGTTTGGAACGGCAGACAAAGCCATTGGCCGTTTCACTCAGCGGATCATCTGCGGCTTTAAATACCCAGTTCAGCTGAGCGCTTAAGCCATTTTTAGTCAATGAAACCGTTTCACCGCATGAGGCTGAAAAAGAAGTCAATTTCTTTGCTTCAATACTTTGAATGCTGGCCGTTGTCATGGCAAAGCTGGCTTTGCCTTGTTTAACCCATTTGAGCGCAGTGGCATTGTCATCCACGGTTTTAAACTCAAGCTTCACATTTAAACTGTCTGCATAATTGCGGACTAAGTCGTAGCCGAAACCATGCAAATGATCGCTGTCTGTAAATACAGTCGTGGGATTGGCCACGGAGACAACCACCAGAGTGTTGCTGTTGACGACATTATCAAATTGATATGCCGTTTTGCTTGCATTAATACTATGGAATGGGAGAAGTAAAGTACCAAACGCAAGGCTTTTCATTGGGAGAGATTTTAAAGAGTTAAGGCAAAGCCTCGACCCAGAAGTTGAACTACTGTGCATGTTGTCTCCGCTACAGGTATTTATGCCCTAAAAGCCAAGGCGAAAAGCCTCAAAACTTTACAAGTCAGCTAAATGCGATAAGGGGTTGGGCAGTCATGACGTCATTCAAAATGACTAGTGTTGAATTGGGATGGATACAGGAAAAAACTGTATTGTTTAAAAATTAACCAAGTTTGCAAGATGTGCGAATAATAAAGATGAAAAAAAGGCTTGTCAAATTTTGTACGGAAAAATATTAAAATATGTAACATAAGTAGCTGATTTTATTCGTTAATAAATTTTATATACTTTGTCTGTGTAGAAATAGGGGATAAAATAGGCTTTTATTGTAAGCAAAACGTCATTGATACAGCCTGAAAATCAGCATGAAATCGAATTTAATTACCCGCGGCGGTCATGATTTATTGGTCGCTGAACTGCAGCATTTATGGCATGAAGAGCGCCCTGAAATCACCAAAAAAGTAAACTGGGCGGCGAGTCTTGGCGACCGCTCAGAAAATGCCGATTATCAATACAACAAGCAGCTGCTGCGTAAAATAGACCGGCGCGTGCGGTATTTGGGAAAGCGTTTGGAGGAGCTCCGGATTATTGATTATTCACCTGAACAGGCGGGCAAAGTCTATTTTGGCGCATGGGTGGATATTGAAAATGATGAAGGCGAATGCAAGACATTGCGGATTGTTGGCGTCGATGAAATTTATGATCATCATCCGCAGCATATTTCCATAGATTCACCTATGGCGAGGGCGCTTTTGGCGAAACAGGTGGATGATGAGGTCGAAGTGCAGACGCCTTCGGGTAAAAAATTATGGTATATCAATGCAATTCGCTATGAAACAGAACAAAAATCCGTTTAAATATCGAAGTTTGTTTTTATTTTGATCATTCGGAAGAAAAATAGAGAAAAGCATTTGCCTAAATATAAATTTATTTATATGATAGCGGCCATGGAAGCGTGGCAGAGCGGTTTAATGCACCGGTCTTGAAAACCGACGAGGGCGCGAGTCCTCCGTGAGTTCGAATCTCACCGCTTCCGCCAAATATTGAAAAAAGCCCTTGTATTTACAAGGGCTTTTTTCTTACCTGTGGTTTTACCCCACAACCTACCCCTCATAAAAAATCGGATTGATTCTGATCAAATAGAATTTTATAAGACACCTTAGGATTATGGGGATGTTGGGTTTAAATTTATTCAAAAAATTCGAAGTCATATTGTTGATTAATTTTCCTTTATAATCAGAAATGAAAGTTTAAATTAAAACAAAACTAATTGGTTTTCTGGACGATGTTAAAACATAAGGGCTATAAGGTTGGTGCCAGCCATCAACTCATTAATGACATTTCGCAAATTTCTGAGATATTAGGGCATTTGTCTCTAGATGATGTTAATGGCCATAGCCATCAACAAGTCACTTCAATTAAATCCTCAACTCAAAATCTAAAAGAATTGTTCTTTAAGTTTGGTGTTAGAGTTTCAAATAAAAATGTAGCCGTATTTCTTCAAAAAATGAGCAATTGGCAACCTACAAATTTTGATGACTTTTTAGAAGCTGCAAAAATTTTAGCTAATCGTGATGGGCTTCGTTTTAAGCGAGTTGATGTTCCTTATCAAGTTGAACATCGGGGTCTTTCTCAAATGGCTAAAATGAAGAATAGCCCACCTGATTTTAGTGCTGTTTTTCAATTGTTAGATAACAGCGATTATCATCCGTTGATTCGTTGCAGCCTATTTCAATGGATTGTTCTCAAACATCCAATATTTCATGATGTAAAGATCAATCAATTAATGGCTTTTATTTGGCAATTTATTATGCTTTTTGATTGGAGAGCAAGTTTTGATCTGATCTTTAGGCTTAATGATTTACATATAACAGAAATTGAATATATTCATCATTGTTTTCAAGCCTTGGAATCTAATGATCCAAATAAATTTGTACAGGATAATATACATCTTATCTTCAAAATGTTGACGCAGATTTTGGAGCGCCAAGAGGCCTATTCACAGAACAAGATAAGTTCTGTCCGAATCGATCATGTTAAGCGTACAGAACAAGTTATAGAAAGCAATAAAATATTATGTAGCAATGTAGTGAGTGATATAGAAAACCCACATCTCAAGTCAAGCAGTATGCAAGATAAGAATGTTCAGGAACATGAAAAAAAGATATAGCGGAACAAAAAACGCAAGATAATATCAAGCGTTTGGTTTCATGTATGATGCCAGAAAAAACATATAAGGTTTCAGAATTACAAGAACGAATGGGATTAAGCAGCCGACCAAATTTCTCAAGTAAATATCTTAACCCAGCCATAGGGTATGAATTTATCCTTATGACAATTCCTGAAAAACCCAGAAGCCGAAATCAAGAGTATTTTTTAAATATTAAAAAATCGGATTGATGGGGAAAAAATATGCAGGTGCTAAAACCCATATCTCCTGAAGATAAAAAAATACTATTCACGGATAGTTATTATGCTGCTCTGCAACGGTATCCAAATTTACTGCAAAGAGTCGTCGATGGTAGACTCTCTGGACCTGAAATTAAAAAAATAAAAAACAAATTAAACGTGGGAAACTTGAACTTTGATAAGATTTCATCAGTCATTTATGCCCCTTTTATTGTTCGGCAGTTGGAAAGAGGGAAGTATTGTATTGAGATTGATGAAATAAAAGGAAACTTAGTTGCTGGACGACAAAATCTCAAAAATGGACTGCCACCACTCTCCTAGACAAATATGGTCTATTCTTTTTGCATAGGAGAAAACATTATGAGTGGACAACGTTATACCCCAGAATTTAAAGATGAAGCTGTAAAATTGATTACTGAACGAGGATATTCTGTCAGTGATGTGGCAGAACGTTTAGGTGTATCACAACACAGTATTTATAAATGGCTTAAAGCTGTACATCCATTACACAACAATCATGATGAACATGAACTGCTTGAAGCAAAGAAAGAAATCCTACGCCTTAAAAGTCAGCTTAAACAGACTGAAGAGGAACGAGATATCTTAAAAAAGGCCGCAAGGTACTTTGCAAGCCTGCCCGAGTGAAGTATCAATTCATCCTTGAATACAGCCATCAATTTAAGATTAAAACGATGTGTCGGGTATTAAAGATCGCTCGCGCTGGCTATTACGCTTGGCTACATGAACCTGAATCAAGTAGAACCCTTGAAGACAAACGCTTATTACAGCTCATCCGTTCTTCTTATGATGCTAGCTATGGTATCTATGGTTACCGACGAATTACTTTAGACCTTAAAGAATTAGGTGAAGGCTGTGGTCCTAATCGTGTACTGAAGATCATGAAAAACAATGGTATTACAGCTGTACGAGGGTATAAGAAACATAAAAGCTATGGTCGAGGCCGTCCTCAGATTGTGCCACCCAACCATTTAAATCGAGAGTTTGTCGTAAACACTCCAGACACCTCTTGGGTGACTGATATTACTTACATTCGCACATGGCAAGGCTGGTTATATCTGGCTGTGGTTCTTGATTTATATTCGAGAAAAGTCATCGGTTGGTCAATGAAACCTACGCTTGCCAAGGATATCGTTTTGGATGCACTTCTTATGGCGGTATGGCGACGCAGACCCAATGAGCCTGTGATCATACATTCAGACCAAGGCTCACAATACAGCAGCGGAGACTGGCAGAAATTCTGTCAGAAGCATAACTTAATACCCAGCATGAGCCGTCGCGGCCTTGCGCAGTATACTGCTCATGGGATAATGCTGTTGCTGAATCCTTTTTTAGCAGCTTAAAGAAGGAAAGAATTAAAAAGAGGATCTATAAAACACGAGAAATGGCTCGTGCAGATGTGTTTGATTATATCGAGATGTTTTACAATCGAATTAGACGCCATTCTCATCTTGATGGGATGAGTCCAGAAGCCTTTGAGGCAGCTTCAAAATGAGGCTTTCTCATGTCTAGGATACTGGGAGTAGTCCAACTGTCTGGTACGTCCCAAGTTAGAATAGCATTTTCACCTTGAAAGACTTGTGCAAATAGCTTTGTACTATGCTCCTTAATACCTGTATGTGTTCGGAAAATGTATTCAAGTCGTTTATATGCTTTTGTTAAGGCGGGGTCAGGATCTTGCTTGAATAACAAGGATAGGTCGAAAATTCTGTCATCGATAACGGAGTAGGGAAGTTCTAGTGGATAATAACGTTTTAGACTTGATCTTTGGGTAATTTCTTTTTTGAAAGGATAGATATAGTCAAGCATATGAATAGGTCGAATACTTATATTCTTGGAATACGAAATCAATATCTTTGTCAGTCAATGATAAGTTATTCAGTCTATTTAGAAGCTTTGAAGAGATAATACTTTCTTCTGTTTCAATTCGATGCTTATTTAAAATAGTCAGTGCTTTTGCTAGACTTTTCGGCTCTTCTCCCCAATAGGCAGATGTGAAGCCAGAGCGAATGATGTTCTCGTATAAAGGCGTGAAATTGATCATTTGTAAGCAATAGTGCATAACTTAGATCTGTATGAGTCTGAATGGAATTATAAAGACTGTATAGACATGTTTTTGTGATCCCCGTTTCACCTAAATAATCGATATGATTTTAATTTTATGTTTTGAACATTTTCATAAAAATGAAGTAGTTGTTGCCTGAAAAGATGATGGGGTAAATTTGGGTGAAAATCTTGAGCTTTAATTTTTTTAACGAATAGATTTCATTAGAGATTTTAGGTGAGTTCAATTGCCACCATCATCCAAAAGCTTTCAGTTGTATTGTTAATAAAGGTGTAAATGGTAGTAATTATCATTTGCAATTGTTGCAAATGAGTATATCTTACTGATCACACTATTTTTACTTAATAGAGTGATGAAGATGAAATCAGTCACGGATAAGATTGCTTTACAACATTTAATCAACGCATATCTACAAGAAACCGGCAATGGTCGTTTTATTCCTATCGCAGAACAATCGCAACTGTTACAAAAGCAGAGTCAGGGGAGTACCGTATTGTGTATTCCTTTGCAGACGGTTTCCGGGTTTTTATACGCGCCACTTGCCTATGTGAGCAAAGTGGGCAGACATCGTTTTGCTGCTTTGCCGTGGGTAGAACAGGACGGGCAAATACTTAAGCTGAGTCCGGTCAATTTAGCCGCAAATTTACTGGAAAATTTAATTGCTCAACAAAATGAAAAACAACTCGATACCTCATCTTTGCTTGAATGCTGGATTCAAAGCCGTCGGGCTTTGCAACAATTTCTGAGTTATCGTGAACAGCAAATTGATGCAGTAATTACGCCTAAGCAAAACTTTATTCAAAGTGAGCAAGCACTGATTCTCGGGCATAGCATGCATCCATCGCCAAAAAGCCGTCAGGGTTTTGTAGAGAACGATTGGCAGCTGTATTCTCCAGAAACCCAAAATGCTTTTAAAATGCATTTTCTGTATATCCATCCTGATCATGTGGTGCATAACAATGCCCATAAGCTGCATATTCCAGATCAATTAAAACAAGATTTAGAACCATTCTTTAATACTTATCATCAGGCCAAAATGGCTGAGTATCCTGATTATGCTTTATTGCCCTTGCATCCATGGCAAGCCCGCTATTTAAAAGATAAAGACTGGTATCAACAGCTGTTACATCAGGGAAAACTGGTTGACTTTGGTGCCTTGGGCTGGCCGATGAAAGCGACCACATCAGTGCGTACTTTATATAGTGAACAGGCGCCTTGGATGTTTAAAGCATCTATGACCGTTGCCGTGACCAACTCGATTCGGGTCAATCTTTATAAAGAATGTCATCGTGGTCTATTGAGCTATGAATTGTGGAATGATGAGTGTCTCGCCGATTTTAGGCAGCGCCATCCGTGTTTAAATACCATCAGTGATCCGGCCTGGATTGCTTTAAAAGTCAATGGACTGGTTTTAGATGAGACCATTTGTATTTTGCGTGAAAACCCATTCCAGCAAAACGCTGATGTGACCTGTATTGCTTCATTGTGCCAAGATCATCCTTTTGAAGCTAAAAACCGTTTTAGTGAAATATTTGCGAATCTGTCCCGAAAAACCGCTCAAAGCCAATCCACTATTGCTTTACAGTGGTTTGAGCGTTTCCTGGAGATGACGATTTTACCGCTGATGGAGCTGTACCATGAATTTGGTATGGCGTTTGAAGCTCATCAGCAAAATACCTTAATTGAGCTTGAAGATGGAATGCCTAAAAATGTCTGGTTTAGAGATAACCAGGGATTTTATTATATTGAAGAATTAGCCGGAGAAATTTTAGAACGTTTCCCGACACTGGCAACAGATGGTCAAGCTGTCTGTCCAATCGCCTTGGTGGATGAGCGTTTCCGTTATTACTTCATTGGTAATACTTTATTTGGTCTGATCAATGCCATTGGTATGACAGGGGTGGTCGAAGAACAACAACTGATTGAAATGCTGCAATCCTATTTGATGCAGGCTTATCAGAAATACCCGGAAAGTAATTTATTAAAAACCGTTTTATATCAGGAAACTTTCCCCTATAAAGGTAATTTAATGACGCGTTTGTATGAGTTAGATGAATTACAGGCGCATATTTCTCAGCAATCCATTTATATCGATCTTACAAACCCACTGTATGTTGCCCAAACTGTAGTGGAGGCTGAATATGCTTGATTTTATTGGGGTTGGCTTAGGACCCTTTAATTTAAGTCTGGCGGCCTTGCTTCATCAGCAGACCTCACTCAACTATCAATTCTTTGATAAACGTCAGGATTTTGACTGGCATGCTGGCATACAGTTACCCAATGCCATGATGCAAGTACCCTTTATGGCAGATCTGGTCAGTATGGTCGAGCCGACTAGTCCGTATAGTTTTTTAAATTATTTAAAAGCTCATCAACGCTTGTATAAGTTTTATTTTCGGGAAAATTTATATATTCCACGTCAAGAATACAATCATTATTGCCAATGGGTGGTTAAACAATTAGAGCATTTGCAGTTTGGTAGCCGAGTAACCGATATTGCGCCAATTTTGGGTGGTTTTCAGGTCATTACCGAGCAAAAAGGGCGTTTGTCTGTGCATCAAACCCGGAAACTGGTATTAGGAACAGGAACGACACCCAAATTACCCCAGCCCTTAGAAGTGATTGCCGAACAAAATAAACAGTGCATGCACTCCTCAAATTATCTGCATCAGTGTGATGAACATTTGTCCGGTAATGTGGTGCTGATTGGCTCGGGTCAATCGGCTGCTGAAATCTTTATTGATTTATTTGACAGGCAAATTCAGCCTGAAACCGGACAGGCAAAATTTCATTTATATTGGCTTACCCGTTCAGCGGGCTTTTTCCCCATGGAAAATACGCCGCTTGGTCTGGAAAGTTTTAGTCCGGACTATATGTCTTATTTTTATCATTTACCCAAAGATTTAAAAACGACTTTGCCTGCGACTCAAGCCAACCTATACAAAGGAATTAGTGCCAAAACCATTCGTGATATCTATGACCGGCTCTATCACCGAAGTATTGGAGCAGTGGATACGCATGTCACCCTGGCTGGGCATTATCATCTTGAAAATGCAGTAATGACCCATGGTAAAAATATTCAGCTCAAATTTTTACAGACTCAGAAACAGCAGAGTTTAAAGATACAGGCCAATACGGTCATTGCTGCAACGGGCTATCAATATCCATCTTTAGACTTTTTAAAGAAGCTCAATCCCAAGATTGGTTTAAATCTACAGCATCAGTGGGAAATCAATGAAAATCATCAGCTCAATTATCAGGGGGATGGGGAAATCTATATCCAGAATACGGATTTGCATCATCATGGCGTAGGTACGCCTGACTTGGGCTTAGGGGCTTTTCGTTCTGCAAAAATTGCCAACCAGATTTTAGGTAAACCTTATTTTGAAATCGAAGGCCGGCAAAGTTTTCAGGATTTTCAGAGTAAGGGAATTGAAGCTTCATTTTCTATGCCTGCTATCTCCAAAGGTCATTTTCGGACAGAGGCAATTTCATCGCCGATTTCAAAAAAAGTGACAGATTTATCCCCTCAATATTCGATGAAATAAACGAGGGATAGTAATGGCTGAAATATCGAAGTCAGATTCTGGTTCCGTTTCGGATCCTGTCTTGTCCCAACGCTGGATCATGCTGTCTGTGATGTTGGGGACAGGAACGGTGAGTCTCAATAATAGTAGTTTTAACCCGGCGATTCCCCAGCTGATGCAGGATTTTCAGATTGCAGAAGCCGCTGTCAGTTGGGTCGTGGTGATTTTTCTTTTAACCATGAGTCTAAGCCTGCTGTTAACTGGTTTTTTAAGCCAGCGCTTTGGTCAACGCCGCGTGTATTTATCGGCATTAAGCATTTTCATGCTGAGTTCAATCTGCGCGGTATTTACTTCTGGCTTTGAGACGGTTTTGGCAATACGTGGATTACAGGGTTTTTCCAGCGGACTGATGATTCCCTTGTCCTTAGGCATTATTTTTTCAGTCACGCCGAAACAGCAGCGGGGCGCTGCAACCGGACTATGGGGGGCAATGATCATGCTGACTTTGGCCTGTGGTCCCATGTTAGGTGCACTGATTCTGGTTTGGTTCAGTTGGCAAGCTCTATTTCTGCTGAATGTTCCCTTGGCTTTATTGGCCTTGGTTATCGGCTGGCTGTATTTGCCCAAGCAGTCGGTCACTCAAAGTTTGAAATTTGATTGGTTCGGCTTTGCATTGCTGGCGGTTTCAATCGTTTCATTATTGCTGGGTTTAAGCAGCATTAAACAGTTGGCAGATTTTTCCCAGTTTTTATTTTGGTGGTTGTTCGGTTTAAGTGGTTTAAGCGGATTTGGTTTTGTTTGGTTCAGCCGGAAAAAAACCAGCACCATTATTGCTTGGCCCTTATTTCAAAGTCGTGAGTTTAATTACAGCCTCATCATCTCGATTGTGCATACCGTCGGCTTATTTATCAGTTTGTTGTTGATTCCCTTGCTGGTTCAAAATACGTTGCAGCTCAGTCCAATTTGGACTGGCTTATTACTGATGAGTAGTGCTTTAACCACTAGTTTATGCAGTAAACGTGCGGGCAAATATTTAGATCAGCACGGTGCCAAACAGCTTATTGCTTTCGGCCTGCTGCTGACCGCAATCGCCTTTGTCGGGCTGGGCTTGGCCGCCAGTCTATCGGTCATTTTACTCATTCTTTGCATGATCATTCATGGTCTGGGTTTCGGCTTGTCCTATATGCCTGCAACCACCGCCGGGCTGAACCATTTAGACAATCCGCAGCTGGTCACCCAAGGGGCTGCTGTCAATAACTTATTCCGACGTCTCTGTTCGGCTGTCGCCGTGGTGATGGCTGCACTTTATCTACAAATGCGTACACAGCATTTTTTATCCAATCATGAACTGCCGATTGCACAACTGCATGCAATTCGGGAGCTGTTTTTCTTCTGTGCCGGCATGACGCTATTGGCCTTGCCTTATGCATGGAAATTTCCACACCTAAAACTCCATGTTTAAAATTAATGATTAAGGAAAAAATAATGGGTCATTTAGCTCCAGCATTCGCAAAAAATAATCCGCTTAGTTTCACCACAACCTTGGCCTGGCAACAACCCGATCAGGTGGCTATTCAAAAGGTAGAGCAACGGGTCATTAAACAGTTACTTCAGGCACTGATTTATGAAGAAATTATTGCAACAAAAATAGAAAATGGCTGCTTTGTAATCAATGCCCGGGATCAGAAACAGCAGGCAGTTGAGTATATTGCTGCAGGTAAACATTATTGGAGTTTTTGTTTAGTGCGAATGGATGAACAGGATATCATTCGCCAGGATCATATGGGGCAAAGAAGCATCGCCCAATTAAATCAGGTGATTGATGAAATTGTTCGGGCTATTCCGAATGCGGCAAAAGTGGAAGATTTTATTGATGAATTAAAACGGACCTTTATCCATGATGTGCAATCCCAGCAGTCTCACAACGAGTTTTCACTTCCTGCCGTTCAGTACAACTATGATGTTCTAGAAACCTATTTGATGGCGGGGCATCCCTATCACCCGTGTTATAAGTCCCGCGTCGGCTTTAGCCTGCAAGACAATCTGAAATATGGCGTGGAGTATGCGCAGCCTATTCATCTGGTGTGGCTGGCCGTGCATCATTCTATAACTTCAGAAAATGCCTCTAATTCAATTGATGCAGATCAGTTTTTACAGCAGCAGCTGACTGAAGGTGAGCTAGAAACATTCAATCAGGTTTTGACAGAGCGTGGCTTAAATGTAGCTGAATATAGCTGGCTGCCGGTACATCCCTGGCAATGGGAAAATACCTTGGTTCATACTTTTTTTGAAGAAATAACGACGCAAAGAATTGTCTATTTAGGCCGCGGCACTGATTCCTATATTGCGCAGCAATCATTAAGAACTTTAACCAACTTACAGCATCCAGAAAAACCTTATATCAAACTTTCAATGAGCTTAACCAATACCTCAAGCTCGCGAATTCTGGCTTCGCATGCCGCCATGAATGGTCCGTTAATTACCGACTGGTTACAAAGCCTGATCGAAAAGAGCGAGATTGCCCGGTCTTTAGATTTTGCCATTCTAAGAGAAGTGCATGCGACTGCTGTCGATTTCACCAAGCTTCCAGCTTCTCATGCTAGACAAGCCTATGGCAAGATTGGAAGTTTATGGCGTGACAGCATCCATCGCTATTTAAAGCCTGGGGAAGATGCCATTCCGCTGAATGGTGTCAGTCATGTCCAAAATGATGGGCAACTCCTGATTCAGCCGTGGCTAGATGAACATGGTACTGAAGCATGGATAGAAAAATTCCTGTCGGTGGTGATTCAGCCTATTCTGTTCTTGTTGCATGCTGAAGGGATTGGCTCGGAGTCGCATGGTCAAAATATCATTCTGGTACACCAAAATGGCTGGCCAACCCGGATTATTTTAAAAGATTTTCATGACGGCGTTCGTTTTAATCCGGAGCATTTAACCCATCCAGATGCCTATCCCGACCTGCATGCCTTACCGGCAGAGCATGCCAAAGCCAATCGCATGTCCTTTATTTTGACCGATGATTTAAATACCGTCCGAGATTTTAGTTGTGCGTGTCTGTTTTTTGTGGCGCTGAGCGATATTGCCATGACCCTGCAACAGAAAACAGGATTTTCCGAGCAGAAATTCTGGCAAAAAGCGGCCGAGATTATTCATCACTTCCAGCAGCAATATCCGGAACATCAAAGCAGATATGAAAAATTTGATGTCTTTGCAGCCCAGTTCTGCATTGAATCCTTAACAAAAAGACGTCTGTTTGGCGATGGCGAAGTACAGCTTCGTCTGGTGAATAATCCATTGCATGCATTTCGCCAACCTTCGGTTTAGGAGTGCATAAGATGAATATGAAGTTGTTTTCACCTGTTGTGGGCACGCAAATGGTCCTGGTGGATCTGGTGAATAGTTTTTTGGTAGAAGGCTATATTCCTGTGCAGGCCATTTTAACTCGGCAACAGGCTAAAACCCGATTAAAAGCCCGTTTCGGACAGGGTTTTGATTTATTGTTTGAAGCCTATGAAAATCAAAGTTATTTTGCTGTGCTGTTCAATTCGCATTTATCCGAATTTATCCTTCTGCCTGTGCGTAAAGCCATTAAACAGGATTGGCAAATCCAGCCCTTGGCCCGCCGTTTTCAGGTAGCGGTGCAGACGGATCAAGATTTTCAATCTCGCCTCTGCAATGCCTTGGAACTATTTGATGCCATGCAGCGCTTAGAATATTTTGCAGATTGTGAGCCGGCGAAGTTAGCCAGATTGAGAGCCGAGTTGGCGTCAGCCCTAATTCAAAGCCAACTCAGTGCCCATCATCAAATACGTCCCGAAACATGGCTATTAGATCAACCAGCTGAATTGTTTATTCAGCTAGAACAATATGCTGCTCTTCGAGACCGTCCTTATCATCCACTCGCCAAGCTCAAAGAGGGCTTTTCGAATGACGAATATCAGCGATTCAGTCCTGAGTTTTCACAGCCCATCACTTTGAATTGGGTGGCAATCAAAAAAGAAAAACTGGTCTTTGGACAGGATGTAAGCCAACTTAAAATCCATCAACCGGCCAAAATTTTCTTAAGCAGCAGAGAAAATTTACAGTTACAGCAGGAGCTAAGTGAAAAAGGAATCAGTGATGACTATCTGGTTTTACCCATGCATGCTTGGCAGTTTGAGCATGTACTGACAGATCAATTTAAACAAGAACTTACTGATCAAATTATTGTTCCTTTGCAATTTCAGTCCAGTGAAATGTATGCCAGTTCTTCCTTAAGAAGTTTGCTGTCCGCATCAAAAACACAGGACAGTTTAAAACTGCCATTGGCAGTAAACTCTTTGGGCTCACTGCGGTTTTTGCCGATTGTGAAAATGATCAATGGGCAGAAAAACCAGAAACTTTTACAAGTCGCCAAACAAAAAGATGAAGTACTGAAAAAACGCTTGTGGTTATGTGATGAAAATCAGTGGTGGGGGTATTTACCGTATCAAAGTGAAAATTTAACTCCCGATAATCTTACTTTATTTGAACAGCGACCGATGCATTTGGCGGCTCAACGGCGCCGTATTCCTGCCGAATTGTTGCAACAGCCTTACCAGATTATGCCAATGGCCAGTTTAGGGCACTGCATTGAAGGAGAAATCTATCCCTTTGAGCTGATTCTCAACGCCCAAAAGATTGAGTCTAACCACGCCAATGTAATTAACGTATTTAAAGCCTTGTGTCGGGATTTTTTTGAGGTCAATTTACGCTTATTCCGCCTGGGTTTAATGGGCGAAATTCATGGTCAAAATATCTGTATCGTGCTTAATCAAGGGCAATTTTCAGGCTTTATGCTGCGTGATCATGATTCAGTGCGGATCTATTTACCCTGGCTGTTACAGCACGGCCTGGAAGACCCATCCTATTTAAGCCCGCATGATTTTAGAATCACGCTGTATCACGATTCTATTGAGGACTTGGTTTTATATCTGCAAACACTGGGCATACAAGTCAATCTGGCCAGTATTTTAGAATCGGTTGCTGAATATTATCAGATAGATGAACATCAGCTCTGGCAAGTTTTGGCCCAGCAGTTACAACTGGTCTTAAATGAGGTGCCTTTGGAGGAGCAGGCACGAGCCAAGTTGCAGCATCTTCTATTTGAAAAAGAACAGTGGCCGTATAAGCAGTTGATTCGCCCCTTGCTGGAGCAGAAGAATCGGGTGGGGAGTATGCCCAGCAGTATAGGCAAAACCTGTAATATTTTCAAAAAGTCCCGCACTTTTGACTACATTGAATAAAGCAGGTCTCTAAAACGTGCGTTCCCATATCCCTGTCGTGAATGTTGAACCAGAACTGCAATTGGAAGCTCTGGGATTGTCCCAGGTCAAACTGATTTTGGCTGAAAAACTTAATATTCAGATCAATTTACATGGGCAAAATGCATTGAGCTTTGCAGATTTATTAGAGCCAAAGCAATGTGCAGCAGTGCTCAGCGAATTTCAGACGCGTATTCAGGCAGTCAATTTGACCTGTTCAGGATCAATGTTTATGAAATATTGGGCAGTTCCACTGTTATTTCCGTATTTATATGCCTTGCTCACTGAACAGGTTCATTTATCTTGGGAATTGTCTGCACTTTCAGTGAAAATGGCACCGACCTGGGATTGGGACCGGCATTTAAATTTTAAACCATCATTTTTAACTGCAACCGCATTAGGCACTCAAGATTCTGATTATGAAGTATTTATTTTAAGAATTTTTCATGATCTCAATCAGGTTTTTGAGGTGATCAGTAAGGTTGCAAAAGTACAACGATTTTTGCTGTGGGAAAATACCGCACTGCGTATTTTACAGTTCTATGACCTTATGCAGCGCAAAAATCCCAACGACACCCGCAAGATTCACAAGCAACGTCAATTTTTAGTCGATTTGGCGGCCGAGCATTTTGGCTTAAAACACAATCCATTTTTACTCTTGCAACACAGCCGCCAAGCTAGTTCTGGAACTTATCGGCGTAAAAAATGCTGTTTTTATTTTCAACTTCCTGAGGCTGAAAGTGAATATTGCGGCAGCTGTCCTTTAGCAAAAAAGCCTCAAGAAACAGAGCAAAGTTCATGTCAGACCCATTAAATCCTTTATTAAAATCCTATTCCACGATTGCCAGTTCAACCATTGGCCATGTTTTGGATATCGGTTATTTACCCGGAATTCATGCTGTAAATCCGGTTCGGCATGTCGTCGGTACCGTCAGAACAGTGACTTTAAATTCTGTTAACGCTAAACAGATTCGCGAGGCACTTTTAGCCAGCCAGGCGGGCGATGTCTTGGTGATCGATGCACGAAAAATCGGAGATCGCGCTTGTTGGGGAGAACAACGCCATCGAGCCGCCATTTACCATCAACTGGCTGCAATTGTGGTGCTGGGTGCAGTTACCGATATTGGTGCCTTACGCGCTATGAAGGTGCCGGTTTTTGCCCAGACAGTCAGTTGTTTAACTACCCGGGCCGAAGGGGAAAGTTGGGTCGATTTTGATCAGGACATTCATTATTTTGATTCCGTCATTTCCACTGGAGACCTTATGGTCGGGGATGCAGATGGCGTGTTTATTTTAAAGCCAGACATAGCAGAAAAATATGTGGCGCAATTTCAACATATGGAATTGGTCGAACAACAAAAACGGGATCAATTTTTTAAACAGCATCCTCCTGAAAATTATTATCACTTGTTAAATTACGCAGATGATTCAGAAAGAGAAAGAATCAAATGAAAACCTTATCCTCCCGTTTACTGAATCACTTTAATTATCGAGAAAATGGGATCAGCTATGCTCTGCGTGCCCTAAGCTTTCCAGATGACTTTCCATTGCTATATAAATGGATGCATGAGCCGCATGTCATTCCACAATGGCAACTGAATAAGCCAGAACCGGAACTGGCTGTCTATTTCGAAAAAATGCGGGTAGATGACCATCAACGGCTGTATATCATTCAGATCGCAGGGCAGGATGTTGGCTATCTCGAGATTTATGAAGCCAAGCGGGATCGCTTATCTTTGTATTATCCTGCATTAGAAAATGATTTAGGCTGGCATATTCTGCTGGGTGAAAAATATGTGGTTGGAAAAGGGCATTTTAAAGCCGTGATGCGCATGATGTGTTATTTCATTTTTGAACATTCACCCGCAGAAAAAATTGTCGGAGAGCCGGATGAAAATGTGAAATCTTATGAATATGTGGCCGAAGAAATTGCATTTGAAGCACAGCAAAAAATCCAGATGCCAGAAAAAACAGCCATTTTATATCATTGTTTTAGAGAAAATTTTTATCAAAAATGTGGAAAATACTCTCCATTCAAATAAGTAAGTCTTCATTCACGTTTTTTAATGTCCTTTTCTTGAGGACATTTTAAACATGCTTTTCTACATCCGAATGATAGAACTCAAGCTTATTTATCTAAACAATTCATCAATCACCATAAAAATCATTAAATACTTAAACAAAAGTTTTACAATGAAAATAATAATGATTATTATTTGCACCAACATTCATGTTCGTCTAAAGGCATAAAAAATGCGACTAACTCAATTCAGTCTGTGTTTTCTTAGTGTAGCTATTTCTTCACATTTGTATGCAGATGAGTCTGTTCCTGCATCAAAGCAGCTGGAAAGTTCAGAGAAAACAATGAAGCTTTCTCCTATTGTGGTAACAGCAACCCGTACACCTAAAACAATTGCTGAAGTTGCGGGAACTGTGCAAACCATTCAGGGTGAAGAAATTGCTCAACAGGCCGGAGCGGGTCGAAAAGTCGCAGATGTTTTGGCGCAGCTTGTACCTTCATTGGCACCAAGCAGTGGAACCACCAGTAATTATGGTCAGACCATGCGTGGACGTAATGTACTGGTGCTGATTGACGGTGTGTCGCAAACGGGTTCCCGTGATGTGGCGCGTCAGCTCAACAGTATTAGCCCGAATATGATTGATCACATTGAAGTGGTTTCGGGTGCGACCAGTATTTATGGTTCAGGTGCAACAGGCGGTATTATTAATATCATTACCAAGCGTGCCGATAAATCGAAACCGGTCAGCTTTCAAACCAAGTTAGGCCTAACATCGGCGGATAATTTCCGGGGGGATAGTTTGGCTTATCAAGTGGGGCAAACTGCTTCATTTAATAATGACAAAATGGATGGTTTTTTAGGTGTAGATTATACCAGCCGTGGTTCGCAGTTTGATGGTAACGGCGACCGTATTTCCTTAAGCCCATGGCAGGGCAGCACCATGGATACCGATACCATCGATGTAAATGGTCGTTTAAACTTTAATTTAACCGACAAGCAAAGCTTAAGTTTTGGCACACAATATTATAAAGATGAACAGGATACCGAATATGGCCCGGACTATTCTTATCTGCAAACCGGGACTCAGCCTTCTTATAAAGCCATTAAAGGCTGGAGCTTGGATAAACAACCCTTTACAGAACGCTATGCGTTTAATACTCAGTATCAAAACCAGGATTTCCTGGGGCAAATTTTGAATGTTGAAGCCTATTACCGGAATGAAAAAGCGCGTTTTGTACCCTATGGTTATTCAAAAGATGGCGTGAATGTGAAGCAAAGCCAGTCCAATGTAGACTATGCAGGGATTCGCTCTACCGTTCAATCTGATCTGCAGGTGGCAGACCGAGATTTAAAGCTGACTTATGGCCTGGATTATGATTGGGAAAAAGATCATCAGTGGGCTGATTTTTATACGCCAAGTAATAATGGTCTGGACTATACACCTACAGGTGAAAAACAAGGTTCTGGACCGGACACAGAAATCCAGAATATTGGAACATTTTTACAAGGGGATTATGCACTTACGGATCGTTTAAATATTCAGGCCGGTGTGCGTTATCAATATGTTCAGGCAGACACTGACAGTTATTTAACCGCACGTAATCCGATTACTTTAATGGCGGCTGACTCTACCGATTCTGATAAGTTCCTATTCAATTTAGGTGCAGTTTATGATTTAACAGACGCGCAGCAAGTTTATGCCAACTTCTCACAAGGTTATAGTTATCCCGATGTACAACGGGTGCTGCGTGATGTAGCTGCCTATACCTTAACGACTTCAGGTATTGCACCGATCACGGTCAACAGCTATGAATTGGGTTGGCGATTAAATCAGGACGACGGCTTAAACTTTGGTCTAACGGGTTTCTATAACACCTCTGATAAAGTTGTACAGTTCAACGCAGACCGTTCAGTAAATGTGGTGGATACCGATCAACGCATTTATGGGGCAGAAGCGACTGTAAGCTACCCATTTATGGAAAACTACAAGGTCGGTGGCACCTTGGGTTATACCCGCGGACAGTATAAAGATGCCGCTGATCACTGGCATGAACTGAATGCTTTTTCTGTTTCCCCAGTGAAAGGCACTCTGTTTGCTGAGTGGAATAATGAAGAAGGTTATGGCGTACGTGCACAAATGCAAGCCATTAAAGGCACAGATGAAGCTTACAAAGATGACCAGGCATTAAAAGCCGCAGGTTTAACTGATGGTAATAGTGCGGCAGAGATTAAAGGTTATACCACTATGGATGTCTTGGCCCATTTCCCTGTAGCGAAAGGCCGTGTCGATTTTGGTGTCTATAATGTCTGGGACAAGCAGTATAAAAATGTATTTGCACAGCAAGCAGCAGTAACCAATGCTAATTCACTATTAGCAATTCCTGCTGAGGGTCGTACTTTTGGCCTGAGCTATACCATTAATTATTAATACTCACCCAAGAAGTATCTGTCGCTGTACAGATACTTCCTCACTTCCTGATATGTGACGAAAGATAAGGTTAATGGCTAAACAGAAACCAGAATGGTTATCTATTCAAGAAATTTTTTATATCTGCCTGACAGCTTATGGCTATAGTCTATGAATCTCTTGGGTTTTACCTGATTATTTGCCCTTTGCAAAAACTGAAAATATCTATTTATCCGCTCTCCTAAGTTTTATTTTTCTCATTTTTTATATTGTTTTAGTTCCTTGTATTCCCTCTAAATTATGGCAAAAGGGCTTTGTTGCATAAAGATTTTAAAGATAGAGCTTTCTTAAGTTGCTCAAATTTAAGTGACAACTTGGGTATGAGGGCGGCCTAATTCTGTGAACTTATTTAACACGGCTATACGTGCATGGATTTCATTGACCTGACTGTCAAAACTCCTTGCACTGAGTTTATCGCCCAATAATTTGATGCAATGCATCTTGGTTTTGACCAAACTACGCCGATGATAACCAGACCACTTTTTCCAAAGCGTTCTTCCTAGATGTTTGACTGTTTTCAATAATTTATTTCTTTCTAAAGACCCCAATTTCTTATCTTTCCAAGGCTTTGCATTTTTTCTGGGTGGAATTACGGCATGTGCATGACAATCTGAAATCACTTGTCTACACAATTTCGTGTCATATGCTCCATCGGTATAGACAGAATCAATGCGTTCATCAGATGAGATTTGATTCAGCAGATCACTCAAGGCTTGCGAGTCACTGACATTATTTGTTGTGAGCTGCACAGCTCGTATTTGCAAGGTTTTAGCATCTATACCAATATGCAGTTTACACCATTGCCGACGATATTCAGGCTGATGTTTCTTGCGTTTCCATTCACTTTCGCCTAAAAACTTTAGACCAGTTGAGTCTACAAGTAGATGCAGTCCATCACTGCTTTTTTGATAGCTAATCGTAATATCAATATGCTTTTGTCGTCTGTAAAGGGTGGAGTAATCTGGAGCAGTCCAATCCAGAACACTCAGATTAATTAGACATTGAACAAAGCCTGTGACCATACGTAAAGAAAGACGAAATAGTGCTTTGATCATCAAACAGCATTGGATGGCTGCGTTAGAATAAGTTTGATTTCGTCCGTGCTTGCCTTGTGGTTGTACATACCATTGGGTCTTAGGATCAAACCAGATTGAAATATTTCCTCGATTTATTAATGCTCGGTTATAAGCGGACCAATTGGTTGTGTGGTAGATTTTAGGTGTAGGCTTCTTCATGTGAAAATTATATTGCTGAATAAGTCTTCTAAGCTAGGTTTGTGCAACAAAGCCCACCTGACTCAGGCTTTTAAATCTACGTTTTTTGCGATGATTTAATCGATAGCTGATTCATGGAATATAAGCCTCTGAATATTCTTTCTTTTCTAGTTGTCGCCTGATCAAGCTATTGACACTCTCATTCGACCTTCTTTGCCATGCACTGTGCAGGTCAGCAGTTCAGAATGCAATTTCTAACGCAGCGGAAACTAGTGTATGCAAGCCAAATGCTTTGCCTTTACCGGTAGTAATTCTTTGTTGCTTCTCTTTGATTGGTTACAGAAATAAACAGGGGCTTTATGCGCATCGCAGCTCTTGCGAGTGGTGCATTTTAAGTCATAGAGAACCTGATTGTTGGCCTGTGATTGAAATCAAGGACGGTCATGATTTTTTTGCTGACCGCATTTATATCTAAATCATAAAAACATGATTACTGCTCAATGATTTAAGGTTCGTTATGAATACTTTTACGGTTATTGAGTTTACCGCGGTTGTCTATACTTTCTTTTGCGCTGATTTCTAAAACGTACATTTGAATAAAAACTACTTCCTTTTATTTTATCCAGTTTGATAAAACGGTATTGGATGCATGCTGACAGGGATATGTGAGGCAATTTTCTCAGGATTCCACTGCTGTGCAAGATAACTTTAAACTTGCTCTCATACATCAAAATTCATAGTTTTATAATTGGGAGCACTGTCGTCTTGCCAGCTTCTGGGCAGGTTTAGAAAAAGCATCAGTTCTGTTTTGTTTTAAGTTCAGAATCCCATCAATATAACTCCAAGCTGCTGTATTCATACTGTTCCTCATATCTTTTAGGGAATATATATCCATTTGGTTATTAATCCCGTTAGAAACATGATTAGACTTCAAGCCTCATTCGTTCAAAAAATAGTAGCAGGTAAACAGGGCAGAACCCTGTTCATAAATGATCACCATAGGATTGGTGTACCCATATCTGCATAAAAGGGACGATGATGAATACACATGAAGTCAGTTCACAGAGAATGAATCAGACAGGATCAGCCATTGCGAATGCAGTGGAAGATCATGCACTGGTCAGTGTGCCAATGGAAGAACGTCAGAGCGGGTTCAAGCTGGCCATGAGCCCGGTTGGGGTGGCTACAGCGCTGGTTATTTTTGCCATTGGAGGATTTACCGTTTTGCTTGCCGGTTTCTGGACAGGGCTGCTGGCAGGTTTCATAGCCACTATTATTGGTTTTACGCTCAGTTATTTTCTTGGGAAAATGACATTTCAGACAGGTATGTCCAGTACAGTGACCTCACGTTTTTTCGGTTTTGGTGTCAAAGGATCATCTCTTGGAGCAGCTATTTTTGCATTCATGATTTTGGGTTTTCTGGCACTTGAAAGCGCATTGCTTTATGAAGGAACATTGCTGATGTTCAATTTGCAGGACACTCTTTCTGTCAGAATTGCACTGTATGGCCTATTGACGCTTGCATGGATTTTGCTGGCGATTTTTGGACTTCAGATTGCACTGAAAGCTTCGAAGTTTATGATTGTGATTACTCTGGCAGTCACTTTCTATATGATTTATCAGATTTACGGCGTCCGCGGAATGGACCCTATGCAGGTTTTCAACTCAACAGGGGTTATTCCAGGCGGTTTCTGGGCCAAACTCAGCACAGCACTTGTACTGATGGGAGCAACGGCCGGCACCATTTCGCTTGTGACGACAGACTTTGCGCGTTATTGCCGCAATACGCAGGATGTTAAAGTGCTGGCGATGGCTGGTCCCATCACGCAAAACTTGCTGATGATCGTGCTGGGAGGGCTGGTTATTATTGGCGGTGTGCCGGAAGTGGCAGACTATCTGATGCAGCGTAATGCTGGCATGTCCCCTCAGCAGGCAGCAGAAGCAGCAGGCGGTTTTGCCATGAGCAATACCGGTGCATTTTTTGTCGTGCTTGCAGGCTGGGTGGGATTTATCACCATTTATGCGGCGCAGGCTAAAGCTCAGGCGGTCAACGCTTATTCGGGTTCACTGGCATTGGTTAATCTGCTTGATGCGCTCACAGGCAAAAAACCTGGACGGGCATTTATGGTTGTGCTGGGCAATATTTTTGCCCTGATGATGATCGGCGGCGGTATTTTGGGGCAGTTTGTCGCATGGCTGTCTTATCTGGGGTGTATGACCATGAGCCTGTGCGGCATTATGCTGGCAGATTATTACTTTGTCAGAAAAGGACAGTTTTCATTGCAGACGGCAAAGGTCGAAAGCTGCAATTGGGCGGGTGTTCTGACATTAATTATAACTTCCGGCATAGGGATTGTTCTCATTGCAACTAAAATATTTGAACTGGGCTTTTTTGTAAGTCTGGCTCTGTCACTCTTGTTTTATCCTGTATTGAGAAAACTTATGCCTGAAGGAACAGCGACTCATTTTGTTCAAGCCGATGTTGCATTGGATGCAGCGGAATAAACTCTAAATAAAATTTATTTTCCACTAAAAAGCCACGGTAGGATTAACGTGGCTTTTT
This sequence comes from Acinetobacter sp., assembly GCF_041919735.1. GTDB lineage: Bacteria > Pseudomonadota > Gammaproteobacteria > Pseudomonadales > Moraxellaceae > Acinetobacter. The sequence continues at coordinate 167,681 of NZ_JAYRTF010000002.1, forward strand.
TTATGGATCAATACTGCTTATTCATAACTAAATGGTTATATATATCGGCTGAATTCATGATTGGACGAGTATAAATAAGCTTGTTAATCTCATTTTGAACCGAAAGGAAAGCGTAAAGATTACGCTATAAATCATGCAAATAAGGATGTGGAAAATGAACAGTAAAGTGGATACTGAAAACGTTGCAGTAAACAAAGATTATATTCCATTTACAGGGAAAGAGTATCTGGAAAGCCTTAATGATGGACGTGAAGTGTGGATTTATGGCGAGCGTGTGGAAAACATTGCTGATCATCCTGCATTCCGTAATTCAGCACGCATGATTGCACGCATGTACGATGCGCTGCATGCACCTGAAACTAAAGATATTTTAACTGTGCCAACAGAGTGGGGCGGTTTTACCCACCGCTTCTTCCGTGCAGCCAATAATGTCGAAGAGCAAGTGGCTTCCCGTGATGCTATTGCAGAATGGCAACGCATTTCGTGGGGTTGGATGGGGCGTTCGCCAGATTATAAAGGCTGCTTCTTGGGAACACTGGGTGCAAATGCGGAATTCTATAAGGGCTATGAAGAAAATGCCCGCCGCTGGTACCGTAAAGCTCAGGAAAAAACATGGTTTATTAACCACGCAATTATGAACCCGCCGGTGGATCGCGATTTAGGCGCTGATGCTGGAAAAGATGTTTTCGTACGTGTCGTCAAGGAAGATGATAAAGGGATCTATGTTTCCGGTGCAAAAGTAGTTGCCACGGGTTCTGCATTGACACATTACACTTTCATCGGTCATGTGGGGCAGGTGGCGATTCAGGATCCGGCATTTTCTCCTGTGTTTATTATGCCAACCAATGCGCCAGGCGTGAAACTGCTGTGCCGCATGTCCAACGAATACCGTGCTGCTGTACTCGGCAGTCCGTTTGATTATCCGCTTTCAAGCCGTCTGGATGAAAATGATGCCATTTTGGTGATGGACAATGTATTTATTCCATGGGAAGACGTATTCATCCATAACGATTTAAAACAAGCGAATGCCTACAATATTGGTTCAGGCTATTTGGAACGTGCATCCTTGCATGGCTGTACCCGTTTTGCCGTGAAGCTGGATTTCTTGGTGGGCACATTGGCCAAAGCGCTTGAAATTACCGGTGCAGAAAAATTCCATGGCGTGATGTCTCAAATGGGTGAAGTGATCGCATGGCGTAATACGTTCTGGGCTCTCTCAGATGCTATGGCAAAAAGCGCTAAGCCGTGGAATGGCATGATTCGTCCGGATCCGCATCATGCGGGCGCTTACCGGGTGATGAACCAGCTGGCTATGCCAAAAATTAAAAACATCATTGAGCAGATTGTTGCGAGTGGTTTGATTTATCTGAACTCACATGCTGACGATTTCAAAAACCCGCAGATTCGCGGTTATCTGGATACCTATGTCCGCGGTTCAAATGGTAAGGATGCCATTGAACGTGTCAAGGTCATGAAAATGCTTTGGGATGCCATTGGTACAGAGTTTGGCGCCCGTCATGAACTGTATGAAATTAACTATATTGGCAGCAATGATGTGACACGCCAGACCAATCTCTTTGCCGCGCAAGGCACTGGTCTGCTCGATTTTTGCAAGGACTTTGCGCAGAAAGCGATGGATGAATATGACATCAATGGTTGGACAGTACCTGACCTGATTAATCCGGATGATGTGAGTATTTTGAAACGCAAATGATTTAAATCATTGGTCAATATAAGGATATAGAAAATGACAGTTGCAAATTTACAGGTAACCACATTAGGTGAAATGGTGAGCATCATGAAGGCGAATCAGACGGAAGTAGACTTCACTACGCGTGAATTTCGTAATGCGATGGGCAAGTTTGCTACAGGTGTCGTTGTAATTTCATCTTGCCATGAAGGGCAGCCGCATGCCATGACAGCTAACGCTTTTATGTCTGGCTCACTTGAGCCGGCTATGGTGCTGGTGTCGGTAGATAATAAAGCGGCATCGCATGAAAAAATTACTCTTGGTGAGTGCTTTGGTATCAGTATTCTGAATGAAGATCAGCTGCAGATCAGCAATCATTTTGCCGGAAAGCGGAATGAAGGCTTTACGCCCGAGTTTGAATATATTGATGGCTTTCCAGTGATTAAAGATGCTGTTGTTCAAGTCGTGACAAAACTGCAATTCGCATATCCATGCGGGGATCACACACTATTTGTTGGACTGGTGACAAATCTTCAGCAGCAAGATGGAGTGAAGCCATTGGTCTTTCATAGCGGTCAATATGCGCAAATTGCAGGCTGAAATCTGAGACGGCAAAAGGAATTGAAATATGGCAAAACCGATTGAAATTGCTCAGGTAACTTATGCTGCACCTGATCTGGCACTCATGGAAAAGTTCATGACGGATTTTGGGTTGAGCTGTGTGAGCAAGACGGATGATGTGCTGTATATGCGAGGCAGTGGCGAACAGCATCATATTCATACCACGCATCGTGCTGATAAACAGCATTTTATCGGGGCTTCAATAGAAGTGTCGAGTCAGGAAGACTTGATTGAACTGGCTCAGCTTGAAGGTTCATCAGCAATGCAGCCTTCGAATGAAATAGGCGGCGGCTATGAAGTGGTAATGACTATGCCGGATGGTTTTGAAATCAAAGCCATCTGGGGGCGGGATAAGCATGTGGAAACCACAGAGCGTAAAGCTTTTGAGTTTAACAATGCTGATCTTAAACCCCGTCTGAACAAGTGCATACGAGTCAAGCGTCAACCTTGCCAAGCTATCAAGCTGGGGCACTTTGTACTGCATGTGAGCAATCATGACGAATCGGTGAAATGGCTTGAAGAGCGCTTTGATCTGCTGCATTCAGATTATTTTGTCCCGCCTGGTGAAGATGGGCCGATTGTTGGAACATTCTTGCGCTTCAATCATGGCGCCGAAAAAGTCGATCATCATGCCATTCTGATTTTACAGTCCGATTGGGTGGGCGTACATCACTGCTCATTTGAAGTGGTTGACCTCGATGCGGTGATGACGGCACATGATTATCTGGTGGCGCAGGGCTATCAGCTGGATTGCGGTGTTGGACGGCACATGCTGGGCAGCCAGATTTTTGATTACTGGAAAGACCCCTTTGGTTTCAGGGTAGAGCACTACACCGATGGTGACATGCTTGACCATCATGCACAGCCGGTGAAATTCAACGGTACTGCAACTGAAACCACGCAGTGGGGAATGGCGCCAGAACTGGAATTTTTCCAGTAGGAGATCTCATGACATATGAATTAAAAGCCCCGACCCGCGAAAAACTGATGCGGGTTGGTACGGCGAATATTGCCAATGTTTTACTGAAGCACGGTTTTAAGAACGTCATGATGCACGGCATTTTTCCAATCAGCCCTGCACAGGAGCAGCTGGTAGGCCCTGCTTATACCTTGCGCTTCATCCCTGCACGTGAAGATCTGGATAATATGGCCAATTATAGCCGTGATGACAATATGCACCGCCGTGCAATTGAAGAGTGTCCAGCTGGCGCTGTGCTGGTGATTGATGCTTTTGGCTGTACCCAAGCTTCCAGCATGGGCGACATGATGGCTGCGCGCTTGAAATATCGAGGTGTATCCGGTGTGGTTACAGATGGAGGATACCGTGATTCTCCTGCCATCCATGCCGTTGGTTTGCCGTGTTTTCAGAAACACAATGCACCGCCTGCAACCCCGATCGCGCTGCATCCGATTTCCCTGAATGAACCGGTGGGCTGCGGCGGTGTCGCCATTTATCCCGGTGACATTATTGTCGGCGATGGCGATGGCATAGCAGTCATTCCGCAGGCGCTTGTTGATCAGGTGGCAGATGAAGCGCTCGATGCTTTTGAGTATGAAGAATTTGCCGCCATGCAGATTCAGCAGGGAAGATCCATCTTTGGGCTTTTTCCTGCAACGGCAGAAAGCCGTCAGGAATACAGTACATGGAAAAGTGCACAGAAATAGGAAGGATAACGATGAACATCAATGCAGAGACATTTAAAAGCCTGGAAGTACTGCTCAATACTACAGAACTGAATGAGGATGAGTGGATTGACTTTCCTGAGTATGGGTTCCGTCAGTATTTTCTTTGGAAGAATATTGAAACCGGCGCCACGATTGCGCTGCTTGAATATCAAAAAGGCGGCTGCATTCCAGTTAAACATACCCATGCCTCTAATCAGTTTATGTTCTGCCTCGAAGGTGAATATGAATATACCGATGTCGGGCTGACTCTGAAACCAGGTTCATTTTATATGAATCCCAAAGATAACCCGCATGGCCCAACGCTGGCGCATCAGTTTAGCCGCCTGATCGAAATTTATGATGGGCCGCACTATTACGAAAAACCTGTGTATCACACAGATGAAACCATTGGCGATTTTGTTAAGAAAGAAAATTAAGCAAACAGGTTGGAACAGATATGAATATTGCACAGAAAAATTATGCAGAAGATGCATTGTTTGATACACAGCAGGTTTTAAAGGCATTTGGCCTGGATCAGCTGCATGCCGGTTCATTTGGTGTGAAACAGGGATGGTCTGCAGTTGAAGGCCGGGAAGTCATTACCGCCATTTGTCCTGCTGACAATGAAACCGTAGGCCTGATTGCATCTTCCACAGCCGAAGACTATGAAGAAATCATGCAGACTGCGGTGGATTTTCAGAAGAAATGGCGTATGGTGCCTGCACCTCGCCGCGGTGAACTGGTGAACAGAATTGGCCAGCTGGTTCAGGAAAATATGGATGCATTGGCCGGTATCGTGGCGCTGGATACAGGTAAATCACTGATGGAAGCGAAAGGAGAGCTGAAAGAAGTGGTGGATATGGCAACGCTTGCAGCCGGCCAGTCGCGCATGATGTACGGTTTTACCCAGCAGTCTCAGCGAGTGAAGCATCGGATGTATGACCAATGGCTGCCGCTAGGGGTTGTGGGGGTGATCAGCGCCTATAATTTCCCGGCAGCAGTGTGGGCGCAGAATGGTTTTCTGGCTGCCATTGGCGGCAATACGGTGGTATGGAAACCAAGTCCAAAAGTGCCGCTGACAGCGATCGCCATGCAGAAACTGGCCAATCAGGCTATGCAGGAAATGAAGCTTGAAGGCGTTTTTACTCTGTTTATTCCTGCTCAGAATGATGTGGCTGAGCTGATGATCCGCGATAATCGTGTGAACATGGTGTCATTCACTGGTTCTACAGGTGTAGGTAAAAAAGTAGCAAATGTCGTTGGTGCGACCTTAGGGCGTAAATATATGCTCGAATGTTCAGGTAACAACGGCTGTATTATTGATGAAACGGCGGATTTAAAACTTGCTGCCCGTGCTATTACGTTTGGCGCCGTTGGCACCACAGGACAGCGCTGCACCAGTACCCGCCGCCTGATTGTGCACCGCAGTGTCATGAATGAATTGATTGAGTTGCTGAAACAGTCATTTGATCAGATCCGTATTGGTGACCCGCGTGAAAAAGATACTGTTGTCGGCCCACTGATTGATGCTGCCGCTGTAGAGGAATATCAGGCCACTGTGCAACGTGCGCAGGATCTCGGAGGCAAAGTGGTCTACGGAGGTCAGCGTATAGATCGTCCAGGATTATATGTCGAAGCGTGTCTGATTACGGATGTGCAGCCTGAATGGGATTGCGTGCAGCATGAAACTTTTGCCCCAATCGTATTTGTGATGCCATATGACGATCTTGAAGAAGCGATTGCCATTCATAATGGTGTGGCGCAGGGATTGGCTTCAGGTATCCACAGCTCAAATCTGAGCAATATTGAGCTATTCCTGTCAGCGGCAGGAAGTGACTGCGGTATTGTCCGGGTCAATATGGGCACAACCGGTGCTGATGTTGGCGCAGCATTTGGCGGTGAAAAAGAAACCGGCGGCGGCCGTACAGCAGGTTCAGATGCTTGGCAAGGCTATGTGCGCCGTCAGAGCGTATGCATTAACTGGGGCGGGGAAAGCGCCTGGGATTCACGCATCAGCCTGTAAGCCGGCAGATGCGAATCGAAATGGGAAAATTGAATCAGTAAAGTAATACAAGGAAAACAGCATGTTAAAAGAACGCATTATTTCTCCGTCTGTAAAAGAACCTGCGCCAGGCATGTGGTCAAACTGTCTGAAAGTGGGAAATCAGGTGTTTATCTCGGGTATGACCGCGCGTCAGCCTGATGGTGAAACAGTGCTTGGGGCTGAATATGAGCAGTCACAGGTTATTTTTCAGAAAATTAAGGATATGGTCGAAGCCGCCGGCGGCAGTATGAATAATATTGTCAAAATGACTATCTTTGTCACCAATATTGCCAATAATGCAGCCGTATGGAAAGCCCGCAAGGAATTTTTTGAAGGAGATTTCCCAGCCTGTACATTGGTGGAGGTGAAGTCTCTGGCGAAGCCTGAAATCCTGCTTGAAATTGAAGCAACAGCCATTCTCGGTTAATCCCTGTTAGGGGCAGTCCGCAGCACTGCCTCTGTTTTTTAGTTTAAAAATGAGGAAAGTCAGAATGTCAGCTGAAACACTTTTTCCAGTCAAACCGCCTGTACTAGTACCTGTGGTAAACCAGCCGCGTAAATTTCCAGTAAACCGTATTTTTTGCGTGGGGCGAAACTATATGGCGCATGCTGCTGAAATGGGGGTTAGTGTGGATAAAACGACACAATCTCCTTTTTATTTCTTAAAAGATGCATCAGCCTATGTTCCATCGGGGAGCGCTATTCCTTATCCGTTAAAGACTCAGAATTATCATCATGAAATTGAATTGGTCTTGGCAATTGGAAAAGCAGGTGTAAATATTAAAGCAGAACATGCATTTGACTATATCTATGGTTATGCATGCGGTTTGGATATGACACGACGCGATGTTCAACTTGCGGCACGAGATCAAGGAAAGCCTTGGGATACAGGTAAAAATTTCGCTCAATCTGCGGTTATGTCAGATATTATTCCGGCTGAAGATATTCAGGTAGATGTAAATGCAGTCAATATTGAATTGAGAGTGAATGGCCAAACAACGCAGTCATCAAATACACAATATTTCATTTGGAATATTGCTGAAATTATTGAAGACTTATCGACCTATTATGAGCTGCAGCCCGGTGACCTGATTTTTACAGGTACGCCTGAAGGGGTTGGCCCTGTGATTTCCGGTGATCTTCTCGAAGGTTCGGTACAAGGGGTAGCGGAGATTAAACTGCATATCCGCTGAAAAAGAAAAAATCCAGACTCAGGCAACTGTTTCTGGATTTTTTTGTCAGTCAAATTAATAAAGCCATTGCTGCTGCAATGGCTTTATTTGCTTCAATTAGAAAGCGTAGCGCGCTGCAATAAAAGGGGCACTGTGCGTGGCATGGCCATAAGGGTCTTTTTGGTTATCATTTAAATATTTATTGCGGAAATATTCATAGCCAAAACCTAGTTTAAGTCCATCCTTAGCGCCAACATCATACATGTAGTTAATCTGAAACAGCGTTGAAGGTTTGGCATTGACATTAAAATATCCTGGGCCTGTAGCGCCAACATAGTCTACAAAACCATCAATAAAGCCTTTGTCGTGTACAGGAAAACCGAAATTAGCCCAAAGCGCATAAGTTGGGTCAAAGTTGAAACGGCCTCCGGTGAAATTATTATTGGCGCTTTCATAGTAATAATCTGCGCCGGCTTCTAAATAACCTTTAGCAACATTAAAATCCATGCTTAGACCCGCACGGCCTTTGGTTGGATTGGGCTCTAGCGCTGAGTTCTTTAGACCTTTATCTAGCCTTAAGGTCAGATTGACGTCACGAATTAGCTTATTGTCAATTTTATGGTCAAAAATGGAATTATAGGAAAAGTAACGGCGATAAAATACGTAGTATTCAGTGGCTCCGCCATCACCATTTGCTTTGGGGTCCTTATCATTAGAGAGATAAAGATTGGCGACAAGTAAATTTCTCCCAAGATCATCACCACTTAAATGTGTGAAATTCAGGATGGTTTTAGATACTCGTTCTGGATTGGCTGGTTCGTAGTATTGATTGCTCCATGATAGGCCTGCCTGATTATTTTGCCAGAATTCTGCATGAGCCGCTAAGCTAAAACAGCTTAGTGTTATTCCCCATAAAATATGTCGGGCCGAATTTTTTTTTAAACGTTTAAAATACATCAGTGCTTCCTTGGCTTTGATCTATGAATTTTAATTTTGCCTGAACCAGTTAATCCGTCCATTTATATTTAAAGATTGATTTATAATAAAAAGGTTATGAGCTTTATATGGATTATTTGATGAAATTATATTAATGTATTTAATCTAAAATAAATGGATTTATATTCGGGAATAATATGGCAAAGATAGATCAGTATTTACGTTCAAATCTTAAATTAAGGCATTTGCAATTACTTGTAACCTTAGATGAGTTTAGACATATCGGAAAGGCCGCAAATTATTTGAATGTGACTCAGCCAGCTATTTCAAAGACCCTTGCAGACTTTGAAGAAGGTTTGAATGTTCGGCTTTTTGACCGGACTACAAGAGGAATGCTTCCGACTGAAGCAGGTATCTGTTTGGTCAAGCATGCCAAAAAAATACTGAATGAAATTGCTTCCGCAAGGGACGAGTTGGTCGCGATCAGTGAAGGCCGGGCAACCCGTATCGCGATCGGATTGTTACCCGCTGTTTCACTTTCCATTCTGCCAAATTTTGTTGCGCGAGTGGAAAATGAAATGATTTCAACGAGCATCAGTGCCAGAGAGGGCAGTTCGGATGTACTGTTGTCACTGCTTCGTACTGGCGAACTTGATATCATGATTGGAAATCTAACTGCAAAACCATTAGGCATCGAATTTAGAACAAAACATTTGTACAAGGATCCGATTGTTGTTGTGGTTAAAAAAGGCCATCCATTGGTCAGTAAGCCTGATCTGAGCTGGAATGACTTGTCTGAATTTCCAATGGTGCTTCCTCCTGAGTTTGCGACAACCCGAAATGTGATTGAAGAATTCCTGCTTTTTAATCATGTAAACCTATCTAGGCGTTATGTAGAATCTCTATCTACACTGACTAATATTGGAGTGCTTCAGGAAACGGAGTCCATAGGTTTTTTATCCTGCCAAGTCGCTGAATATTTTAAAAAAGCAAATATTGTTGATATTTTACCGTTAACCATGAAAAATATTTATATTGATATTGGACTTGTGTGGTATGCAGAGCGGAATTTAACCCCATCGCAGTTAAATATTATTTCTATGCTTGAAGAAACGGTTTACAAGAATAATTTAAAATAATTTTTTAGCATTATTTAAAATATAATGATTGTTATTTTATGGCTGTAAGTGTTATGAAAAATAATTTTTTTAACGCTCTTTAGTGTGTTTTTTAAATCTAGGAATTCAGCTTTTTAAATCAGAATGAATGAAAAATATGGATTTTAAATTAATATTGAAAATATCTATAATTTAAATCAATAACTGTGTTTTTATTGAATTAGAGAGTGTTTTTTTAATGATCATAGTACGTATAGGCTTTGTTGCACAAACCTATTTTTAATGGTTTCTTCAGCAATATAATTTCAAAATAAAGAAGCCTCCCCCCCCCCAAAAAAAAAAGCTATAGCACAATCAATTGACCTTCGTATAACCAAGCTTTAATTAAGTGAGATAATATTTTAATTTGATTTAATTCTACAACTCAATGGTATGTACAGCCGCAAGGTAAGTATGGACGAAGTCAAATTTATTCAGATACAGCAATTCAATGCCGTTTAATGATCAAATCTCTCTTTCGCCTTTCTTTACGTATGGTCACAGGCTTCATCCAAAGTCTAATCAGATTTGAACTAAGACACTTAAAAATAGATATTATTCTCGTTCTAAAATCAGTAAAGCGAAATTCTGTTCAATTATTAGCTTTTTTACCATAGATTTTACTGCAACTGATACCGCCCAATTAACCAATATTTCGGTTCGTTCTATTAATTCTATTTTCATTAAAATTCGCAAAAAAATTGCTTTGGAATTCGAAAAAATTTCACCTTTCAATGGTGTTGTTGAACTCGATGAATCCTATTTCGGTGCTCGTCGTATACGTAAAAAATGCGGTCGTGGAGCTTCTGATAAAACCATTGTGTTTGGACTGCTAAAACGTGCTGGAAATGTTTATACAGAAATAGTTCCTGATTGCTCTAAAGCCACGCTACTATTTAGATTAAACACATAATGTGAAGACCAAGTTTATAAATGATGCATTGATCAAATAGCTAAAATTATTCAAGTTGTATCCCTTTTAATCAGGGATGTTGGCGATGAAAAAATTAAGGTTTTGCTGTGCGGCAGTCGCTTTATGTAGCAGTTCTCTTAGCTATGCAGATGCTTTGGCATGGGGTGACAAACAGGCTGAAGCAGGGCAGTTCGCTGTTTCAGGTGCAATACGCACACGCTATCAACATAAAGATTTTGCGGATGATGCAACTGAAGGTGCAAATAGTGATTGGAAGCTTGCTGATTTAAAATTGGTGCTGAATTATGAAAATCCAAATTGGTTAGCGCAAAGTGATGTGCGCTGTTATCAATATGACAGTTTATGCGATGCAGTTTTTTTACATAGCGCATGGGCAGGTTATAAAATTGATGATCAGCAAATTTTAAGTGCTGGCTTACAGCCTGTCGATTTTGGCTTTGGGCGCTTTTGGGGCAGTAGCTATTATGAAACGCTGTTCAACACTTTAGGTTATGAAGATGTCCATAATCTCGGTTTAAAATATCAATTGAAACATCCAGATTACAATTTAACTTTAGGTTATTACCCAACAGATGGCGGTAATTTTAAAGGAACATCCAAAGATGCCAGCCGTTACACAGGCAACTTTGTCGAAGCGGATGATCTGGAAAATGGAACTAATATCCAAGAAAAAAATATGTGGGTGGCGCGTGTATCGAAAAATATCACCTGGGATGTAGAAAATCGCTTTTCCTCCGAAATTGGCAGCTCGATTTGGTATTCGGATTTAGAAAATAAAAAGACCCATGACACAGGGCATAAGAGCAATTGGAATATTTTTAGCACCACCAATTATCAAGATTGGCAATTGATGATGTTGGTGGGTCAGCAAAAAATTGACAATAAAAATCAATTGATGCCGAATAGTTCAACTCTGGGTGCATTTGATTATGCTTATAATATTGCCAATGATGGAAAATATGCCCTAGCTGAGTTGAACTACAGTGTCAAAAATGAATTTAAAGGCATTACAGGAATCAAGCCTTATTTATCCTACAGTCAGTTTTTTAAAGATGCAGCGGGATACAAAGACTCCAACCGTGTGATTGCAGGCTTGGCATTCAATTATAAAAAAGTGGGTGTGCAGGCTGAATATATCTGGTCACGCAATGATGCCATGATTGGCGGAACAGCGAAGGCTTTGGCAGAAGGGGACAATAAGGATTGGAATAAGCTTTTATATTTAGCGGTCGGCTATTATTTTTAATCAAAAAATGGACTCAATGCTCAGGTGTTGAGATTTCATATTTAAAAAAGAGGGTAAGTCGTATAAAACGGTTTACCCTAATCAATGATTAAAATCATGCATATAAATTACAAGAAAACTTTTTCAGTTGGCAAGCTTACTTGCTCTGGTTGAGCTAAGATCGGTTTACCTCGAGTTAAAGTGTTTAGATGCTGCAAGCGATTGAGCAGTTGTGCTTGAATAAATAAAATACAGGTTTTTAATTTCGATGAACTTTTTAAACGCGAAGGATAAACTGCCCAAATATCAGCATCTTGCCAATAGCTGGTTAAAACATGCTGTAGCTTGCCTGTGCGCAATTCATCCATCACATCCCAGATGGAACACAGCATAATGCCTTGGTCATCCATAACCAGTTGCTTGATGATTTCACTGTTGTTTGAGGTGAATTTGGGGTGAACTGAAATCGAGACATCTTCCATCGGGCTTCGTAATTTCCAGACATGGTGAGACCGGTCACGTTCCTTCATCGCTAAGCAGGTATGGTTGGCCAATTCATCCAGATCATCCGGTTCGCTGTTCATTTGTAAATAACGTGGTGATGCACACAGAATGCGGAAATTCGACAATAATTTTTTCGCAATCATATTCGGTGAAATATCATTGCCGACAAAAATATCCAAATCCAAACTGTGCTGAATTAAATCTACAGTATGGTCAATGGTATTGAATTGAATATCCAACTCAGGATACATGGTTATGAGTTTGGATAAAATTGGTGCAACATGACTACGCCCAAAACCAAAGCTGCTGACAATATCAATACGCCCAGTAGGCGTGTTTTGTGGATTATTGATGAGGTCACTGAGTTCATCAAATTCATTTAAAATATTGGATACTCGTTCCAATATTAATTTTCCATCCTCCGTCAGGCTGACATGACGAGTGCTGCGATGGAACAATGTGCAATTCAAATTATTTTCTAAAATATTGATCCGCTTGCTGACATAAGCGGGTGATGCATTAAGTTCATCTGCAGAAGCAACAAAACTTTTCCTCTTCGCAACTACGCAAAAGACCTTTAAGTCCGAAAGGTTAGGTAGATTATTCACGATTCGTGTCCATTGGGTTAATGATTACCTTGTTGATCTTTGATGCCTGAAAAAGCATCTTAGCGTCTGAGAAATGTGCTAAGAAGCGAAATGGAATTTTCAAGGTGAAGATCTGGAAAATCGCAACAATTGCTGATGAAGGAATGTGCTGAGTGGTTTTACTATAAGGCATACAGGGAGTAAAGACAGCTAATCGATATCAAATTTGATTCGTGACACCTGTACATTTAAATCCAAAACTAAATTCCTTTTGATATGAACATCATATTGATCAGTATCGATTTTCAAAACTATACCATTTCGCTAAGAGTGGGGCGGTTAATACCTATTTTGAACGTGTATTCATTCATTGCGCTTAACCGTTCATGTGAACTGTAGGGCAATAACTGATGAAGTGAGCGCTGTAATCATAACAGCATTGATCACAAATTGTTCATAGGGACTGATCAACCGTGATCGAGTTTCATCAATAAGGATTTATGAATATGGATAGTAAAACCAATAAGGTCAAAATGGATAAGGTACTGGCAAGTGTCAGCTTATCCATTGTTTTCCTTTCGGTACTTGCGCTTGCAATTTATTCAAAAGAATCAATTGCATTTGCAGAAAAGATTTTATATTGGAGCACCTCGATTTTTTCTGCCCCTGTGCTTTTATTCGGTTTTTTTGCCTGCATTTTTGTCACTGGTTTAGCTTTCAGTAAATATGGACATATTAAGCTAGGGGAAGGAAAACCTGAATACAGTACATCTTCATGGATTTTCATGTTTATTTTGGCGGGTTTGGGATCTTCAACTCTTTATTGGGGGTTTCTGGATTGGGCTTATTATTATCAAACACCCGGTCTGAATATTGCACCTAAAACACCAGAAGCATTGAAGTACAGCGTACCGTACACTATGTTTCACTGGACCATTAGCGCATGGTCAATTTATGCCTTAGCGTCCATTTCTGTATGTTATAGCTTCCATGTTCGTAAAAATAAGGGATTGAGCTTAGCGGCCATCATTGAGTCGATTACTGGTTTTAAAGCGACAGGCATGGTTGGACGTTCCATTGATTTGCTGTTTCTGCTGTGTATGTTTGGCGCATTAACTATTTCTTTAGTGCTCACCGCAATTACCTTTACCAATATTTTGTCAGCACTCACAGGTATTCCTAATACCTTTATGACCAATGCCATTATTGTGCTTTTTGTTTCTGTGCTCTTTGCTTTAAGTTCATATGTTGGTATGGACAAAGGTATGCAGCGTCTCAGTTCGATGGTGTGCTACGCCGTCTTTGCTTTTGCGCTTTACGTTTTCTTCTTTGGTCCGAGCCAATTCATTTTAAACAATACCATTACCAGTATGGGCGTGATGTTCAGCAACTTTGTCAGCATGAGCTTATTTACGGATCCATTAGGCGATGGCAAATTCACCCGTGAATGGACCGTATTTTATTGGCTGTGGTGGACATCGTATGCACCGGGTGTAGCACTTTTCGTAACTCGAGTGTCTAAAGGCCGTACCATTAAAGAAGTGCTGTTGGCGATGGTGCTTGGCGGCAGTGCAGGAATGTGGATTTTCTTTGGCATCATGGAAAACTACAGTATTTATCAATTCCTCAATGGTGTGGTCAATGTGCCTGAAGTGCTGAGCAGTCAAGGTGGTGAAGTTGCAATTGCACAGCTGCTGAGTCTGCTGCCTGGCGGCACAGTGATGATGTGGATTTTCTTGGCGATCATGGTGATTTTCCTTGCGGCGCATATGGATGCTGTGGGCTATGCCGTGTCTGCAACCTGTTCGAAAGATTTACAGGAAGGACAAGATCCATCGCCGAATATTCGCCTGTTTTGGTGTGTAATGTTGACCCTTGTGCCATTGGCGATGATTTTCTCCAAAGCGCCTTTGGATACCATGAAGGCGGCAACCATTGTGACAGCATTACCTTTTATTGTAATCATTTTGGTACAAACCTTTGGTCTGGTACGTTGGCTACGGGATGATTATGCAAAATTACCTTCTTATATGATTGAAAAAGGTGAGAAAAGTGACACGCTCAAACGCATTCAAGAAAGCAATGATGGATTGATCCAGCAAACATTCAATCCAGAGCGGGAAAAGGAGTCAGCATGATGGAAAACAATCAGCCGATATTCACTGAAGATATGCAAATGTTTGATTACTGGAGTGGTGTTTATAGCCCTGCTGATCAGCATATTGACTCTCTGCGTGCGGCTTATGCTGCCTTCCAGCAACATTACACTTTGCCAAGAACTGAAGAAATGTATATCGAAGATGCAACGTTGAGATTATCAACACATGCAATTGATCTACGTGTGTTTAGACCTGAAGGTGTTGAACCTGAAGATGGTTGGTCTTGGATTTTTTATGTACATGGTGGTGGCAATGTTGTCGGCAGTGCGGATTCACATGAATACATTGCCCGTCAGTTGGCACGAGATTTAAAGGTCAAAGTCTTTTTAGCAGAATATGGCCTAGTGCCCGAATTTGACTGGGCACAAGGACAGCAAGACTGTTTGGAGGCGTATCAGTTGATTTATGCGCAAGCGGAAAAGTGGAATATTCGCCCTGAGCAAGCTGTCATTGTGGCGGACGGTTCAGGTGCCGCATTGGCATTGAACGTTCAGCAAGCCGTATCGTCGCAGCAACAACCGAAAGCATTGGCCTTGATTTTTCCATCATTTGTGACTAAAAACGCTTTAGCGGATCAACCAAAAAGTTTGGTTTATCAAGTTGAAGATCAACAGTTGATGCAGGAATGGACAGGAATTTCTGCTCAGCATGCTTTGCGTAGCGTACCTGAGCTGACAGAAACGATTCCACCTTGTTTTGTTGCATTAACCGAATATGATGCCTGCCATAAAGCAAATACAGATTTATTGGTGCAATTGCGACGCTTAAATCCATGTGTGGAAACGCATACCGGCATAGGTTTGCGTGGTAATTGTTTGCCGCTGTTGCGGGATTGCTATGAAGTTGCTGCGGTATATGAAGCGTTATTAAAATTTTTACAGCCTAATTTTTAAGAAATCAAAATTCAATTTTAGTGAGGAGAATACGATGAATTCACTTGAGAAGATTCCTACTGTAGAGGCAGTGGATACATTACCTGAGGACTTCTGTTTGGATGCGGATAATGCATGGACGATTCCAAAAGCGTTCTATACATCTAAACAAGTCTTTGAAAAAGAAAAAGAAGAAATTTATGCAAAAAGCTGGATTTGCGTAGGGCACTGCAGCGAAGTTGCAAATTCTAATCAATATTTCACCCGTAAAATTATTGGTGAAAATATTATCGTGATTCGTGGTAAAGATAGCGTATTGCGTGCGTTCTATAACGTTTGTCCACACCGTGGGCATGAATTATTAACAGGTGCTGGCAAGTCTAAGAATGTCATCACTTGCCCATATCATGCATGGACATTCAAACTTGATGGTTCATTGGCATTGGCGCGCAACTGTGAAAATGTAGCGAATTTCGACAAAGAAGGCTCGAACTTAGTGTCTTTAAAAGTTGAAGAGCATGCTGGCTTTATCTTCATTAATATGGATCCAGAAGCAACATGTGTTGCGGACCAACTGCCAGGTTTTGCTGAAAAACTTGATGAAGCGTGCAAAGTGGTAAAAGACCTGAAACTTGCAGCACGTTTTGTGACCGATACAGCAGCAAACTGGAAACTGATCGTAGATAACTACATGGAATGCTACCACTGCGGTCCTGCACATCCTGGATTCTCTGATTCAGTACAAGTGGATAAATACTGGCATACCATTCATGAAAATTGGACTTTACAGTTCGGTTATGCACGTTCTTCTGAAAAATCATTCAAATTAGACCCATCGATTGTAGATCCATCTTTCAGCGGTTTTTGGACTTGGCCGAGCACCATGTTCAACGTACCACCAGGTGGCGACTTCATGACGGCAATTTATGAATTTCCAGTCGATGAAGAAACCACGTTACAGCATTACGACATTTACTTCTTAAATGAAGAATTGACCCAAGAGCAAAAAGATTTAATCGAATGGTACAAGCATGTCTTCCGTCCAGAAGATTTAAATCTGGTTGAAAGCGTACAGCGTGGTTTGAAATCACGCGGTTATCGCGGTCAAGGCCGAATCATGACTGACCAACAGCGTTCAGGCATCAGTGAGCATGGTATTGCTTACTTCCAAAGTCTTGTCGCAAAACATCATCAATAAGTTGAAGAGCGCCACTTTTGGGTTGGGAATAAGCCCATTCTTATTCTCAGCCCAATAGGCCAACGGTAGGGATTAAAAAATGTCAGCATTACAAGATAACGTATTATTCCAGCAATCTGCTTTTATCGATGGACAATGGGTAAATGCAGATGATCAAGACCGAGTGCTTGTGACCAACCCTGCGACAGATGAGGAAATTGGTTCAATCCCTAATATGGGACAAGCCGAAGCTTTGCAAGCGGTTGAAAGCTCATATCGTGCTTTGCAATCGTGGAAGGCTTTAACTGCACAAGCGCGTGCTGATTTATTGCTGGCATGGCATAAGCTGACTTTAGAACATGCTGATGACCTTGCCCGCATCATGACCATTGAACAAGGCAAGCCATTGGCTGAAGCATTGGGCGAAGTGAAATATGCAGCGTCATTTATTCAATGGTTTGCAGAAGAAGGCAAGCGTATTTATGGCGATGTGATTCCAACCACTAATGCAGGTCAGCGCTTCTTAGTCACCAAAGAGCCTGTGGGTGTAGTTGCTGCCATTACCCCGTGGAATTTTCCATTGGCCATGATCACACGTAAAGCTGCACCTGCACTTGCTGCGGGCTGTACGATTGTGATTAAACCTGCCAATGAAACGCCTTACTGCGCTTTAGCGATTGCAAAATTGGCTGAAACAGCAGGCATTCCTGCAGGTGTAATCAATGTGGTGACAGGTAAATCTGAAGCGATTGGCTCGGTCTTTACCACACATGAAAAAGTGAAAAAATTGACCTTCACTGGTTCTACACTTGTCGGTCGTTTGCTTATGCAGCAATGTGCACCAACCGTTAAAAAGCTGGCTTTAGAGCTCGGTGGTAATGCGCCACTGATCGTGTTTGAAGATGCAGATTTAGATAAAGCGGTTCAAGGTGCCATGTTGGCAAAATACCGCAACGCAGGGCAAACCTGTGTATGCGCCAACCGTATTTATGTGCATAAAAATGTCTATGCTGCATTTACAGAAAAATTTGTGGCTGCGGTAAAAGCCTTAAAAATTGGTAATGGCTTGGATGCAGGCGTACAAATCGGCCCATTAATCAATGAAAAAGCTGTGCTTAAAGCACAAAAGTTGATTGATGAAGCATGCAGCAAAGGCGCTAAAATCGCATGCGGTGGTCAGCGTCATGCTTTAGGACACAGCTTCTTTGAACCTACCATTTTAACGGGTGTGGATCAAAGCATGGAAATTGTGTCTGAAGAAATCTTCGGGCCTGTTGCGCCATTGATTAGCTTTGAAACCGATGAAGAAGTGATTGAACAGGCCAATGCAACGATTTATGGCTTGGCTGCATATATCTACACCGAAAATATTTCCCGTATTTTCAAGGTTTCAGAACAGCTTGAATATGGCATGGTCGGCATGAATTCTACCGCGATTTCCAATGAAGTGGTGCCTTTCGGCGGCGTGAAACAGTCAGGCATTGGTCGTGAAGGCTCTAAATACGGTTTAGAAGAATTCATGACTATTAAATACCTGTGTTTGGGTGTTTGATCTTGGCTTGATTTGAAATCGAGATTTCATTCAGCAAATTTTTAAAGTTTCAGCGTATTGCATGCTGTTTTAAGCACATGTACATACGCTGAAGCAGGTGAACTTTTCAAAAATTAAAGACTGTGCATGCAGTGTTTTATGCTAAAAATCAGGATTTAAAGATGACTGACAGTTATCAAATGTTTCCCTCTGTTGTTACAGCAGTCGAGCAACTTACGCCATTAATTAAGCGTTTTACTTTTAAACGTGAAAATGGTGAAAATTTTCCAGCATTTACAGGTGGAAGCCATATCATTGTCAAAATGAATGACAAGCTTTCCAATGCGTATTCATTAATGAGTAATGCTGCGGATTTATCGACCTATCAAGTGTGTGTTCGCAAGGATGTTGAAGGAAAGGGTGGATCGGTTTTCATGCATGATCACTGCTTGGAAAACTTTAAACTTGAAATTTCATCACCTAAAAATTTGTTTGAATTGGCGCAAACAGGCGAAAAGCATATTTTAATTGCAGGCGGTATCGGGATCACGCCGTTCTTGCCGCAAATGGATGAATTGGCTGCCCGTGGTGCAAATTATGAGCTGCATTATGCTTTTCGCTCAGCTGAACATGCTGCTTTGCTGGATGAGCTTAAGCAAGGTGCGCATGCTGAGCATGTTTACAGCTATGTCGACAGTGAAGGCACACCTTTGGATCTTAATGCATTGATCAGTAGTCAGCCTAAAGGCACGCATGTTTATGTATGCGGGCCAAAACCGATGATTGATGCCGTGATTGATTGCTGTAATCAGCATCGTTACCGTGATGAGCATATCCATTGGGAACAATTTTCTTCAAGCGCGCCTGAAAATGCGGAATCATTTACCGTAATTTTGGCAAAATCAAATCAACGTATTGAAGTGATGGCGGACCAAACCATTTTGCAGGCCATTGAAGCTTTAAATGTTGATGTGGAATGTTTATGCCGCGAAGGCGTCTGTGGAACTTGTGAAACAGCAATTCTACAAGGTGAAGCTGAGCATTTTGACCAATATTTAGATGATGATGAAAAAGCATCGCAGCAAAGTATGATGATTTGTGTTTCTCGTGCTAAAGGTAAAGAAATTACATTAGATCTTTGATTTTTTAAATATCTTAGATTTTCAGATGAAGTGCAACAGAGATTGATTTCGGTGTGTAGCAAGATGGAATAGTATTTTGCTACCGACCGACCAAAGTCAAAGTTGCACAATGAACTATACCTATCTTACACAAGAACAAAGATATCAGATTTATGCGTTATTGCGTGAAGGATTTTCTAAACAACACATCGCTTCCAGGCTTTAAAGAGCTCCATCTATAAATCACTCGTGAAATTAAACGTAATAGAAATAGAAATGGTTACTTTGCCAAGCTTGCACATAAATTGGCACGTAAACGTTTATCTCCCAATCCTAAATCCATTACAAGATCAATAGAAAGAGATAGAAAAACTACTTTCTTTACAAATGCTAATCCAAGATATTTAAATTGAACTTTCAACTTGGGTGTGTGGTCTGCCTAATTCCGTAAATATATTCAGTACAGTTATACGCGCATATATCTAATTTACTTGATTTGAAAAATGCTTAGCTGACATTTTATTACCCAATAATTTGATGCAATACTGAATAGCCACCAAGCTTCATCGATAAGTAGACCAGTTTTTCCAAATTGATTTTCCTAAGCACTTAACCGTTTTAATAATTTATTCCATTCTATAGATCTCATTTGTTTACTTTTACGTAGTGGGTGACGATTTTTTTGACAGCTAATCTCAATATCCATATTTTTGTCTTCTGCAAAGCTTAAACCACAGAATTGAATAAGACTTTGAACAAAGGCTGTGACCATACGTAAAGAAAGGCGAAAGAGAGATTTGATCATTAAAACAGCATTGAATTGCTGTATCTAAATAAATTTGACTTCGTCTTTGCTTACCTTTTAATTGAGCATACTATTGGATTGTAGGATCAAACCAAATAGAAATGTTACCTCGATTGATTTAGGCTTGATTGTAGGTTTACTAATTGATTGCACCATAAATTTTAGGTATGGATTTTATTCTATTAATTTTTGTACATTACAAAAATTAGCCCAGTCCGCCATTAATGCTTTACGTTTTTCGAGATAAGCTCCACGTAAATAAGCTGCTTCCACTTCATCTGGTAATTTATGAGCAAGTACATGCTCACACACTTCACGAGGATAATCGGTTTTGTCCGCAGACCAGTCTCGGAACGTAGACCGAAAACCATGTGTTGTAATAACGCGATTTTGCTTTGGATCAATATAGCCTAAGTAATTTTCTTTAATCTTCTGTTCATGCATATGTTTGATTAGAGTCGTCAATGACATGTCAGAAAGCATCTGCCCATTACGAGGCGCAGGAAAAATGAAATCTTGTGGTTGGGTATATTCTTGAATTGATTTAAGTAAATTTATAGCTTCTAGAGATAAGGGTACACGATGTTCCTTTTCCGCTTTCATCCGTTCTTTGGGAATAATCCAGATCTTATTTTTTAAATCTATTTCCTTCCACGTCGCACCAAAAACCTCGCCAGATCGACACGCAGTTAAAATTGCAAATTCCAGGGCTTTAGGTGAAATTCCTTTTTTCTGTCTCAAGTGCTGGATAAATTCAGCAACTTGTTCATATGGTAAGGATGGGTGAGGGCGGGACTCTTGCTTTAAATTTCCTAAAATAGGTTCAAGATTACCTTTCCATTCAGCAGGGTTAACACCTTCAAAATATCCCATTGCCTTAGCATAATCAAAGATGGTTTCTATACGGCCACGGATACGTTTGGCTGTTTCATTTTTTTCTATCCAGATAGGTTGTAGAACTTCTGCAATATCAACTTTCGTAATTGTGCTAATGGAACGATTGCCTAAAGCCGGATAAATATAGGTTTCTAGTGTAGATGTCCATTGTGCAATATGTTTTTCATTTTTAAGTTCGCGAGTTTTATTTGCAATAACGACTTTCGCACATTCCAGGAAAGTTCTGTCGCGGAGTTTTTGAACTTTCAGTTTTTCAAGTTGCTCTTGCTTGTAAGCAACAGGATCAATACTACTTCGTATTTGTTGTCTTAATTCAGTTGCTTTAACACGGGCCTCAGCTAAAGAAATTTCAGGATAGGGACCAAGACCTATATCACGGCGATGAGGTTTAAGTTCTCCATCTTTATCTAACCGTTTGCCAACGACAGCACGCAAAATCCAAACACGAGAATTACCTTTGACGTTCAGGCATAGACCATCAACGCCTCCTACAGAGTGTCGACCTGTGGCTTTAATTTTTGCTACACTTAGTGCAGAGAGTTCCTTTGATTTTTTTGGCATGCTTTGATTTACCCCACAACCTACCCCTCATAAAATACTAGAATTAATAGGATTAGACAAGACGGGCTTGGATGATAAAATATTTAAGTATATGTAAAATATATATTTATAATATATCATTGGATTGTTTTGGACTTGTGTTATACGGGAACCGCTTCCGCCAAATTCAAAAAGCCCCTGCACTGCAGGGGCTTTTTTTTATCGACAGTTTTAGCCCTTAACTTCCCCCATATAAAAATTGGATGTGCTTAAATCGAATAGGCCCATCTAGGATGCGCTGGGACAGGGCCATAATTTAGTTTTAATTGAGTGACGTTTTATAACGCTGAGATTCGAAATTAAAAAGCCCAATAATGGCTTATTGGGCTTTCAGTAAATGAAACTAAATTGCATCAGCAGGTGATGTGCTCAAACTTCGCTGAGATAACTTTGGATTGCTCATAGCAATACTTCAAAGGATACCGCATGCTGTTAAAACATTGCTTTCCATGATTCCAAGTTAATTCCCTGAAAATGATCACGTTCAATTTTAATGCTGTGAGTTAAACCGGATAAATCCAGTTTAACCATTTGCTGTCCAGCCTTATTAAACTATGGAATAAAGATCCTGTTAAAATAAGAGGCTTAAAATGAAATTGAATCAGTTAAAACCCTAAAGGTTTAAACCATTGCGGGATCGCTGACGGAATCATCACCTGTTTCAACCCGTCCTGCAAAACGGCGGTAAAACTTAGCGTCCTGACTGCAGGTCACGGCAAAATCATACCACTGCCAAACATCTTTTAATTCCCAGTGCTGAGTTGCTGTTTGACCGGCTTTTACAGTGAATTTTATGGGCGCATCAGTTCGATAAACCACAGGTGCAATCACAAACTCCGTGTCTTTTGTTCCTGTATTATTGAGGTCTACATATACATTGCCATTGGCAATATCATAACAAACACGGATTTCAGGGTTGATCTGCAAATCCTGATTACGATTCAAATCTCCTTTGAAATGACGGTGAAAACCATTTGGCCCCATGACCCAAAGATCATATAAACCTTGGTTGTCCTTTTTTACACTCCAGACATCATCCAACGTTTTGCCTGCTTCGACGACATAGCGGCGCGGGACACGGCTTAGATTTAATTTGTCATACACATGAAAAACTGCACCCTGAGCTCCAGTGTTCGCAAACAGCAGTTTTATTGTTCCGTCACTTTGACAACGCGCACTGGTATGCAGTTCATAAGGCAAAGCTTTTGAACGCCGAATGCCGCTGGCTTGAATCGGAAGCTGTAAATGGGTTGGGATCGGCACATTGGGCAACTTTTGTTGTGCTGAACGTAATTGATCTGCTTGCTCACGGGTTTGTTTCCCGTTTAATTCAGGCAGCACATCTTCATTTGGATTTTTAAAGTTAAAGGCTGTGGTCAAATCTCCACAGATCGCGCGGCGATATGGGCTGATATTGGTTTCTTTGACCCCAAAACGCTTTTCTAAAAACATCAGCACCGAAGTATGATCAAAGACTTGTGAATTGACGACCCCGCCACGGCTCCACGGAGAAATCACAAACAACGGTACACGAGGCCCTGGCCCATATACGCCATTGTCTTTTTTAGGCTGGCCGCTGCTGCCGAGCGGTGAATCATGCACATAATATTCATGCTGCATATCGGTTTGGCTGAGCGTAGATTTACCGGCATAGGTATGATCTGCAAGCAATGCCGGTGCAGATGGAGATGGAACATGGTCAAAATAACCATCATTTTCATCAAAATTGATGAGAAAGACGGTTTTGCTCCAAACCTCGGGTACTGCGGTCAAGGCATCCAATATTTCTTGAATAAACCATGAACCTTGTACAGGGCTTGATGGGCCAGGATGTTCACAGTAAATAGATGGCGCATTGATCCATGATACTTGGGGCAGCTTTCCTGTTTTAATGTCATTTTTAAATGCATCTAAAAATTCTTCAGGCGTATTGCCGGGCAAGGTGTTGGCGATCCCTTTATACAGGGGATTTCCAGCATTGTCTGTGCTTGCGTCATAGGCTTTATAAGGAAGTTTTTGAGCAGCTGCATTGTATGGACTGTTGGGCGCGCCGCCGCTTGAAACCGGATAACCTGAATCAATATTGGCTTTTTTAAAAGTACGGAATGCCCCCAGCATGTTATCGCCCCATTCATCAGGCATATTCTGATAGCAGATCCAATTCACCCCAGCTTCTTCTAAGCGTTCAGCATAGGTTTTCCATGTATAGCCAACATCAATATTTTGGGGATCACCATCAATCCAGTCCCATTCATTATTTACAAAAGCTGTGCTGGTGGGTACTGCGCCGTTGGTTCCTGTTAAATGAAAAGAGCGATTGGCATCTGTGCCTGTGTGCATGGAGCAATGATAAGCATCACAAATGGTAAATGCATTTGCCAAGGCAAACTGATATGGAATTTCTTGTTCTTTGAAATACCCCATCGCGTAATCGGTTTTATAGGTTGGCCAATTGGACAGACGTCCATTATCCCATGCTTTTTGGCTATCGACCCAAGTGTGACTAGTTCCTGGCGCACGTTGAGCATTGTTGCTTGAACCATCTAAATGAAAAGGCGTAAGCAGTGCGCCGTTGCTCCGCTGCTGCTGCCAAACGCTGCGTTCATTCGGCATCGGGATTGTGATGCGATCTGCAAAGCCCCGAACACCTTTCAGCGTTCCAAAATAATGGTCAAAGGAGCGGTTTTCCTGCATCAGAATGACAACATGCTCAACATCCTGAATCGTTCTGGTTTTATTGTTGGCAGGAATGGCGAGCGCTTTTTGGATGCTGGCAGGGAAGGCGGATAATGCCGCCGCGCCAAATCCAGTTTTAAGGGTGTTTGCCAAAAACTGACGACGATCAATCACAATATTTCTCCTATTTAAATTTTTTGTACTTATGGCGCACAGCGCATAACAGGTGTTTTTGAACCATCTGGTGGGGATGCCGCTTGATCATCGTTTGAATCATTACAGGCAGTAAGCAGAAGAAAAATGGGGAAAATAAATATGGGCGCCATTGTTTTGATTTTTTTAACATCTGTTTTATCCATAATGAAAGATGTCAACACCATAAACAGTGCTTGTGACAGCAAGGTGTCATCTTTATGACGGCTTATTGATAACTCATGAGGCCGTGAAGAAAGCGGCTGTGCTGCACAAAGATTTGCAAATGAAATGACTTAAATGTGCTCAAATTTAAGGTGCAGCTTGGATATGGAAGCGGCTTAATTCTGTAAATTTATTTAATGATGCAAATGCTGTTAGTAGGCAGTTTGGAGAGAATGCTCAGAACTGGTTTACAAGTCCAGCAACTGAATCTTGATCTATTTATGCTGAAAATATTTTTAGTTTTTTGCCAACGGATTATAGCCGTCAGCAACAGATGCATAGAGATGCGGGGGCGTGTCCAGGTTATTCTATTAGCACCGATTAATATGGCAGCGGATAGTAAGGCAGGACAACGATGGATAGTGGATTCTTGGATTGAAAATATATTAGTAGGAGCTGAAAGTTTCTTTAATCATAGAATAAAAACGGCAGAAGGATGGAGGCTTGCGGGGAACGCAGCGGCAATGGCAACTCATTCGCCAGCGGCTGTGTTTAGTGCGGTGAGTGAGAGACGAAGCTTCTCAGCAGTTCTATGATCACCTTTCATCATGAATGAATAATTTTTCTGCATTGAATTGCTTAAAAGAAGAAATAACAGGTTTATTTATTTTTCCTAACCTCCCATTAATATATCTTGCTGGATATCGGCTTGTTTACGTAAATAATCCCAGACCAATTTAATTTTAGGTTCATGCTGTAAATCAACTAAAGTCAGCATCCAAAAGGTATGTGTAAAACAGACTTGATCACTTAAAACCTCACAGAGTTCAGGCTGATTGATTGCAATAAATCGAGGCAAAATCGCTAAACCAGCGCCTGAACTTACAGCAATTTGTTGAGCTAAAATACTATTACTTCGGAAGCATGCGGTGAGCTGCAAGGGGAGTCGTTCAAGTCGGTAAAGTTCAGAGCTATAAACTAAATCATCGATATAATCGACAAAACGATGTTCAGATAAATCTTCAACTTTTTTAATTTCAGGATTATTTTTTAAATATTGCTGGCTACCATACAGTTTTAATGTGTAATTACTAAGCCGAGTAATAATATAAGGGCCTGATTTTGGACGTTCAATTGAAATGACAATATCGGCTTCCCGATGAGATAAACGAATGGTTTTGGGCACTGGAATCAGGTCAATGCTGATTAATGGATAATGTTGGGAAAATTCTGCTAATAATCGAGTTAAATAGGCGGTTCCGAAACCTTCGGGAGCGCCGATTCGGACTCTGCCTTGAAGTGGATTTGGCTTTTCAATTTGTAAAAAAGACTGTTCCATTTGCTCTACACGAGGAACTAAAGTTTGGCCTTCAGCGGTTAACTCATAACCTGTCGCTTCACGTTTAAAAAGTTGCATGCCCAGTGTCTGTTCAAGTGCTTGGATACGCCGTGCGACTGTACTGTGCTCAACACCCATGAGTCGAGCCGTATTGGTGAGTGTTTTAGCGCGCGCCAATACTAAAAAAAAGCGTAAATGATCCCAGTCGACTTTCATATATTGTTTAACGTCCTGTTAAATAGACTTCTTACATAAATCAAATATTAACCACCATTCAGTTCATAATGGATGTTCCCTCTCCTTTTAAAGGAGAGGGCTAGGGAGAGGATTTATATAAAAATACCCCCTCATCCTAACCTTCTCCCAAAGGGAGAAGGAACTTTTCATTATTAATTTTGAATATTTTTGACTTTTGAAAAAGATCTAATATTTATTCGATTTTATCTTGTGCAAATTTGCACAATCATCGTGCAACATTTTTCGTTGGTGGTCAAAGTTTTCTTTGTTAGTCTGTTGAAACAGCGTAAAAATACAGCAACAACTACGCGAAATAGAATATGAAATAAAACAGGCCATCGGGCATATATTGACAAAAGTAAGGATCACGGAGCGATCATGAACGCTATTCATCAACTAGATAAAAACACCCAACTCACCACGGCTAAACTGCTGATCAATGGTGAATTTGTTGAGTCACAGACGAGCAATTGGAAAGATATTGTTAATCCCGCGACCCAAGAAGTGATTGGACAAGTGCCTTTCGCAACTCCTGAAGAAGTCAATGCAGCCATTGCTGCGGCACAGAACGCTTTTGCCAGCTGGCGACAAACACCAATTCAAGCGCGTATGCGCATTATGCTGAAATTGCAGGATTTAATCCGAAGCAATATGAAAAGCATTGCTCAAGTACTGACTGCTGAACAAGGCAAAACCCTAGCAGATGCGGAAGGCGATATTCAGCGCGGCTTAGAAGTGGTAGAGCATGCTTGCTCAGTCGGCACACTACAAATGGGTGAGTATATTGAAGGGGTAGCGCGAGGTGTTGATACCTATACTTTGCAGCAGCCTCTCGGTGTCTGTGCTGGTATTACGCCTTTTAACTTTCCTGTGATGATTCCATTGTGGATGTTCCCAATGGCGATTGTTTGTGGCAATACTTTTGTATTGAAGCCATCTGAACAAGATCCGCTTTCAACCATGATGTTGGTTGAGCTTGCAATACAGGCTGGTATACCAGCAGGCGTACTGAACGTGGTGCATGGCGGCAAAGAAGTCGTCGATATGTTGTGTACCCATTCGGATATTAAAGCGATTTCTTTTGTCGGTTCTACAGCGGTTGGAACACATGTTTATAACCTTGCAGGACAACATGGTAAACGTGTGCAGTCGATGATGGGGGCAAAAAACCATGTTGTCGTTATGCCAGATGCCAATAAAGAACAAACCTTAAATGCCTTAGTTGGCGCTGCATTTGGTGCGGCTGGACAGCGTTGCATGGCGCTTTCTGTTGCAGTGATGGTCGGTGAAACCAAACATTGGGTTGATGAATTGGTGACTAAAGCCAAAACACTGAGTGTAAATGCCGGACATGAGCCAAATACAGATGTAGGCCCTGTAATTTCACCTCAGGCCAAAGCGCGTGTCATTGATTTAATTAACAGTGGAATAGAACAAGGTGCTGAACTTCTGCTGGATGGTCGTGATGTCCAAGTGAAAGGTTATGAGCAAGGCAACTTTGTTGGCCCAACAATCTTTAATCAAATCAATACCGAGATGCGAATCTATAAAGAAGAAATCTTTGGTCCAGTGCTTGCGATTATTCATGTAGATAGCTTAGAGGAAGCTATTGCCTTAGTGAATGCTAATCCATTTGGTAATGGTGTGGGCTTATTTACCCAAAGTGGGACGACTGCGCGCACCTTCCAAAATAGCATCGATATTGGTCAGGTTGGAATTAATATTCCAATTCCAGTGCCGGTTCCATTTTTTAGCTTTACTGGTTCAAGAGGCTCGAAACTTGGTGATTTGGGACCTTATGGCAAACAAGCTGTGCAGTTCTACACGCAGACTAAAACCATCACCAGCCGTTGGTTTGAAGACGACCAAGAAGCAGGTGGCGTCAATACCACCATTAGTCTGCGCTAAGGAGAAGAAGCATGAAGATTGCTTTTATTGGTTTAGGAAATATGGGCGGTTCGATGGCGCAGAACCTGCTTAAATCAGGACAAACGGTTTTTGGTTATGATTTAAGTGAAGTGGCGTTACAGCATTTTTCGGAAGCTGGTGGGGTGGTTTGTGCCAGCCCGCAAGCTGCTGCAAAAGAGGCGGATGTGGTCATTACTATGTTGCCTGCAGCTCAGCATGTCCGTGAGGTCTATTTAGGCGAGAACGGCGTCCTTGCGGTATTGAAAGCCGGCAGTTTATGTATTGATAGCAGCACGATTGATCCGCAAACCATTCAACAGATTGCTGAAATTGCCAAAACAAAAAATATTGCAGTGTGTGATGCCCCTGTTTCAGGTGGGACACTTGGTGCAAAAGATGGCACCTTGACTTTTATGGTCGGTGCCGATGATGAAACGTTTGCAGCAACCAAACCAGTATTGAGTCTAATGGGAAAAAATCTGGTGCATTGCGGTGCAGTCGGGACAGGTCAGGTCGCTAAAATTTGCAATAACTTGATCCTCGGTATTTCAATGACGGCAGTTGCCGAAGGTATGGCGCTTGGCGTGAAACTAGGTATCGATCCAAAAGCATTGGCAGGCGTGATTAATAGCTCTACTGGGCGTTGCTGGAGTTCAGAAATATATAACCCATGGCCTGGAATTTGTGAAAATGCACCTGCTTCGCGTGGTTATAGTGATGGCTTTGCTTCACAGTTAATGCTGAAGGATTTAGGACTGGCTGTGGATGCAGCAAAACACGTTGATCAGTCCGTTGTTTTGGGTGAGAAAGTTCAAGAAATGTATCAAAAGCAAAGTGTGGGTGATACGGCCCGTTTAGACTTCTCCAGCATTATTCAACAATACGCATAACAAGCTTAATGAGCAAAAGGGCAGCAAGGATTTGCTGCCTCAAAAAAATCAGTAAAAACAATATTTAGACTGAGGTAATGAGATGTTGAATTATCAGGACGCGGTTCAGACATTTGATTTAAAGACGGTTGCAAGTGAGTTGTTATCTGGTTCATTGGACGAACTCAATGCATGTTATGAATGCTGTGATCGTCATGCAGACGCAGATAAAGTGGCATTGTATTGGCATGCTAAAGATGGCCGTAAAGAACAATTTACTTTTGCGGAATTAAAGAAATATTCAAGTCAGTTTGCCAATTTTTTAAAGTCCCAAGGTGTACAGGCGGGTGATCGAGTATCAGGGCTTTTACCTCGTACCGCAGAGTTGATTATTACCATTTTAGCGACATGGCGAATCGGTGCAGTTTATCAACCGTTATTTACCGCTTTTGGGCCTAAAGCGATTGAACACAGGCTTAAGCTCGCGGGCAGTAAATTTGTCGTGACCGATTTAGCAAATCGGGAAAAGTTAGTGGGTTTAGAAGATTGTCCGCCGATTGTGACCGTGCATGCCGAACAAGTGGTTGAGCAGTATCCTCAAGATATCAGTTTTTGGGACGTGCTGAATCAGCAGTCAGATGCTTGCGAACTGGTGATGCGTCAGAGTAGTGATCCATTTTTATTAATGTTTACCTCGGGCACAACAGGTCCGGCAAAACCTTTGCAAGTGCCGCACAAAGCCTTGGTTGCTTTTGGCCGTTATATGCAGGATGCCATCGGGTTAAAAGAGGATGATTCTTTTTGGAATATCGCAGATCCGGGGTGGGCCTATGGCTTGTATTACGGCATTACAGGGCCTTTATTCTTAGGGCATGCAACCTTATTTTATGAAGGCGGTTTTAGCGTCGAGAACGTTTGTCAGATTGTGCAGGAATATCAGATTAATAACTTGGCCGGTGCGCCAACGGCATATCGTATGATGATGGCGGCTGAGCCTGAGAAAATGGCGCCGCTTCGAGGCAAATTCCGCGTTGTGAGCAGTGCCGGCGAGCCATTAAATCCTGAAGTAATTCGCTGGTTTGAACAAGCTTTAGATGCTCCAATTTTTGATCATTATGGTCAGACTGAAACAGGAATGGTGGTGTGTAATCATCATGCATTATCACACCCTGTACATGCGGGTTCAGCAGGTTTTGCAAGTCCGGGTTATCGAATTGCCGTGGTGGATGAACAAGGTCAAGAACTGCCCGCAAACACACCGGGAATTTTAGCGGTGGATGTCAGCCAGTCGCCAATGATGTGGTTTTCAGGTTATGTGGAAAGCCGTAAATCACCCTTTATTGGCCAGTATTATTTGACAGGTGATACTGCTGAAATTCATGAGGATGGCAGTATGAGTTTTGTCGGGCGTAGTGATGATGTGATCACTACTTCTGGCTATCGTGTCGGGCCATTTGATGTCGAGAGTGCCTTGCTGGAGCATGATGCTGTAGTCGAAGCGGCTGTGATTGGTGTGCCTGATCCTGAGCGTACAGAGGTGATTAAGGCATTCGTGATTTTAGCAAATCATGCTCAAGCTTCATCCAATTTAGAAGAGGAGTTGGGACAATTTGTGAAAAAACGTTTGTCTGCACATGCTTATCCTCGATTGGTTGAATTTGTGAGTGAATTGCCCAAAACACCAAGCGGAAAAATTCAACGGTTTTTATTACGAAATCAGGAAATTAGCAAACAGCAAGAACGTTTGAATCAAGCCGTTTGACTCAGCCCTGATGAGTGAAATACTGAACAGAAGTATTTATTGAGAAGAAGATGAGAATAAGACGGAAGCATTATATTTTAGGGCTTGTTCTCATCTTAAAATAGTGATTTAAAACATATTCATAAATAGTAAAGCATAAGACGTTGATAGGAAGAAAACATGCATTTCACGGAAGAACAACAACTGATTCAAGATATGGCAAAAAGTTTTGCACAAGAACAAATTAAGCCAAATGCAAGTGAATGGGATCAAAAAGGAATTTTTCCGAAAGATGCTTTGGCGCAGATGGGTGAACTGGGTTTTTTAGGCATGTTGGTTCCTGAAGAATGGGGCGGCTCAGGTACGGGAACGCTGGCTTATGTTTTGGCGCTTGAGGAAGTTGCAGCAGCAGATGGTGCGACCTCAGCCATTATGAGTGTGCATAACTCAGTCGGCTGTGTACCCATTTTAAAATTCGGCACAGAAGAACAAAAACAGAAATATTTAATGCCTCTTGCACGTGGTGAAATGATCGGTGCATTTGCTTTGACTGAGCCGCATACTGGTTCAGATGCAGCTGCAATTAAG
Organism: Acinetobacter sp.; assembly: GCF_041919735.1. GTDB lineage: Bacteria > Pseudomonadota > Gammaproteobacteria > Pseudomonadales > Moraxellaceae > Acinetobacter. Next base: position 199,093 of record NZ_JAYRTF010000002.1, read on the forward strand.
ACTCGAGCGGTTAAAGAGGGTGATCATTATATTATTAATGGTGCGAAGCAGTTTATTACATCCGGTCATAATGCAGGGATGATTATCGTTTTTGCAGTGACTGATCCGACTGCGGGTAAAAAAGGGATGAGCGCATTTTTAGTACCGCGAGATACAGCAGGCTATGAAGTCATCCGTGTGGAAGAAAAATTAGGATTGCATGCCTCAGATACCTGTCAAATTGCGTTAACCGATGTTCGCTTGCATGAAAGTATGCGTTTGGGCGCTGAAGGCGATGGTTTGAAAATTGCACTTGCCAACCTTGAAGGCGGCCGTATCGGTATTGCAGCTCAAGCGGTGGGTTTAGCACGTGCAGCGTTGGAAGAAGCAACTCGTTATGCACATGAACGTACAGCTTTTGGCAAAACCATTTTTGAACAACAGGCTATTTCATTTCGTTTAGCTGGTATGAAAACCGAAATTGAAGCTGCACGTCAGTTGGTTCACTTCGCCGCACGTAAAAAGGAAGCCGGTGAGACTTGTTTAACCGAAGCTTCAATGGCAAAGCTATTTTCTTCAGAGATGGCCGAGCGTGTTTGTTCTAAAGCCTTACAGATCTTTGGCGGCTATGGTTATCTCAAAGATTTCCCGATTGAACGGATTTATCGCGATGCACGTATTTGCCAAATTTATGAAGGTACGAGTGATATTCAACGCTTAGTGATCGCACGCAGTTTATAAGATAAAAAAGGATATTTTTATGCAATGGCAAACTATTTTATTAGAACAACGTAATGGCGTCGGGCTGATTACATTAAATCGTCCTCAAGCTTTAAATGCACTGAACAACCAGCTGATTATTGAAGTCAATCAAGCACTGGATCAGCTTGAAAAAGATCCAAATATTGGCTGTATCGTGCTGACAGGTTCCCAAAAAGCGTTTGCAGCTGGCGCCGATATTAAAGAAATGGCGGGCTTAAACTTTCCACAAATTTATCTGGATGATTTTTTCAGCCTTGCTGATCGAATTGCTCAGCGCCGCAAACCTTTGATTGCAGCGGTAAGTGGTTACGCTTTGGGGGGCGGTTGTGAATTAGCGTTAATGTGCGACTTTATTTATTGTGCTGATAATGCAAAATTTGGTTTACCCGAAGTGACCTTGGGCGTCCTTCCTGGGATTGGGGGTACGCAGCGTCTAACTTTAGCCATTGGTAAAGCCAAAGCCATGGAAATGTGCCTGACTGCACGACACATGGGTGCTCAAGAAGCAGAACAAAGTGGTTTAGTTGCGCAAGTATTTACGCAAGAAGAATTGCTTGAACAAACGCTGCAAGCAGCCGAAAAAATTGCTGAAAAATCTCTGACGGCTGTAATGATGATTAAAGAGTCAATTAATCGGGCATTTGAAGTGAGCCTTGCTGAAGGTCTGCGATTTGAACGAAGAGTATTCCATTCAATTTTTGCAGGTTCTGATCAGAAAGAAGGGATGCGTGCATTTGTTGAAAAGCGTCCAGCCAAATTTACTCATCAATAAGGGAAATCATCATGAGTAATGAAAATAATTTGATCACGACAGTTCAAGGCGGTTTAGGCATTATTAGTCTAGATCGTACAACGCATTTAAATGCGCTATCTTTGCCGATGATTCAGGGAATTACCGCTCAGCTAGAAAATTGGAGTGATCTGCCTGAAATACAGGCGATATTAATCAATTCCAACAGCCCTAAAGCTTTTTGCGCAGGTGGCGATATTCGTTATTTGTATGACAGCTATAAAGCGGGAAATACACAATATCAGGACTACTTTGCTACCGAATACGTCATGCTGAATACCTTACGTCAGTTTGCCAAGCCCGTCATTGTGTTCCTTGATGGTTATGTATTAGGGGGCGGATTTGGCCTAGCGCAAGCCTGTCATATTCAGGTTACCAGTGAAAAATCACGTTTTGCGATGCCAGAAACGGCAATTGGTTTTTTCCCGGATGTCGGTGCGACACACTTTTTATCACGGCTTGATGAAATTGGTGTTTATCTGGCTCTTACAGGTGAGCAAATCAGCAGCAGCGATGCGCTGTATTTAGATCTCGTCGATTATCATTTACCGAGTGAACGCTTCCCTGAATTGCAGGCAGCTTTGATCGCAGCATCTTCTTTAAACCCTACTGAAATCAGAAAAATTATTAGTGGTTTTATCACGACCCCAGTAGAAAGTGAACTCAAGACATTGGCGGATCACATTCATAAGCATTTTGCCTATCAAAACCTTGATGAAATTGAACGAAGTTTAGCCCATGAAACTGATGCTAAGGATCAAAGCTGGGCAGATAAGACCTTGAATACGTTGAAACAGCGCCCTTTAATCGCGAAGCAAACGAGTTTGAAATTACAGCAAATAGGACAAAATTTGTCGCTTGAAAAGTGTATGCAGCTTGAGCGTGATTTACAGGATATCTGGTTTGAGCAAGGGGATTTTATCGAGGGTGTGCGGGCTTTAATTGTTGATAAAGATAAAAATCCGCAGTGGCAAACAGAGAATTCAAAATTTGAGAAAACTTTGGAAAAGTTGTGGCCAGTGTGGAGCAAACAGTCTATAGAGCACATGTATAACACGGTTGTTTAAGTCCTTTATGAACCCAGTCCATACAAGCCTTAAATACCATAAATTGATTGATATGATTTTTAGGCTTGTATGGTTTTTAGAGGATTGTCAGCTTTATCGATATAAAAACCCATAAAAATAGAAAAATTTCAGGAATGAATATGATGCGGATAGCTATCAAAATAGTGTTGGTCTTCATCTGCTTTCCACAGTAAAACCAGCTGCTGTTCATTTCATTGTGGCAATAATGCTGTCGGAATATATTTGAGTGAGAGATCAATTTTCACTGGCGATATTTAGGACTATGCTTATTGCGGTTCCATTCATTATTTAAAAGATATAAAAAGCTCCTCAGGTATTTTTAATTCAGAATTTAAGACAATGGCTTGATCGGACTGCCGCCGAAAGCTTGCATCAATGCCACATAAGAATTATTTTGATAAAAAAGGAGTTAAATCATGAGTAAGAGCGAACTTGCTGAGTGGATTATAGAACAAACCAGTGATGCAGTAATTTATGCAGATCATCATGGCAATGTTCAACGTTGGAATGATGCTGCCAGTCGATTATTTGGCTTCTCAAAGGCTGAAATGCTGGGGCAAAGCCTTGATGCCATTATTCCTGAACGTGCACGCAAAGCGCATTGGCATGGTTTTAATCTGGCTATCCAAAGTGGAAATCTTCGATTATCAGGTCAACCCACTTTAACGCGAGTCGTTCATAAAGATGCAGAGAAAAAGCTCTATGTAGAAATGAGTTTTTCCTTAATTAAAGATAATGACGGCAATGTCTTAGGAAGTGTTGCTATGGCTCGTGATGCGACGGATTCTGTTGCACAAAAAAAGCAAAGCAGCCTGAATTCAACGAAATAAGTCTAATTCGCAATCCAATTTTTGAAAGTGCGCTGATTGGCGTTTAAACAATCAGCGGCCACTGCAAAAAACGATTTTAATATCTGAAAGTATGTGATGATTCGGTTCTTCAGGCAGTATTGGTGGGGCTGAATAGAGGTTTAGGATTTCTTTTCTTCATTATTCGACTTATTAACGATTAACTCCAAATTAAGCATTTGATTTCTAATCATGAGAAATATGAAATGACCCATCCATACCTCAGTAATACTATTAAAAACTTGTCGCGTACAGGGCTTGTTGTTCAAAATCAATCACAGAAACCGCCCTCACTATTGATTTTTATTGATTCTGTATTACGCGGTATCGGGCAAGTCATGCTGCAAAATAACAGCTATACAGGCTTAATTTTTTTAATAGGAATTTTTTACAACTCCATAGTATTGGGATGTGCTGCTTTATTGGGTGCAATCATCAGTACATTCAGTGCAAGCTTACTAGGTGTGAACACTGCCAGTATCCGAGAGGGACTCTTTGGTTTCAATGGAGCTTTAGTTGCAATTGCGCTGTTATATTTTCTTGAGCCGACATGGATCACTTGGGGCTATATTATTTTAGCCACCGCCAGCAGCACGATTATGATGGCAGCCACATTAACGCTAACCAAAGTCTGGAAGCTCCCGACGCTCACCGCTCCATTTGTAGTGACAACATTGCTGTTTATCTTGGCTTGTGCACGTTTCGGTCAGTTGGAATCCACAGGAATGCTACCAACGGCGAACTTGCCCTCAGCAGCGATCAGCATTGAAGGGATTGTAACGGCTTCTACGGTGATTGAAGGTGTTTTTACTGGAATTTCACAAGTCTTTTTTCAGGGCAATAGCGTGACTGGGGTAATCTTTCTTCTTGGTTTATGCATTAACTCACGTATCGCCTGCATGGCTGCATTTTTGGGCTCATTGCTTGGCGTATTGATTGCTTGGGGAATGGGCGCGGCGGAGCCAGCGATTCGTGCCGGTGTATTTGGGTTTAATAATGTATTAACAGCCATCACCTTTGCTGGAGGGATTTTCCTGATCAATAAATCCACCGCTCTTTATGGCCTATTGGCAGTCATTGTGACCTCTTTTGTGTTCGCAGCACTCTCTGCTGCCTTAGAGCCGATAGGCATGCCTGCATTGACGTCAGCATTTATTCTTGTGGTCTGGTTATTTATTTTGGCGGCACCGCTTTTTTCAAATATCACACTGATATCAGCTTCAGACCAGTAATCAAAGGTCTTTGGTGCTTCATCAAAATAGTCAAAGGGGGAAATTGGGTAAGTATCCAACATAGAATACATCTCTAAGATATTAAAAATATAAGAGATTAAGCGGGTTAAAACTCACCATGAAGTAAAGCCAAAGCAAGTATTTTGAGCATTAAGCCATTGCCTTAAACTCAGTAATTTGCCGAATCAGTTGATCTAAAGCTGCTTGTGTCTGTTCGTTTAATTCAAATGAACAATTGATCCGAATATGATGCGGCGTTTTATCAGTTCGATAAAACAATGCACCCGATGCAACTCCCACCTTGTGTTCCAGCATTTCATGGTAAATTGCATTGCTGTTGATCTGCTCAGGCAAAGTCATCCATAAAAAATAGCCTGATGGATAATAATGCACTTTACATGTCTCAGGTAATCTTTCAGTGAGATATTGATAATATTGATTTTTTAAGCGTTTGAGCGTGTTGCGCAAAGTTTTTAAATGCTTTTCATAATAACGGTGCGACAGATAATCCATCAAAGCATTTTGAATGAAAGAGTTCACTGAGAGCGTGCTCATTAACTGCAAATGCTGAATGCTTTCCGAGAACTTTCCTGCATAGACCCAGCCAATTCGGAACCCGGCGCCCAAAGTTTTAGAAAATGAAGAACAATGCAAAACTAAATTCTGCTGATCAAAATACTTCATTGATAAGGGTTTTTTATGATCAAAATAGAGCTCTTCATACACATCATCTTCAATCAGATAAATCTGATGTTCCTGTAATAATTTTGCCAACTGCAATTTAATTTCATCACTGACGGTAAAGCCAATCGGGTTGTGGCTGTTCAGCATCAGCAAGCAGACTTTAATCGGGTAATTTGACACGGCATTCTTAAAAGCCTCCAAGTCCAAACCGTGTTCTGGATGCTCAGGAATAGTGATGACTTTTAAGCCCAAATGTTCTGTGGCTTGCCATGCGCCATAGAAAATGGTTTCTTGCAGAAGAATATAATCCCCTGGCTGGGTCAGGGTTTGCAAGGCCAGATTGAGTGCATCTAAACCGCCGGAAGTGATGACAATATCGGACGGATCAGTGGGGATGCCTTGCATGCAATAGCGCTGCGCAATGAGTTTGCGCAGCTCCAAATTGCCCGGCGGCAAACTTGGCATTTGCTCATAGCTTAAACGGTGTTTGGCGCGTTGCGCCAAGGTTTGCATGAGTTTGGGCGAATACAATAATTGACTGTCAGGAAAGGCAATGCCAAAAGGCACAATATCTTCAGACTGAATCGATTTTAAATAACGGAATACTGTAGAGTTAATTTCAATTTTTTCATTCAGAATCACTGTCTTGGCAATTTCTGCATTGTTTGGATCTTCGGCAATAAAATAGCCCAGTTTTTCTTTGGAATATATCAGTCCTTGCGCTTCAAGTTCCTGATAGGCATTCATGACGGTGATTAAGCTGAACCCTGATGCTTGCGCTTGCTGACGCAAAGAAGGCAGCTTTTCATTGGCTTTCCATGCACCGCTTTCAATCAGATGCTTCAAACTGAGTGCAAGTTGTTCAGATTTATACATAGTCAATGACTCAAATGATTCACAAAGGAAGTATGGACAGCGCAGGCTGCCCATATTTTAAATTTTTACTGCAGCTCATCACAAAGGCTGGATTTTAATCATTAAAAATTAAACCCAAACCGGTTTAATTTATGGGTAAGCAAAATATAACAAGACTTTAAATACGCCTGCAATCAGCGCCAATCCCAGAAAACCGGCTAGCCATAAGCACACAAACCATTGTGTGGAATTCATGTTGTTGAAAAACCTAGGCATTTAGAATTCTCCATCACATTTTTGACTTTATCTCGCGGCTAAGTCTTAGCCGCGAGATAATGCAAAATAGGTTGAATAAAAAACTGCTGAAATTTAATGATAACCATCATCACCAACGCGAACTTTGTCGCGGAATACCCAATACGATAAGAAGGTATAGGCAATAATGATCGGAATTAGAATTACAGCACCGACTAAGGTGAATTTCAGGCTTGATTCAGGTGCAGCAGCCTGCCAAATGCTGACAGATGGCGGAATGATATTAGGCCATAAGCTGATCACAAAACCCGTAAAGGCTAGGAATACTAACGCTAAGGTGTAGATGAAAGGCTTAATTTCATTTTTATCTTTGCACGCATTTAAAATAGAGCCCACAAAATAGAAGACCAAGATTGGTACAGGGCTAAAATAAAATACATTTGGCAGAGTAAACCAGCGATTGGCAATTTCTGAGTGAGTCAGTGGAGTATATAAACTCACACCTGCAAAAATCAGCAGCAGTGCAATCAGAAGTTTAGGCATAAATTGATACATATGCGCTTGCAATTTAGCTTCTGTTTTCCAAATTAACCAACCACAACCTAAAGTTGCATACATGACAACTACGCCTAGGCCAGTGAAAATAGAGAAGGGCGTTAACCAATCCCATGCACCGCCACTATAAATGCCATTGGTGGTTTCAATTCCTTGAATATAAGCCCCTAAAATCACGCCTTGGAAAAAGCTCGATAAAATTGATCCCCAAATAAAGGCTTGATCCCATAAATGCTTGGTTCGGGTTGCTTTAAAGCGAAATTCAAATGCCACACCACGGAAAATCAGTGCTACGACCATAAAGGTGATGGGTAAGTACAGTGCGGACAGGACCGTTGCATAGACTAAGGGAAAGGCTGCAAATAAACCCGCACCACCGAGTACCATCCATGTTTCATTGCCATCCCAAACCGGTGCAACGGTATTCATCATTACATCGCGTTCTTGATGGTCTTGAATGAATGGAAACAAAATCCCAATACCTAAATCAAAACCATCCATAATCACATAGATCAATACCCCTAAACCAATGATACCGACCCATACTAACGCTAGATCAATCATGGTGATTCTCCTTATTATGGTCAGTTTCGGATTTTTGCTGTTCCGTTCCGTGATCAAAGGCATCATCAACTGCGCTGAGTGGACGCAATGGTGTTTTGAAATGTCCAGGTCCGCCATTTTCGGGTGCCAAGCTTTCTATAAATGCAGGCCCTGTTTTGATGAGCTTGAGCATGTAATAAATACCGCTGCCAAATACGACGGTATAGACCAGAACAAAAATGATCAGACTCAAACCGACTTGATTGGCTGTTACTGCATGCGATAAGCCATCTTGCGTGCGCATCACGCCATAGACCACCCACGGCTGACGTCCAACTTCAGTGGTAACCCAACCTGCAAGCAGTGCGATATAACCTGTAGGTCCCATGATGATGGCAAACTTATGAAACCATGATGTTTCATAGAGATGTCCAGTTTTACGCAGCCACAATGCAGCCAATGACAGTAAAACCATCAAGGTTCCTAGACTGACCATGACGCGGAAGCTCCAAAACACAATCGGCACATTGGGGCGGTCTTCTTTGGCAAAGTCTTTTAAGCCTGCGACTTCTCCTTCCATTGAGTGGGTTAAGATCAGGCTACCCAAGTTTGAAATACCCATTTCAGCCGCGTTACGTTCATTTTCCATATCCGGCAATGCGAATAGGAGTAAAGGCATGCCATGATCACGATTGGTTTCCCAGTGACCTTCGATTGCAGCCAATTTGGCCGGTTGGTATTTTAGGGTGTTTAAACCGTGATGATCACCAATCACCACTTGCAGGCATGAAGTGACAAGGACCATCCACAGCCCCATAGAGAATGATTTTTTAACCAATTCATCACGGCGTCCTTTGAGCAAATGCCATGCCGCAGTCCCGACGACCAAGAGTGAAGACACCAAGAAAGCTGCTGTTGCCATATGGGCAAAGCGGTAAGGGAAAGAAGGATTGAAAACGATCGCCCACCAGTCTGTTGGGATAATGATGCCATTTTCAATCGCAAAGCCTTGAGGGGTTTGCATCCAGCTATTGGACGATAAAATCCAAAACATGGAAATGCAGGTGCCAATCGCCACCATCAATGTTGCAAAAAAGTGCGCTTTGGGACTGACTCGTCCCCAGCCAAATAGCATAATGCCGAGGAAGCCTGCTTCAAGGAAAAAAGCGCTTAAGACTTCATAGGTCAGCAATGGACCCGTGACTGAACCTGCGACACGTGAGAACTCGCTCCAGTTCGTGCCGAACTGATAGCTCATCACGACACCAGAAACCACCCCCATACCGAAAGCAACGGCAAAAATTTTAATCCAGTATTTAAATAAATCTTTATAAACCGGATCTTGTGTTTTCAGCCATTTCCATTCTAATAAAGCAAGGAAACAGGCTAAACCAATTGATGTTGCAGGGAAAATAATATGAAAAGAGACAGTGAAAGCAAATTGTATCCTTGCTAATTCTAAGGCGGTTAATCCGAGACTCATACAATTGTTCTCCGATGATTCAAAGGGATGCAGAAAACTGCCCAAAGACAGTGAAAAAAATCAGAAAAAAGAATAGATCGCTCCATAGAAACTACCTATTGAAAATGGTTTGTTCTATTCTGCAGAGGTTGCTTTTGAATAAGTAGGTACAAAAAAATGGGCAATAAAATATAACAGAGCACATTTATATGACCTTCTTGTTATATTTTTTTCTTGGCTTTTTGTAGCTACATCTCAGGTCTCAATCTGTTGAGAATGTCTGCAATGAAAGGATTGAAGACCTGGGGTGGTGCTGTGTTTGTGACTGAAAAATTGAATATCATTTCAACATTGATTGAGAGGCAAGGCTTTTCAGAAAAATTGCAAAAAATGCTTGGGCAGCATTATGTCAATTTGGAAGCAACCTTGTTGCGCGCCAAGGTTTTACGTGAATTTTCAACTTCTAGAGTGCAGTATATTGCTCAGTCTACGATTCAAACAGAACAAGCGAACCTTGGCTTTTTATTTGCGCCATTTATTTTAGCAAATCTCAATCAAAGCGTGATTTATCACAGTCCTGCAACTGCTCCGGTGCTCAGTATTCTGGGCCGCTATTATCAGGTGGGGCAAATACAAAATTTAAAGATTGATGAAGTCTTGTCAGCGTTGAATCTGTATTTGGATTTGGCTGAAACGTCATTTAGTGAAGCTGATTTTTTCTATTTTTCCCTGATCAAAGCGCTGTGCCGTTCGGATGTTTCTCAAATCTTTTTAATCACGGACTTAAAGCTGGATATTGCGCAATTTGCTGAGGTGGAAAAGTTTTTTAAAGTTGTGATTCATTATATTGAGACTGACCCGCAAGATAAAATTGCGGAGGCGGCTGAACTGAATATGCGTCAATTATTCTTTAAAAACAAAGATGATCAATATATTGCCTTGTGTGAAAAATTCTCAAAACTGAATGCTCAGCTGCTTCAGTGCTATGGTATTTATAGCCAAGGACAAGCGGTACAACTGGTCGAAGATATGTTTTATGCCGAACATATTTATGAAAAATTATCGGTCTATGGGGAATATATACAGACACGTTTACAACATGATGAGCACAACATAAACGCTAATTTTTTAGCTTAATGCAGCATATCAATCGTCCTTATTGATCTTTTTTCAACATTTAGTTTTTCCTTGTTATTGCACACATAGGTCATTCACATGTTTTTATATACAGACTTTGATCAAAACTTACTTAATGAACGTGTTGCACAATTTCGTGATCAAACTCAGCGTTATTTAGCTGGGAAACTCACCGAAGAAGAATACCGACCATTACGCTTACAAAATGGCTTATATATCCAACGTTATGCGCCAATGCTGCGTTTGGCAGTCCCATACGGATTGATGAACTCAAGGCAATTACGCAAAGTGGCAGATGTTGCGCAGAAGTATGATCGTGGTTATGCACATATTTCGACCCGTCAAAATATTCAGCTCAACTGGCCTCAGCTTGAAGATGTACCTGATATTTTACAGGAGCTCGCAACGGTACACATGCATTCTATTCAAACCAGTGGTAACTGTATTCGAAATACGACCACCGACCAGTATGCAGGTGTGGTTGAAGGGGAGTTGACAGACCCACGTCCAACGTGTGAACTGATTCGTCAGTGGAGTACCTTTCATCCAGAGTTTTCCTTCCTTCCACGTAAATTTAAAATTGCAGTCTGTGCACACCCTGAACAAGACCGCGCTGCCACAACCTTTCATGATGTGGGAGTTTATGTGGTGGAAAATGAAAATGGCGAATTGGGCTATCAAATTAAAGTCGGTGGTGGTCTAGGACGGACACCTTTAGCAGGGCATATTATTAAGCAATTTTTACCGCGTGAGGATTTAATTGCTTATTTGGATGCGATTATGCGGGTATATAACTTGCACGGTCGCCGCGACAATAAATACAAAGCTCGGATTAAAATTTTAGTTAAAGCACTCACTCCAGCAGGTTTTGCTGAAAAAGTTGAGGCTGAATTTAAATACACACAAACCAAACTGAAAGTTCAGTCCGAAGTCTTGGCAAAAATGGATGCCGTCTTTGCACCATTTATGTATGAGGCTTTAGAAGATGAGAATCTTGAAACGCTATTTCAGCAATATCCGAAGTTTAAGCATTGGTTTAATCTGAATACTCATAAACATAAAGTAACTGGCTACCGTATCGTTACGATCAGTTTGAAACGAGCAGGGGTAGCGCCAGGTGATATGACCTCTGATGAAATGCACTTAATTGCAGATTTAGCCGACAAATATACCTTTGGTGAATTACGTACCACACATGAGCAAAATATTGCTTTAACCGATGTGAAACAAAAAGATTTATTTGAAATGTGGCAAGTGCTGGATCGTGCCAATTTAGCCCGTGCCCATATTGGTTTTCTCACCGATATGGTTTGCTGTCCGGGAGGAGATTTTTGCTCGCTGGCCAATGCCAAATCGATTCCTGTATATGAAGCGATTGCTCGCCGTTTTGATGACTTAGATACCATTTATAACCTTGGTAAAGTCGATTTGAATATTTCAGGTTGTATGAATGCCTGCGGACATCATCATGTCGGTAATATCGGTATTTTAGGGGTCGATAAAAAGGGCGCAGAATATTACCAAATTACTCTCGGCGGTAACTCAGATCATGACGCATCGATTGGCGATATTTTAGGACCGTCTTTTCCTGCTGATAAAATTCCTGATGTTTTGGAAGAAATTCTCAATACTTATCTAGATTTACGTCTAGAAGATGAATCCTTTCTTGAAACTTATAAACGGGTTTCGATTCAGCCATTTAAAGAACGGGCTTATGCGGACATAAATTAAAGTGTTAGATGTCCGAACCCGATTGAATCGACTAAAAACTCCTAGCTGCCAAATTATGTTTATTTTGGCAGTGTGGGGTTTGGCTTATGGTTTGCAAAAGCTGCTGAACTTACCCGTAGCCTCAGGTGTGCTTGGGTTTTTCCTACTGTTGTTCTTCCTCGAAATGAAATGGTTGAAATTGGCGCATGTTGAACAGGGCGCAGATCTGTTATTGGGTGAGCTTTTGCTATTTTTCATTCCGCCAGTGGTCGGGGTGATTCAGTATCAGGATTTATTGATGACTAGTGGTTGGAAAATCCTGTTGGTGATTCTGATCAGTACTGCTTTGGTGATGATGGCTTCGATTTATACCACGCAAATGTTCTTTAGACAGGAAAGCATACAACAGGAAGATTCGTATGACTGAGTTCTGGGGATTCTTTTACTTAGTTTGGACAGTGCTTTGCTATTTTTTTGCAAAGCACCTTTTTATTCGAACCCAAAAAATCTATTTATCTCCAATTATTGTGGTCCCTGTACTCAGTATTGGGCTGATCTTTATTTTTCAGCACCAGTTTCAAGACTATTACCGTTATACCCAATATTTGGTGGCGATGCTTGGACCAATTACGGTGGCTTTTGCCATTCCTGTATTTCGTTTTCGCAGCATGATCCGGCAGCATTTTAAAGTCTTAATGCTCAGTTCAATGATGGCAATGTTGGTAGGGATTTTAAGTAGTTGGCTGTTGGCCAGTATCTTCAATCTGGATGATATCGTCAAAAATAGCCTTTTGGCGCGTTCTATCTCCATTCCATTTGCATTGGTTTTAACAGAAAAACTTGGTGGTTCCATCAGCTTGATTCCGCTCTTTACGGTGATTACTGGCTTGGTCGGCATGCTTTTGGGTGATTTGTTATTACTGTGGATGAGGTTTAAAAATCGAATTGCATACGGAACTGCATTTGGCAATGCCGCGCATGCGATGGGGATTGCTCGGGCAAGGCAGCGGCATGAGTTGGAAGGAGTCATCGCCAGCCTCTCAATGATTATTTCAGGCATCGTCATGGTGCTGTTTGCGCCCACAGTGATTGCATTGACGAAATGTATCCTTAGCATTTTATATTTTTAAACTTAGATTCTAAAATGAAGTGCAACAGAGATTAAATTATTGGAAGGAAGCAAGATGAGCTAGCATTCTGCTTCCGACTGACCAAAGTCAAAGTTGCATCATGAACTATACTCATCTTACCCAAGAAGAAAGATATCAGATTTATACACTGTTACGTGAAGGTTTTTCTAAACGTTACATCGCTTGGAGATTAAATCGTTCACCTTCCACAATTTCTAGGGAAATCAAACGTACCGCAGATAATGGCAAAGAGCTCAGCCTACATGAGTACGTTGCTGAAGAATTAGAAATAGACTGGTACTTCGCTGATCCTTATAGCGCTTGGCAACGAGGCACGAATGAAAATACAAATGGCTTAATCAGGCAATATATTAGAAAAGGCAGTGATTTAAATCTCTATACAGATGAATATATCTTAGAAATCACACAACGTATTAATCATCGCCCAAGAAAAAGACTCGGCTTTAAAAGTCCGAGTCAGGTATTATGCCAACAACAGGGTGTTGCACTTCAAATGCTAATCTAAGCTTTAACACATCGCATATTAAATGCACGCGGAGGCATTAAAATGCCTACATTACTCCCCTTCATCGAATAAAAAATTGCAGTCAGAATAAACATGAACAGAAGCGCTTGTCCTGTGATCAAGGATTTAAAAATACTTGAACCTCTTGGTCGGGCGTTTTGATTGAATTAAGGCTATGCGCGGTTACACCAATAATATTTTTAATAATGAGGTGAAATAATGGATATTGCAAAGAACACGATATGCATCTGGTACGATAACGATGCTGAAGGCGCTGCACGGTTTTACGCCGAAACATTTCCAGATTCATCAATCATTGCGCTGCACCATGCACCGAGTGACTATCCATCCGGCAAGGAAGGCGATGTATTAACTGTCCAATTTACCGTTCTAGGCGTTGCATGTTTAGGGCTCAATGGCGGGCCGGCTTTTAAACACTCTGAAGCCTTTTCCTTTCAAATAGCAACCGAAGATCAAGAAGAAACAGATCGTTACTGGAATGCCATTGTCAATCATGGCGGTCAAGAAAGTGAATGCGGCTGGTGCAAAGACAAATGGGGGATTTCTTGGCAAATTACCCCAAGAATTTTAACCGAAGCTTATACAGGCTCTGATCAAGCAGCCGCAAAAAGAGCCTTTGAAGCCATGATGACCATGAAGAAAATTGATATTGCTGTAATTAAGGCCGCCATTGCAGGTTGAAATGTCACGGCTATTGAAATTAAGCTAAAATGGAAGAACAGGATTCAGCTGTTAAGGCTTTGAGCCTGAAGCAGTATAGAAATATTTTTATGCAGCGCGTTTATATAAGTCCATACTTTTTGCTGCCCAAAGAGCTGCAGCCATGCAGACACATCTAATCTAAATAGCTTGCAGTGTTTTTCAATATTGGCTTTGTGCAAGACTGGGAGCATCTGCACTCAGCATTGTGCAGGCGTTTAGATGCATCGTATTTGATTGCTGGATCTTTCAGCCGTATCTATCTCTTTAGGCACGCCCCGCTTCTGCAAACAAGCATAGTGAATCTGGCGATAAACGCGCTATCATAACTGCAGTAATCTTTTGGACGCCGTTATGAAAATCATTGCAGATGAAAATCTGGCATTTACCGATTATTTTTTTGCCGAATTCGGTGATATTCAGCATAAAGCTGGGCGTACGTTGACGCATGATGATGTGCAGGATGCCGAAGCATTGCTGGTGCGCTCAGTGACTAAAGTGAATGACACCTTGATTCAGCAGACGGCTTTGAAATTTGTCGGCAGCGCAACCATCGGCACAGACCATTTGGATATTCCCGCTATAGAAAAGCAGGGCATAGCATGGTCGAATGCGGCAGGCTGCAATGCGCAGGCCGTCGCTGAATATGTCATTACCGCTTTATTGAAATTAAAACCTGAACTGCTGGATGCCAATGGCGCATTCACTTTAGGCATCGTCGGCTTAGGCAATGTCGGTTCGCGCTTAGCAGTGATGGCTCAGCTTTTGGGCTGGAACGTGATTGGCTATGATCCTTTTGTGCAGCGCGAGCAGGTGCAGCAAGTCGGCTGGGCAGAATTATTAGCAACGGCCGATGCTATTTCAACGCATGTGCCTTTGACTCAAACTGGGCCGCATCCAACCTATCATTTAATCAATGCCGATGCTTTGTCGCAGATGAAAGCGCAAGCGATTTTGATTAACTCTGCACGCGGGCCAGTGGTTGCAGAAGCTGATTTGATTGCAGATATTCAAAAGACCCAGCGTCAGGTCGTGCTGGATGTATTTGAGCATGAGCCGGATATTTCCGAAGAGTTGCTGAACCTGATCACTTTGGTTACGCCGCATATTGCAGGCTATAGCTTGGAAGGCAAAGCGCGCGGTACGCAGATGATTTACGAGGCTTTCTGCACAACCTTTAAGCAGGCTGCAGATAAGCGCTTTGAGACGCAGCTGCCCGTTTGTGACGCTCTATTTGCCAATCAGCCGCTCAAAGCGGTATTGAAGCAGCATCTGGCTGAAATCTATGATATTGCCCGTGATGATGCAAATTTAAGAGCAGCCGTAAAGGATGGCAAAGTGGATCAAAAAGCCTTTGACTATTTGCGTAAAACCTATCCGCTGCGCCGTGAATGGGCGGCTTATGGAGAGCCTAAAGCATGAGCCAGACTGCCATCCGCTATCAGCCCACTTGTGATTTAAACGCCATGCGCGCGCGTGCGCACATGTATGCGCAAATCCGGCAGTTTTTTGCAGAACGCGGTGTGCTGGAAGTTGAAACGCCTGTGCTATCGCAAGCAGGGGTAACCGATGTTTATTTGGCTTCGGTGCAGGCGCAGCGCCATGTTAATGGCAAACCGCATACGCATTATCTGCAGACTTCGCCTGAATTTGCCATGAAGCGCCTGCTCGCCAGCGGCAGCGGCCCCATCTATCAGATCTGCAAGGTTTTCCGCGATGATGAGCATGGCCGCAAGCACAACAGCGAATTCACCATGCTGGAGTGGTACCGCCCGGGCTTCAGCTTACAAGATCTGATGTTTGAAGTGACGGATCTGCTGAATGTCACTTTAGCGCAGCGCTTTGGCGCCGTCCGTCCAACCATTTTGAGCTATAAGCATGCCTTTATGGATCGGCTGGAATTAAATCCGTTGCAGGCCACCCTGCAAGAGCTGAAAAACTGCTGCAATCGAGTCGGGCTGAATCTGGATTTAGGCGATGACCGTCTGGGCTATATCGATCTGCTGTTCTCGCATTTTGTCGAGCCAAGCCTCGGGTTTGATACGCCTGTTTTTTTGACGGATTTCCCGCCCGAATTAGCATCTTTAGCGAAAACCCGAATTGATGAAGACGGTGAGCTGGTTGCCGCGCGTTTTGAGCTGTATATTGACGGTTTGGAGCTGGCGAATGCCTATGATGAACTGATTGATGCAGAAGTGCTGCGCAGCCGTTTTGAAGCGGATAACCGTGAACGAGAAAAACTCGGCCTGCATGTCATGCCTATCGATGAATATTTGCTGGCCGCGCTGCCGAATATGCCGGAATGCTCAGGAATCGCTTTGGGGATTGACCGCCTGCTGATGATTGCCGCTGAACAGCTGAAACTTGAACACGTGATTGCTTTCCCGGCCGCGCAATCTTAAACCGTTCTCCCCAAATGCATCTCATTGCTGTGTTTGGGGAATTAAAATCAAAGCGCAACCCAATCGATTCCGTGCATCATCATCAATAACAAGAATACGGCATATTATGGATGTTCAACTCCGTCAATTCGCGATACACAGTTCTTTTCTTCACGCTCAGCCCGTCAAGCCGCAAGGCATGATCGGTAGCTTGGCGGTGATTAAGCATTTAGGCTATGTGCAAATTGATACGATTTCAGTGGTTGAGTGCGCGCACCACCATATCCTCTGGAACAGTGTTCAGCATTATGAAAAAGAGCACTTAAATACCTTATTGGCCAATAAGGCCGTCTTTGAATATTGGTTCCATGCCGCTTCATACATCCCGATGCGGGATTATCGATATGCGCTCAGGCAGATGAATGCTGTCCGGCGCGGGGAAAGCAAATATTTCAATCAAGGCGATCCGCGCTTGATGCAGGAAATTTTAGCGCAGGCGAAATCAGAAGGAACGGTGTGTTCCCGGGATTTTATGCTGAACAAAGAAAAAACTGCCCAAGGATGGTGGAAATCAGGCGCTGTCCAGAAGTCGATAGAACAGCTTTATATGCAAGGGGACCTGATGGTCTGCAAGCGTTCAGGCGTAGAGAAAGTCTATGCGCTTGCAGAGCAATGCTTGGCTCCCGGAGTGGATCTGACAGAACCGAGCATAGAGGAATATGTACGATACTTATATGAAACAGTCAAAAGGTCACAAGGCGTTTTTACCTGGAAACAATTGCTTCATTTAAAAACCGGAGCGGATTTGAAAAATGCAATGCGCGCGATACTGAATGAGCAGCTCGATGCAAAAGTGATTGAATCGGTTCAGCTGCCCTCCGGCGAATCCATCTATGCTGATGTGGAAAAAATGGATCAATTTGCCTTTATTGAAAAAAAGAGTCCAAATCCTTTCACCCTTTGATAATCTGGTGATTCATCGTGACCGCTTAATGGCCTTGTTTAATTTTGATTATCGTTTGGAGTGCTATGTGGCGCCGGAAAAACGGCAATACGGTTATTTTTGTTTGCCAATACTGTATAGCGCTGACTTGGTCAGAAAAATAGATTGCGAGGCTCATCGCGGACAAGGTGTTTTGGAAGTCATCAGCTGCCATCTGCAAGCCGTTGTTGAGGATAAAGCGCATTTTATTGCGCTGTTAAGTGCGGAGCTGGAGCGTTTTGCTGCATTTAATCATTGTCAGCTAGATCAGCAATTTCAACAAAAACTCAAGATCAATGAACAGTCTATATTCATAATCATGCCCTCTAGCAGATGCGAAAGAGGGCATGATAGATTTTAAAAATTAAACAGCAATATCCGTATGAGCTTGCTTTAACTCAGCCAAAGCTTTGATGCGGCGCTCAATCAGCATTTCACCAATATCCGGCCCCTGAATCTCAGGCGGCAAATCCTGTGCTTTGATGCTGCGCGCCACTTGCATCGCATCCAATACATACTGCGCCTGAGGATAGTCACGGTCTTCCAGGCCCAAACGGCCGCGGGAATCGCATTCACAGGCTTGTACAAACGCTTCAACACGTTCAGGACGGCGCAGCACATCCAGCCGCTGCAGCAGGCGCCATAACGTGCCGGGTTTCAGTGTCAGCGCCTGATGGCATTTTAAATGCTCTTTGCACACGGCTAAAGCCAGCTGTTTGGTATTGGCCGGTACGCGCAGCCGATCACAGACTTCAGTCACGGGTTGAATGCCGCGCTCTTCATGCATGATATGGCGTGGCAGTTCCTCAGCAGGAGTCAGGGCTTTACCCAAGTCATGAACCAATACCGCAAACCGCACATCCAACGAATAATTGGCTTTGCAGGCTTGCTGCAGCGACATCATGGTATGAATGCCGCAGTCAATCTCCGGATGATATTCAGGGCGCTGCGGAATGCCGTACAGCAGATCCAGCTCAGGGAAGAGCACTTTTAACGCGCCGCATGCGCGCAGGACTTCAAAATATTCATCCGCATGATCTTCCATTAACGCGCGGGAGGTTTCTTTCCAGACCCGTTCCGGCGTCAAGGCTTGCAGTTCTCCAGATTCGGCCAATTGCTTCATCAGCGCTAAAGTTTCATCAGCAATTTTAAAGCCTAAGCTTTTGTAGCGGGCGGCGAAGCGCGCAATGCGCAGCACACGGAGTGGATCTTCTGCAAAGGCATCCGAAACATGGCGCAATACACGCTGTTCGAGGTCACGCTGGCCGCCATACGGATCATACAGCTGGCCGCCGTCATCCATTGCGATCGCATTGATGGTCAGATCGCGGCGGATTAAATCCTGTTCCAGGGTAACGGCAACATCTGTATAAAATTCGAAACCGTGATAGCCATGGCCTGATTTGCGTTCAGTCCGCGCCAGCGCATATTCATCTTTGGTTTCAGGGTGAAGGAAAACAGGGAAATCTTTACCCACAGGCTGATAGCCCAGAGCAAGCATTTGTTCCGGCGTTGCACCGACAACAACATAATCTTTTTCGTGATAGGGGTGCCCGAGCAGCTGATCTCGCACTGCACCGCCTACTAAATAAACTTGCATGAAAAAACCTCTATTCTTGAAGCCATCATGCAACAGAATAGAGGTTTTCTCAAGTCACAAAGTGTGATCCAGCAGGCTAAATCACAGCGTGTTTCTTTCGTTTTCTTGAATCTCAGCAACAGTTAGCGCAGTCATATTCACCAAACGGCGGGTGGTCGCAGTCGGTGTTAAAATATGAACAGGTTTAGCCGCGCCCAGCAGGATAGGGCCAATGGTCACATTGCTGCCTGAAGTTGATTTTAACAAGTTGAATGAAATGTTGGCTGCATCCAGATTCGGCATAATCAGCAGGTTCGCAGAACCTTTGAAGCGTGAGTTCGGGTATGCGAAATGGCGGATATTTTCATCCAGCGCCGCATCACCATGCATCTCGCCTTCGACTTCAAGTTCAGGCGCAATTTCTGACAAGATGTCATACACCTTGCGCATTTTTTGCGCGCTTGGATCGTGCTGGTCTGAACCGAAGCTAGAGTGAGAAAGCAGCGCCACACGCGGCGTAATGCCAAAACGGCGGACTTCTTCAGCCGCTAAAATAGTCATTTCCGCCAATTGTTCAGCAGTTGGGTTGCGGTTGATGTAGGTATCCGCAATGAACAGGTTGCGGTCTTCAAGCATCAGGGCATTCAGGGTAAAGAAGTTATTGCGGCCTTCTTTTAAACCAATGACATTGCTGACAAAGTCTAAGTGGATGTCATAGCTCGAATAAGTACCGCACAGCATGCCGTCTGCTAAACCGTGACGGACCAGCATCGCGGCGATCAGCGTAGAACGGCGGCGGGCTTCACGCTGCGCATATTCAGGCGTCACGCCTTTACGCTGCATGATGCTGTAGTAGTCATCTGCAAATTTATCGTAGTCAGGGTTTTTCTCTTGATCGACAATCGTGATATTCACGCCATCTTCAAGACGCAAGCCTAATTTTTTGATATTTGCTTCGATCACCGCAGGGCGACCCACCAAAATTGGTTTCGCCAAATCTTCATCTACTGCAATTTGCACAGCGCGGAGCACACGCAGATCTTCGCCTTCGGCATAAGCAATGCGTTTCGGATCGGTTTTTGCTTGCGCAAAAATAGGCTTCATCATGAATGCTGAGTTGTAAACAAACTCAGACAAGCGTTGACGGTAAGCAGAGAAGTCTTGAATTGGGCGTGTCGCAACGCCGGAATCCATGGCTGCTTGAGCCACTGCAGGTGCAATTTCAAGAATCAAGCGCTGATCCAATGGACGCGGAATCAGGTAATCACGGCCAAATGATGCAGATTTTTCACCATAAGATGCAGCATCGGCTTCAACATGCGCCATGCGCGCAATGGCATGCACACAGGCAATTTTCATATCTTCATTGATGGTGGTCGCGCCAACATCCAGCGCGCCGCGGAAGATATAAGGGAAGCACAGCGCATTGTTTACTTGGTTTGGATAGTCTGAACGGCCTGTCGCCATAATCACATCCGAACGCGCTTCATGCGCATGTTCTGGAAGAATCTCTGGATCTGGGTTGGCCAGCGCAAAGATGATTGGATCTTTAGCCATCAATTTAACCATTTCTTTGGTCAAAATGCCTGCAGCTGAAAGGCCGAGGAACATGTCCGCGCCTTCCATCACATCAGCCAGCTGTGAACCATCGATGTCCTGAACATAAGCTTTTTTAGACTCATCCAAACCTTCACGCTTAGTTGTCAGCAAACCGCGCGAATCGGCCACAATGATGTTTTCTTTCTTCGCGCCCAGCGCGCAAAGCAGGTTCAAGCATGAAAGCGCAGCTGCGCCTGCACCTGATGCAATAATTTTGATTTCATCAATTTTTTTGCCGTTCAGCTGCAAAGCATTGAGCAGTGCTGAACCAACGATAATTGAAGTACCATGCTGGTCGTCATGGAACACAGGAATATTCATGCGTTCACGAAGTTTTTGCTCGATGTAGAAGCACTCTGGGGCCTTGATGTCTTCAAGGTTGATGCCGCCAAAAGTCGGTTCTAAAGCTGCAACGATATCTACGATTTTGTCTGGATCGTTTTCAGCGATTTCAATGTCAAAGACATCGACACCAGCGAATTTTTTGAAAAGTACGCCTTTGCCTTCCATTACAGGCTTAGACGCTAATGGACCAATGTTGCCCAAGCCCAGTACGGCTGTACCGTTACTGACTACTGCAACAAGATTACCGCGCGCTGTGTAAAGCGCTGCGGTAGATGGGTCACGTTCAATTTCTAAACAAGGTGCGGCTACGCCAGGTGAATATGCGAGAGCTAAATCATGTTGGTTGACCAATTGTTTGCTGGGAGTAACGCTGATTTTTCCCGGTGTTGGAAATTCGTGGTAATACAAAGCCTGCTGTTTTAAAGATTGATCTTCCATCTGTATCTCGTTTGTTCTGAGTTGCCCAAAAATACGGGTAGTGTTTCTTAAATTAAGCTTGAATATATCATTTGTTAGGCGCTTAGCCCAGCAGCTAAAGCGCCTTTTTCCAACAAACTTATCGCTGAATAAGTTTAACTTATAGTCAGCATGTATAAGTGGGCGCAGGCATGTTTTGCTCTAAATAATGAGTTGCTTCCGCTTCTGGAAGCGGCTTGGAGAATAAATAGCCTTGCGCGATATCGCAGTCTAAATCTTGCAGGTATTGCAGCTGCTCTTGTGTTTCGATTCCTTCAGCTACAACAGTGAGCCCCATGGCTTTGCCCATGGCGACCATCGCGCTGACGATGGCTTCCTGTTTGCTGTGCCCGATTTTAGAAACAAAACTGCGGTCAATTTTGAGAATATCGAAAGGAAAATCAGCAAGATAGGATAAGGATGAGTAGCCTGTGCCAAAGTCATCCAGTGAAATGTTGATGTTGCGGTTTTTGATATCTTGAAGCAGGTTTTTAACCGTTTCAGAGTTTTCAATTAATGATGATTCTGTAATTTCAAGCTCTAGGCTGGAACCTGAAATTTGATTGCTTTGAATGGCGGCATCCAAATCTGCCAGCAATTGTCCCCGGCACAGCTGCTGCGCGACGACATTGACTGAGACGCAAATGTTATTAAACCCCATTTTATTCCAGATTTTAATCTGCTTTGCGGTTTGCTGAATGACGATGCGGCCAATATCTGAAATCAGGCTGGTCTGTTCAGCCAGAGGAATAAACAGCCCTGGCGGAATGATGCCTTTTTCCGGATGGTTCCAGCGCACTAAGGCTTCAAAGCCATAGATGTTTTTATCTCTGAAATGGATTTTCGGCTGGTAATGCACCACCAGTTCATTATTTTGAATGGCTTTGCGCAAGTCGCGTTCCAGAAAAATACCTTGTTCCAGCAGGGCAGTATTTTCATTGGAATAAAAGCGGATGGTATTACCGCCCAGTTTTTTCGCTTCCGAGAGCGCCTGTTCTGCACAGTTATCGAGATAATCCAGCTGGCGGCCATGTTCTGGATAAAAGGCAATGCCCATGGACAAGGTGATGACATGGTCTTGGCCGAGGATATTGAATGGCAGGGTAAAAGCCTTTGCAATACGTTCACAGTGTTCGATGACTGAAGGCCGTATATGGGAAATTTCATACACAATGGCAAAATCATCGCCGTTCAGGTGCGCAAGGAATAAAGCCTCTGCATTGGTCAGACGCAGGCGCTGCGCCACTTGCCGCAGCAGCTCATCGCCGCCGTTATTGCTGAGATATTCATTCAGCGGGCGGAAGCGGTCAATGTTTAAACGGATGACCGCCAGCTGTTTTAAGGAATCCTGCTGTGAAACCAGGTATTGGTGCAGCTGATAATTGTAATAAAAGCGGTTCGGCAAATCGGTCAGCGTGTCGTAATTTTCCAGATAAGACAGGCGCTGTTCCTGCAGCTTGCGCTCGGTCAGGTCTGAAACGATGCCGATATAATGCGTGACACGGCTTTGCTCATCGGTGACCGCATTGATGTGCATCCATAAGGTCAGCTCTTTGCCGGAAAGGAATTTTTCATGCAATTCACCGTCATAGTGCTGATTCTGCATCACTTGCTTAAGGATGCCGGCATGGCTGCTGCGCTGCTGCGATTTATAATTGGCCGCAATATCAAATAAATGCTTGCCAATAATCTGCTCATGGCTAAAACCGGTCAGCTGCTCATAAAATGGGTTGACATCAATGTAGCACAGCTCATCATTCAGGATGAAAATGCCTTCAGCAGCCTGTTCCAGCACGCTGGCAGCCAGTTTCAAGCGTTCTTGCGACATGCGCTCCTGATGAATATCACGGCGGATGCCGACCATGCGTGTAGGGCGGTTGGTTCTTGCGTCGCGGGCAATCACATGGCCAATATCATGCACCCAGCTCCATTTACCATTGATCGGATTCAGAATGCGGTAAGTGGACTCATAGCGGTCATTTTGACCGCGCAGGTGCTGTTTCATGGCGTTTTTAAAAGGCGCTATATCATCTGGATGGATGGTTTGCAGCAATTGATAATGATGCTCTTTAGAACCGCGCTGGGTAATTTCTTTATGCGTATTGGTCAGTGAAATTTTCCGGTCTTTGATGTTCCAGTCCCAAGGGCGGAGGCCGGCAACTTCATGCGCCAACTGCAGATTCTGCTGCTGATCCTCCAGATTTTTATTCATCTGCACGATATCAAAGGTTCTTTCTTTGACTTTTTGTTCGAGCAATTGATTGTTCAGCTGCAGCTGCATTTCAATATTTTTGGAGTGGTTGATTTCATCCTGCAGCTGTTTGCACAGATCATCCGTCCAGACCACTTGCTGCTCCGCATCTTTCACCAGCAGGCTGTTTTGCGCATATAAGGTTGAGATGCGGCGGTGGATGCGGTAAGACGTCGTCGCGCAGAGCAGGATCACAATGAGTGCAAAATTGATCGTCAGGCTGAATAAGTGGTCCGTTTTTTCAATAAAAATAAACTGTGAAACCAAATAGGGCACAATAGAGGGCAAAAACGCGAGGCAGAAATAATTCAGCTTTTGCGTCAAATACGTCAGGCCAAAGGTTTGAGTCACAATCAGCAGTAGCGCTGATAAGGTTAAAGCCTGGATGTCGGTAAAATGCGGAT
Source organism: Acinetobacter sp. (assembly GCF_041919735.1). Lineage (GTDB taxonomy): Bacteria > Pseudomonadota > Gammaproteobacteria > Pseudomonadales > Moraxellaceae > Acinetobacter. The sequence continues at coordinate 223,366 of NZ_JAYRTF010000002.1, forward strand.
TCACAGACGGAAGATAATAATAAAGGATGAAAATGCCGGAAGCGATCAGCGTGCCGATGCTGAAGCATTGGAATTGCAGCCAGCGGTGCGCTGTTTTCAAGCAGAATTGGTGCGGCTTGAAATATACGGTGCTGATCAGCCAGCACATGCTGGCAAATAATTCTGTAGCGATAAACCAGAGGTTGAAGTAAAAATCTGGAGCATTGAAATAAATTTGATAAATACAAAAGATATAGAGGCAGATAATAAGAATGCTAATGAGAAAATAGCGGCTCAGCCGAAGCGTATTCTCAATTTGGGCAGTATAGTTGTACTGCTTAATGAAGTCATATTGATTGTCTGTCATCAATATAAATGCCTATATAAATGTATTAATTGAAGCTTTTTGTTTTATTAGTCCAAACGCTATTGTTTTCATTGCATATTTTTTGCTGTATGCATTAAGACTAAATATGTTGAACATAAAAATCAATCAAATTGCATACAAAAATATAATATTCGGATGAACTAAACTTTTAGGCTGTAATTCAGAATGGATAAGGCAACAATTGGTGCGGTTTCGGTACGCAAAACGCGTGATCCAATACACCAATTTTTGAAGCCGGCTTGGTTTGCATGCTGAATCTCAGCTTCACTCAATCCGCCTTCAGGGCCAATCAGCAGGGCAATTTGATTCGTTGCGTCTGCCAGAACATCCATTTCATCTTTATTGGGCGCTAAGACAAGTTTAGTTGCAGGCAGGTTTGCTGCAAGCCATTTCTCTAAACTGACCGGTGCAAGGATTTTTGGCACAATGTTCATGCCGCATTGTTCGCAGGCCGCAATGACAATGCCTTGCCAATGATCCAGTTTTTTTTGATCACGGTCATATTTAAGGCGCATTTCACAGCGTTCTGAAGTCAGCAGCTGGATTTCAGCTACGCCTAATTCAACTGCTTTTTGAATCGCATAATCCATGCGGTCGCCTTTGCTCATGACTTGCCCCAGCAAAGTATGAAAATCTGGCGTGCGGTTATCTGGATTAAAAGCCAGCACATTCACAGAAGCGGTTTTTTTTGAAACCTCAGTCAGCTCAACCTCAAACTCGCCACCTTGTCCATTAAACAACGTGGCGGTTTCACCGACTTGAGCACGTAAAACTTTGACCCAGTGATGGAACACGGTTTCCGTTAATTCAACAGTTGTCTCAACAGTTAAATCAGCTTCAATATAAAAACGTGGCATTTAAAGTTTTACTCTCAAGTCGGTGTAAATGTCTTATGCGAGATCGAGGTCTTGTACAAGCTGGCGTGTCGGATCAGTGGTGTTCATGGTATAGAAGTGCAGGCTTGGTGCACCGCCAGCAATCAGGCGTTCGCACAGTTTTACAATCACTTCATGGCCAAAGGCTTTAATTGAAGCTGTGTCATCGCCATAAGCAGCTAATTGCTTACGAATCCAGCGTGGAATCTCTGCGCCTGTACCATCGGCAAAGCGGATCAAGTTGCTTGCATTGGTAATCGGCATGATGCCCGGAGCGACAGGAATATTCACGCCTTCTTTTTGGATGCGTTCTACAAAATAGAAATACGCATCTGGATTAAAGAAGAACTGGGTCAAAGCAGCATTGGCGCCTGCATTGGCTTTATCACAGAAACGTTTAATGTCTAAATCAAAGCTTTCTGCTTGAGGGTGCATTTCTGGATAGGCAGCGACTTCAATTTTGAAGTGATCGCCTGAATGCTCACGGATAAAACGAACCAAGTCAGTTGCATAAGGCAGTTCACCCAAGCCAACTTGGCCTGAAGGTAAATCACCGCGCAGCGCAACAATACGGTCAATGCCTTGTGATTGATACAAATCCAGCAATTCAGCAATACGCTCTTTGCTGTCACCAATACAAGATAGGTGGGGAGCAACAGGCGTGCCTTTGCCATTAAAATCATTCAAAGTTGACAATGTACGTTCGCGGGTAGAACCGCCTGCGCCATAAGTCACAGAGAAAAACTCAGGATTCAGTAACTGAAGTTCTTGATGTACAACTTTAAGTTTTTCCGCGCCAGCGTCAGTTTTGGTCGGGAAGAACTCAAAAGAAATGGGTATATTTTTGCTCATTTCAAATCCTTGTTATAAGTACTTTTTATCTAGACCTCTCCCTAACCCTCTCCTGAGAGGAGAGGGAACTTTCAATATAAATTTAATTAATAATGAAAAGTTCCTTCTCCCTCTGGGAGAAGGCTAGGATGAGGGGAAATATAAAACTTAGTATTTATAAGCTTCAGCTTTGAATGGACCTTCAACTTGAACACCGAGGTAATCTGCTTGTTCTTGAGTTAAAGTCGTTAATACACCACCGAAACCTGCAACCATTGCAGCAGCAACTTCTTCGTCTAATTTCTTAGGAATCAATTCAACACGAATCGCTGCTTGTTTTTGATCTTCAGGAAGATCAGCAAATTTTTCAGCGAATAAATGCATTTGACCCAAGACTTGGTTAGCAAAAGAACCATCCATAATACGTGAAGGGTGACCTGTTGCATTACCAAGGTTAACCAAGCGGCCTTCAGAAAGAAGGATCAGGTAATCGTTTTCATTTTCTGAACGATACACTTGGTGTACTTGAGGTTTAACTTCAACCCATTTGTAACCGCGTAAGTAGTTGGTGTCGATTTCAGTATCGAAGTGACCGATGTTACAAACCACAGCGCCTGCTTTTAATGAATCCAACATAGCTGCATCACATACGTGGTAGTTACCCGTTGTAGTCACGATCAGGTCTGTGTTTTGAAGAAGATCAAGATTGATGTCTTCTTTTTTGCCTGTTTGTACGCCGTTTTTGTATGGCGCAACAACTTCGTAACCGTCCATGCATGCTTGCATCGCACAGATAGGGTCAACTTCAGTTACGCGAACGATCATGCCTTCTTGACGAAGTGATTGAGCAGAACCTTTACCAACGTCACCGTAACCGATTACAAGCGCACGGCGGCCAGATAAAAGCATATCTGTACCACGTTTGATTGCGTCGTTCAGAGAGTGGCGGCAGCCATATTTGTTGTCGTTTTTAGACTTAGTAACAGAGTCGTTTACGTTAATCGCAGGAACTTTTAAAGTGCCATCGCGGTGCATTTCGTACAGACGTTGAACGCCAGTTGTTGTTTCTTCTGTAATGCCGTGAATTTTTGCAATCACTTCTGGGTATTTTTCGTGAACAAGTGCAGTTAAATCACCGCCATCGTCCAGAATCATGTTGGCATCCCAAGGTGTGCCATTCACATTGATTTGCTGTTCTAAGCACCAAACGTATTCTTCTTCAGTTTCGCCTTTCCAAGCAAATACAGGAACACCTGCAGCAGCAATGGCAGCAGCAGCGTGGTCTTGAGTAGAGAAGATGTTGCATGAAGTCCAGCGAACTTCTGCGCCTAATTCAACCAGAGTTTCAATTAAAACTGCAGTTTGAATGGTCATGTGGATACAGCCAAGGATTTTTGCGCCAGCAAGCGGTTTAGCTGCAGCATAGCGTTTACGCAAACCCATAAGCGCCGGCATTTCTGCTTCAGCAAGTTTGATTTCTTTACGGCCGTAGTCAGCTAGGGAAATATCGGCAACTTTATAATCTGTAAATGAAGCATTAACCGCGTTCATCACGATCTCCTTAATAAAAACAATTGATCATTATGTTCGCGGATGCCGTTGTTGATTCAAAAGAGCATTGAACCGAATCGTCGAGCCTAGCGATTTCACATTTATGAGCCTGTGAAAAAGTCGCAGCATCCCTCGACTAGCGGGGTATTGTACTTGGAAAAGCAGTGAGTTCCAATCTGAAATTGATTAATATCTAACTGATAGGCTGCTGATCGGTAAAAATGCGGTGTGAATATTTTTGATTTAAATAAATTGGTTTGGAACAGAAGAAGCATGACTCAATATTTAACAGTTTTTTTAATGCTCTTGCCTGTTTTAGCTGCTGCCAATGACTCAACAGGCTATGTTGCGACGGGCGGCGTACAGTATCTGAAAAATAAAAATATCCAGATGTTGAGTGAAGATTTATTCATCAGCAAAAAAATCATCAAAGTGGATTACCAGTTCAAAAATTTAAGTAATCAGGATGTGGCTGAAACGGTCTTATTTCCGTTGCCGAAAGTCGAAAATTTTTTTGAATCTGATTTTGCTGATACCGAAAAACTGCTCAAAAGCTTTAAAGTTCAGGTCAATGGAAAATCTATTCAGCCCGAAATGCATGTACGTATGTTTATTCAGAACGATGAAAAATCAGCACCAATTGATATGACAGACAGCTTTAAGCAATGCGGCTTTACTGAAAAAGACCTGCTCAATCCGTGGAGCAGGCAAGATGATGAATATGAAACGTTTGAGGCAAAGCTCAGAAACTGTAAAAATGCAGCGCTGCAAAAAGTATTGCCCAAAGATCCGAATGAAGTCATTTCATGGTCGTCTCAAGTTGTTTACAGCTGGAAGCAAACATTTAAAGCCAATGCATTGACTCGCGTACAGCACCAATATGCGCCGCTGGTAGGCGGATCGGTGGCTTTATATCCTGAAGAAGATAATAAAACCTATTGTATGGACCAAAACTTTAAGGCTGGACTAAGAAAGGCTAAATCACAGCATGCCCCATATCAAGCCTTGGGCTATATTTTAACAACCGGCGCCAATTGGGCCAAGCCCATTCAAGATTTCAAGCTGACCATCGAGCGGGATGCCAACGAACTAGTTTCGTTTTGCTGGGCGGGTAAAGTCAAAAAAATGAGCGATACGCAATTTCAAATGACAGAAAAGAATTTTGTACCGAAACAAGATTTGGACATTATTTTTGTGAGTAAACGTCCGTCATAAGACACAAGCCTACAAGAGAAATGACCAAAGTAATGAGCCTAGAAAAATTTAAAACATATGCGGCATATTTTTGGGGAATGTGTGCCTGTTTATATGGCGGCTATACTTTTTTCTATGAAAATGACAAATGGCATTTGTTTCTATTTTCAATAGTTTTGTATGGCTTGCTGTATGCGCTATTTAAGCTGATCAGAAAAACAACATGGAGCTGGCTGCGGCATGGCATCAGTTTTATTATTTTGTATAGCGCTCTCTTAGCCATATTTTTCAGTTCAAGTTTTTTACAAATTAAAGAATTTCAACTGATACATCCCAACTGGGTTTTGGCGGATCAGGTTCAGATTAATGACGTTGAAATTGATGATTATCGGCACAGGCGTTCACTGCAATATGCGTACACGCGGGTGAAATATACATACCAGCTGAATGCCCAAATGGGTATGGGGGCCGCAGATAAACTTGATCCGCAATATATGCTTTGGTTCTTTGAAACGTCACCGGCTTTAAAAGCCATAGCAGAGCAAAAAACCAATCAGGCAATGCATCAGCAGCAGTATTCAGTTTATGTAAATGCTCAAAACCCCAGTCAGTCGCGGTTTTTTCTTAATCAGCGCTATTTTGAACTTCGTAATTCGGGTTTTGCATGGCTGATTTTCAGTCTTCAAATGCTGTTCTTGGTTTTAGTTCTTATTCTAGCTATCATGCTGTGGGATGCTTTTACTGATTCAAAGAGATCAAAAACATCTAAAAAAAGCAAAACGAAGCGTCAAGCGAAAGCACTGCAAGCTAAAAGTGATACCGAGTGATGGTTTTAGCGGAAAAATTTTCAGAAAGCTCTTGGATGCATTCAAAAGTCATTCAGTACGATCGGCATCTTTTATTTTTTTGATGCAGTATGGCTGTGTTTATAAAAATTACCGTACACATCTCTGCTGATTTGTTTATCATCAGCTTAAATACAGTTTTGAGTTTTGATTATGTCGATGCAAATACCTGATGAGTTGGCCAATTTAGAAGCCAATGGCGGCATTTATGCGGTTTGGATGCTGCTGCAGCATTTAGGTATAGATGCAGACATTCAGCAGCTCATTGAAGTGTGCGGCTACGAAGCAGAGCATGGGACAACCACCATTGGCCTAGCGCTTGGACTGAAAAAGTTTGGCTTTAACGTGTCGTTTTCTACGGCGCCTGATCCAGATTTGCAGGACAGTGAAAAACGCAGCTATGCAGAAGCGGAACAATTAAAACTTCCAATATTACCTGCCATCAGCTATGTGCAAATTCAGCAGGCCTTTGAGCAAAATCAGTTTGTGATTGTGTATTATGATACTTTGGATGGGGTGGGCAATCATTCCTTGGTGTATGACATTGATGAAACCGAAATCAGTTTTTTTGACAGCTTTGAGGCCATGCTTGCAGATGTTTTTGAGCAGCAGCGTCAAGCCGATGGAATTTGCCGGCAAGTAATTACTGTCGATGTAAATGAATACGTAGCGGACTAAGCTGCATTGTTTAATGAAAAAAGCCCGTCAATTGACGGGCTTTCATGTTTTGAATATCGTTCAACTATTGCTCAGCGGCATTGGCCTGTTCAGTCCAATAGTCGGCTTGGTCTTCATCTGCATCAATGCCTAAGCCATTGGCATAAATAAAGGCCAAATCACGCATGGCTTGAACTTCACCGAGTTTGGCAGACTGCTGTACCAGTGCAATGGATTTAGCTACATCTTTTTCCACCACATCGCCGCGGCGGTAAAAATTCGCCAATTCTAAGATTGCGGCAGGATGATCATGTTTTGCCGCCTGTTCCAGCCAGCGGTGCGCATGTTCAAAATAAGTTTTCGATTCTTCAGGATCGTCTTCCAGCATGTCTTTGGCATAGACGGCATAGCCTTCACCGAGCCAATACATCGCTTCCACATGCCCCAGCTGCGCAGCTTTCAGCGCCCATTCTTCAGCAAGCTCGACATGCTCATCATTTTCACTTTGCATATAAATTTCAGCCAGTTCAAATTGGGCATCTTTATTGCCGGCCATCGCGCGGTTATACAAAGCGGGAGAAATAGGAAGATCAGACATGAGAAATCCAAAAGAGCAGAATAGGCATAGCCTAATCGGTTGCCATCAAAAAAGCCAATCCGAAGATCAGCTTTTCGAGTCATTTTCGATGTGGTGAGAACTTTAGGATGAGAACGTCAGGATCAGAGCAGACAAGATGAAGAGGGCAATCAAAACGCCAATCATCTTCCAAAAATACTGTGCGATATAGCTGATGCAGAGTCCGCTAAAGCATGCAGCGAGCGTCAGCGTTCCAAACCAATAGCTGATATGGTTGCTGGGTGTGCCGAGAGATAGGCACAGTGCTAAGGCCAGAATGAGCAGGCTTCCGCCAGTGAATGCCGCAAGCCGTGTTTTTCCAGCACTGAGTTCCTGCTGAAAAAACTGTTTTTGATGTTTCGGCATGGCACCCGCCAAAGCAAAAAAGCCTAGGCTGCTGAGCGACCAAATCAGAAGGAAAAAGATCATGCTTCGGCCTCCTGCAGAGGCGTTTTAGGGACTTTGGCTTTTTTGAGCGGCAAGCCTTGATGCTTTTTCACTTTATAAAAGGCGCAGGCGAACAGCAGCGCCAGCACCCATAGGGCTATATCAAAAGAAGCAATCATCCATTGGCCATGCGCCATAGCCCTCCAAAGCGGCTGGCCGCCCGTCAGAACGTTAATGACCGGCAGCAAAGCGAAACTCACGCTGGCAAAGGCAAGAAGTTCCAGCCAAGCTTGACGGTGCGTGCGGCACATTGCATACATCAGCGTGATCAGCCAAAGGATAAAGAAACTGCGGATTTCCCATTCCAAGCGGTTTTCCAGCTGTGCAGGTATCAAACGGTTGGCATAGAAATAAGCGGCGCAGGCAATCGGCAAGCCAATGATGGCCGCAATATTGGTGACTTCAACAGTGCGGTAGCCCAAGGATTTAAAGCCTTGCTTTTGCTGCTGCGGTGCGCGTTTGACGCACCATAAAATCAGACCGGTCGCGACCATCAATGTGCCGATAATCCCGGAGAAAAACAGCAGCCAGCGCAGGGCGATATCGACGCCGCGTGCTTCATGCAAAGTGGTCACCACGTTATAAATGCCCATTGGAACGGATGGCGGCTTTAATTGAGCCGATTTATCCGTCATGTTTTGACCGCTCACGCCATTAAATTGCATGCTTTGATAAATATTGCGGTAAGCAATGCTTTCACCATGCAGCGCCTGCAATTCAATTTTCGCGTGCGACGTATTGGGCGCCGTAATTTTGATGCTGCCAATAGGATTATCTTTCCATTGCTGCTGCGCATCACTCAGCATCGGTGCTAAATCAGCCAATGGGGCAGGATGAGATGGCGGTTGGCCGCGTTTTTCCCCGCGGGGCGATGCATTTGCTGCATGTTCCGTGCGGTTTGCGCTGCGGGCAGCTGCTCTTTCATTCTGTGCCTGCTGTTCTGCTGCGCGGGGCTGCTGCCGTTCGGGCGCCGCAATTAAGGCTTTACGCTGTTCCTGCAAAAAGGCTCCGCGGTTTTCATAGATGCGCTCAACGCCCCAAGGCATGAGGACAAACATCAACAGCAGCAAGCCGCTGAAGCTAATCATCAGATGAAAGGGCAGTGCGAAAACCGCCGTGGCATTATGCGCATCCAGCCATGAACGCTGGCCTTTGCCTGAACGGAAGGTAAAGAAGTCCTTAAGAATTTTCTTATGAGTGATAACGCCGCTGATGATCGCAACAAGCATCAGCATTGTGGCAATGCCGACAATCCAGCGCGCCCAAATGCGCGGCAGTCCATACAGTTCAAAATGGAAGCGGTAAAGGAAACTGCCGCCCCGCGTATCACGGGGTTCAAGAACTTCGCCGCTAGCGCTGTCCAACGTGATGCGCCTGCCGCCTCTGCGCGCATTCGGATCTTCACCTTGTTCACGGACATTGATTTGCGTGGTGTTTTGCCGCGCGTTCGGCAGCTGAATCGTCCAGCTGGCGGCTTCGGGATGATGGCGCTGCAGATAATTCAGCGCAACTTGGGTCTGCTGCATTTGTGATGAATGCGGCACAGACTGATGCAGCTCCGGCTTCATCCAGAGGGTAATCTCATGTTGGAAAAAGCTGAGTGTGCCGGTCACAAAAATTGCATACAGCAGCCAGCCGAGAATTAAGCTGGTCCATGTATGCAGCCATGACATCGATTGACGCGGGCCTTCCGCTTTGGCATCTGGACGCATCTTAATGTCCTGCCATTTGGATGAAAGCAAAAATAATCAGGCAGGGCAAAATAATGCCTAAGCTGGCTTTAAGGGTTTTATTGACCATAAAGACCCAAATAAAAGCCGCTGCCTGCAGGCAAAAGGCAATCAGGGTTGCGCTCATGGCTGCGCTGGCGCGCTGTTGCGCAAAGTATTGGGCGATGCATGCAGCGCTTAAGCTTGCCAAAAGATAGCCGCCGATGCAGGCTAGGGCAAAACGGTAAAAAATCATCAAACGGTAGTTCAGCATTGAAACGCTTTTGCTGCTCTTTTTTTTAGCAGCTGCAGTCAGGTCAGTCAGGTTTTTTACGGCATTGAGTGGAGGGCTGTTCATAAGGCAGTCAATTCGGCAAAGGAATGGAATTTAAATTTAATCTAAATGATAACAATTAACATTTACATTTAAAATATAAAAAGTGGATTTTGCTGGTTTTGTTGAATTTAGATGCGGTGTTCTGCTGTAAAAAAACTTTTGAGACAACGAGCTATGCATAAAATAAAGTCATGAAATTGATCGTTTTTCTCCTTTATTTAAACGCCGCAAACAGCTAGTCTTCATTGTATAAGCACATGGAATAAGCAGAACAAGAATGAGCGCTTTATTTAAAGATCAGCTGGATGGCTTGATCGATTTGATTTATCAGATGCCATCTGATTCTGGGGCATGGGAACGGTTTTCAAAAAAATTGCTGCATCTTTTGGATGCGAGCTATGTTCACATTCAGGCAATTGATTTTAAATATAATGTTTTGTCATTTAGTCATGGCGTAGGAAATTTGGCGCAAGAGTTTTATGCGCAGGCCGAGCTGAATTATTTGCATTTTCCTGCCGAAGCCGATCCGCGCTGGCCGGTATTTCTGCATCCAGATCGTCAAGGCTGGTATCAGTGCCATACGCATGTTTCAAAAGGCTTTGTGCAGTCTTCTGATTTGTATCAGCAGATTTTATTGCCTGTTGGCCTGAGGTATGTGACTTCGCATATTTTAATGCGGGATGAAAAGCTATGCGTGTTTTGGAGCATCAGCACATCTGCGGAGCGTCAGCCTTTAAATGCCGATGAGCTGCGGTTTTTGGACAGTTTGCTCGTGCATTTAAAACGCGCTGTGTCTGTACAGCGCCAGAAATATGAATTTGAAGCGCAGTCCATTGCAGGCTTTGCTTTAATTGATAAATTGCCGCAGCCGATTATGCTGCTGAATCTTTCCGGCCAGGCCATACATTGCAATCCTGCGATGAGGCGCGTGCTTGAACAGGGGCGCTGGCTGAGTGTCCAGCCGGACACCAAGCAGGTGCAGCTGCTGGAAGGGCAGGAATCACGTTTGGAAGAGCTGCTGTATCATTTTGAATTTTTGCTGCGCAGGCAGATTTCAGATCAGCTGTTAAATGAACGCAGCATTCAGATGGTCAATGACAATGGGCAGACAGCTTATCTGTTTTTAAGCTTGCTGCTGTCCAAGCAGGAACAGCTGATTTTCGGCACGCGCCCGCTGATGATGCTCAATCTGTTCCAGCCGAATGCATCGGTACAGCATGAGCAGCTGTTTAAAATTTTTGACTGCTTCACAACGGGCGTTATTTTGCTGACGCATGATCAGCAGGTATTTTACCACAATGCGTATGCAGAGCAGCTGCTGGAAAAAACCTCACTTTTAAGCATCAGCAAAAAGCGCTTAAGAACCAGTACAGAGTTTCAAGATAAGCTCAGCCATCTGCTGAATGATGTGCTGCAAAATGGCTTCAGCTATGAGCGCAATTTGGCGATTTACGGCAAAGGCCAGCACGAGATTCTCTCTTTAAATATCAGCTTGATTGATCAGGGCGCTGAGCGGGATGCCGGCGGTTTGGATTCAAGAATCATTGCCGTGTTTTTTAAGCAATTGAATCAGAAGCGTGAGTTGGAAGAAGGCTACCTAAGGCAGCTGTACCAGCTGACGCGCAGGGAACTGCAGATTTGCATGCTGTTTTTTCAGGGCATGGATTTAAACGAAATTGCAGAGCATATGCATTTAACGCTCAGCACAGTGCGGACGTACTTAAAGCAGATTTACATTAAAACGCATTGCTCATCGCAAAGCGAGCTGATGAAACTGCTAATGAATGCGGTGATTGATTAATGTAAAAGCCGGTACTATTTTGATGTGCAGGGCAAAAAAACAGCAGCCGAAGCTGCTGTTTTTAAATTTCAGATTTTGTAAACGGGCATTAGCTTTCTTGCTGAATGCCGGCTACTTTCCAGTCTTCAGTTGAACCGGCAGGTTTTACAAAGTGCCAGATTTCTGCAAATGGCTGCGGCAGGCTGTTTAAGTCTTCGCTGACTGTGCCGGTAAAGCGCACGCTCACGATATATTGACCATTTTCAGTCGCAGAATCAGAAACCATTGCATTCAAGTTTGAAAACTCAGCAACGTCCTGATCTTGGTTTGCCATAATGTCGTTATACATCGACTGGTAAAGATCAGGCGTTAAATAGCGCTGAATTTCTGCAACATTGCTTGCAGAGTTCACGGACTGAATGTGGTTGAAGCGTTGACGCGCTACACGCAAAAATGCTGCAGGTTCTGTGCCGTCCGGCAATTGATTGCCGCTGCTGGTATATGCTGCGCCTGTTGCCGCAGCGCCAAATGGCGCATTCGATGCAGCGGTATTGCCGCCTACAGCGCCGCCAAAAATATTGGTATTGTCGCCAGATGCAGGACGCGGCGCAGCATTTTGCTGGCCAAACGGCGCATTGTTTGCACCGTTATTTGGCGCATAGGGATTATTCGCTAGTTTTTTTTTTGCGCCCATCTTGCGGAAAATAAAGAAGGCGACAGCAGCAGCGAGTAAAATCCAGATCCAGCTTGGAATACCGCCTTTTTCTTCCTGTTGCTGAGCTTGCGCTTCAGAAGCAGCCTGAGTGTTCTTGTCATCGGCCATTGCGTTTGCAGCAACTGCGCCAATAGCAGCGCCGGCCACACCGGCCGCAACCATACCGCCGACATTAGAGCCGGATTTTGCTGGCGCGCCAGCAGTTGCAGGCTGTTGAACAGGAGCAGCTTGACGCGGCTGTTGGTAAGACTGCGCTGGAGCAGCTTGACGGCTCATACCGTGGCTTTTGCCGCCACCTGCACGTTTTGCTTCTGCTGTTAAAGGCGCAACCAATAAAGCAGCAGTCAAAACACCTGCAATCAAACCACGCTGTCGAACTTCCATTAAATTTTCCTATTTAAAAATAAAATAATGCCCTGTATTTATGCAGGCATTCCATCTGAATTTCAATATAAAAATCGTATTTTTTATTAAAAAATCGATTTAAGTGCTGAATTAACGATTAAGCCAGTTCATCGCTCAGATTCATGGCTTCAGTCAGCGCTTCATGCAGGCGTGCAACAGCAATAACATTGACGCCTTTAATCGGGCTTTGCGGCGCATTGCCGCGCGGTAAAATAATATGCTTAAAGCCATGTTTGATGGCTTCTTTTAAGCGTTCCTGACCATTCGGCACGGGGCGGATTTCCCCAGAGAGGCCCACTTCGCCAAATACCGCCAGCTGCTGCGGCAGCGCTTTGCCGCGTAGACTTGATGCACAGGCCAGCAATACGGCCAAATCCGAACCGGTTTCTGTAATCTTTAAACCGCCGACCACATTGACATACACATCTTGCCCTGAAGTTTGCACGCCGCCGTGACGGTGCATGACCGCCAGCAGCATGTTCAAGCGGTTTTGCTCCAAACCAAGCGCAACACGGCGCGGCTGGCCTTGCGAGTCATCGACCAAAGCCTGCACCTCAACCAGCAGCGGACGCGTGCCTTCACGGCTGATCATGACAATTGAACCGGGAATGGCTTCATCATACCGGCTGAGGAAAATCGCAGAAGGGTTGGACACTTCGCGCAGCCCTTTATCGGTCATGCCGAAAACACCCAGCTCATTGACTGCGCCAAAACGGTTTTTCACCGCGCGGATCATCCGAAAGCGCGAGTCCGATTGGCCTTCAAAATACAAGACACAGTCCACCATGTGTTCCAATACACGCGGGCCGGCCAGTGAGCCTTCTTTGGTCACGTGACCCACGATGAACAGCGCTGTGCCGCTGTTCTTGGCAAAACGGGTCAGCAAGGCGGCTGATTCACGGATTTGCGATACGCCGCCCGGCGCAGACTGCAAGGTTTCGGTATAAATGGTTTGAATGGAGTCAATAATGGCCACCGCAGGGCGTTCCTGGGCTAAAACCTCACAAATGCGTTCCACGCAAGTTTCCGCCATAACTTTGAGCTGGTCAGTCGGCAGATCCAGGCGCTGCGCACGTAAAGCGACTTGAGACAAAGATTCTTCACCCGTGATATACAGCGCAGCGCTTCTATCCGTAGCCATATGTGTTGCGGTTTGCAGCAAAATGGTCGATTTGCCGATCCCCGGGTCACCGCCGATCAAGACCACAGAGCCGGTGACCAGACCGCCGCCCAGGACGCGGTCAAATTCGCCAATCCCGGTTGCCATACGGGTTTCATGCGATACCGAAACTTGATTCAGTGTTGTGACCGCCGCGGCTTGGCCCGCATAGCCGCCGCCCATTTTAGGCTGCGCGCGATGCGACACCGCCGGTGCAATATTGACCTCGACCAATGAATTCCATTCACCGCATTCAGAACATTGACCAGCCCATTTGGGATGATCTGCGCCGCATTGTTCACAGCGGTAGACACTTTTTGCTTTAGCCATAATCCATATTGCACATACCGAAATTGAGACACAGCATAGCGGTGAAGCTGTGAAAAAACCAAGCCTTCGATTAAAAATAAACAGGATGGATGCAGAACTGCGAATTAAAAGCGGTGGACATGCCGCAAAGCGCTATTCGGCTCTATAATGAACCCTCGTTATCTTTTGGATGGAAGAACTGATGCCATTGCTATTGCCGAATATTGATGCGATTGCGCGTGAAAAAAATCGTGATGTGCTGTTTGTACATTTTGAAGAATATGACCATGAGCATCCTGAAAAAAATACGGTGCGCAATGAAGTGCTGGATTGGTTTGATTTGCAGCACATTGAATACTTTCCCTGCATGGGGCTGGAAAGCGAGGCGGTGCTCCGCAGCTACAGCGGTGACATTTATGTCGATGTGCCTTTTGATGCTCAAAATCCGGCGTTTAGAACCCTGAGCGAATTTCTGGAAGATGAACAGGGCAATATGAAAATTGACGGCGTGCTGTTCTTTTCATTGGCTTTGGAGCTTGCGCTGGAAATAGAAGCTGAGCGTGACAGCGAAGAAGGCTTTGAAATTGAATATCTCGACGAAGAGGCATTTGGCGATCAGTTTGGCGAAGGCTTTATTGAAGATTCAGAAGCCCAAAATGAAGCAGACTTTGAACCCATCAACGATAAAAAATCTTAAGAGTATTTTGCTGATCAATTGGATGCTGGCTTAGTCAGAGGCATTCGATTATCAAGCTGCAAAATGTTGAATCAATAAAAAAGCCGCGCTGACCGCGGCTTTTTTATCGGATCCAGTTTTAATACAGTTCGCCAGATTTGCGCTTAGCAATAAAGTCTTTCGATTCTTTGACAATCACGCCCGATAATAATAGCAGGGCGATTAAGTTCGGCACGGCCATTAAACCGTTAAAGGTGTCGGCAAAGAGCCAAACGAGGTCTAAGGTTGCGACACAGCCGATAAATACGCTGATAATGTAAATAATGCGGTACAGCAGAACTGATTTTTCACCGAATAAATATGAGCAGCATTTTTCGCCGTAGTAGCACCATCCTAAAATGGTTGAATAGGCAAAGAAGATGATCCCGAAGGTGACGACCCAGCCGCCGATTCCCGGCAACAGCTTGTCAAAGGAACTGATGGTCAGGACCGCGCCGGTTTGATCGCCAAAGCTGTTTCCCGCCATGATATAGCCCATGACCAAAACAATCCCGGTGATTGAACACACAATAATGGTGTCAATAAAGGTGCCTGTCATGGAGACCAAGCCTTGGCGTGCAGGGTGATCGGTTTTTGCCGCCGCTGCCGCAATTGGCGCAGACCCCATGCCGGCTTCGTTGGAGAAGACGCCGCGGGCTACACCGTAGCGGATCGCCGCGCCGATTGCGCCGCCAGCCGCCGCTTCACCGGTAAAGGCATAAGTGAAGATCAGCTTCAATGCCGGAATCACCAGTTCAATATTATTCAAAATGATGATTAAGCCGCCCAGAACATAGCCTACAGCCATGATCGGCACAATGTAGGACGATGCTTTAGAGATGGATTTAATCCCGCCTAAAATGACCAGAGCCGAAAAGATGGTAATGACAATGCCGGTCATCCATGTTTCGATGCCCAGGCTGTTTTCTACCGCCAGCGCAACCGTGTTGGACTGCACCGAGCTGCCGATGCCGAATGAAGCCAGCGTGCCGAATAAAGCAAAGATCACTGCAAGCCATTTCCATTTCAAGCCGCGTTCGATGTAATACATCGGGCCGCCGTTCATTTCGCCTTTTTCATTTTTGATCCGGTATTTGACGGCAAGCACGCCTTCGCCGTATTTGGTGGCCATGCCGAACAGCGCGGTCATCCACATCCAGAAGACTGCACCGGGGCCACCGAGTACGCAAGCAGTGGCTACACCGGCAATATTACCTGTACCGATGGTTGCGGAAAGGGCAGTCATGAGTGAAGCAAAATGCGAGATATCGCCATCGTGGGTATGGGCGTGTTCATGTTTGCCGAAGACCTGTTTAAACGCAAAAGGCAGCATGCGGAATTGCCAAAAGAGCAGCCGGAAGGTCAGGAAAACGCCTGTGCCAACGAGCAGAACCAGCATGTAAGGGCCCCAGACCCAGCCGCTGAGTGTTTCCATGAGTGTGTGTAAATCTTGCATAGTATCTTTCTTCTTATAAGCCCTAGTTGAGTGAATGCTTTATTTATAAAAAATGAAGCAATTGACATGCCATTGTTTGAAACTTCCATGATTTTTGGGCATGTTTTAATCATTAGTAAAATATTTTTTACATGAAATTTAGGTTTTTACAAGAATTTTGTTGTTTTATTGAGTATTTAAAAAATGTTCAATTTCTAAGCGTTTTTATATATAAGAAAAATAAATGAACTTTGTTGAATAATCCGAAAAAACAAATGATGAAAAATAATTTTGTATTTGTTTCAGCTTTTACGTTAATTTGTCGCCAATGGAACGCTAAGTTGAATTAAAAATATGTCGAATGAAATTCATGAATCGCATGCGGATAGCGGCGATTTGAAACGAAGCTTGTCCAACCGGCACCTGCAGTTGATTGCGATTGGCGGGGCGATTGGGACAGGTTTATTTATGGGGTCAGGAAAGACCATCAGTTTGGCTGGCCCGTCCATTCTTGTGATTTATATGATCATTGGCTTTATGGTTTTTCTCGTCATGCGTGCATTGGGCGAGCTGCTATTATCCAATCTGGAATATAAATCTTTTATTGATTTTGCGACGGACTTAATTGGCCCGTGGGCAGGATATTTTGTCGGATGGACCTACTGGCTGTGCTGGATCACCATCGGCATTGCTGACCTTTCTGCCATTATTTACTACTTGCAGTTCTTTAATGGAGGAAACCCGTTCTCGCCGGAAGAAGGGGTGATGATCAGCATGGCCGCCATTGTGTTCATCATGGGTTTGAACTTAGTGACGGTGAAGCTGTTCGGTGAATTGGAATTCTGGTTTGCCCTGATTAAGATTATCGCGATTGTGGTGCTGATTGGTGTCGGCCTGTGGATGATCTTTACCGGCTTTACGTCAACGACCGGTGAAATTGCGTCATTTACCCACCTGTGGTCGCATGGCGGCTTATTCCCTACTGGGGTAACAGGCTTCCTGGCCGGCTTCCAGATTGCGATCTTCGCCTTTGTGGGTGTAGAACTGGTCGGCACGACGGCAGCGGAAACTAAAGATCCTGAGAAAAACTTGCCGAAAGCAGTGAACTCAATTCCTGTGCGGATCATTATTTTTTATGTCTTGGCCTTGGTGATTGTGATGTCAGTAACGCCATGGAACAGAATTGATCCAAGCATTTCGCCATTCGTCAACTTGTTCAGCCAAGCGGGTATTGCCGCGGCGGCCATCATCATGAACTTGGTGGTGCTGTCTTCAGTAATGTCCTCGATGAACAGCGGCGTATTCTCCACATCGCGCATGCTGTTTGGCTTATCGCGTGAAAATCAGGGCCCGAAAGCCTTTGGCCATTTGAATAAGCGCTCAGTTCCGGCAAATGCCTTGTATTTCTCTGCCGTATGCCTGCTGCTTGGCGCTGCGCTGCAGTACTTTGTGCCGAATACGGTTGAAGCCTTTACCTTGGCGACAACGCTGTCGACGATTTTATTTATCTGCGTATGGCTGATGATTATCTGGAGCTATATCGTTTACTATAAAACCCGTCCAGAGCTGCATGCCAAATCAACTTTCAAGCTTCCTGGCGGCTTGTTTACCTGCTGGGTGGTCATCATCTTCTTTATCGGTATGATTTACGTCTTGTCTTTGGAAGCGGATACCATGAAAGCGCTGATGGTCAGCCCAATCTGGTTTATTCTTTTGATTATCGGTTACTTTGGTTTCTACAAACCGAAACATAAATAATCGATGCTAATGCAAAAAAACGCTGGCAATACGCTGGCGTTTTTTTATGAGTGGCGATAATCTCTAGCGTTTAGCGCTTCGGTCATGCAAGTGATTGCGCTATACTTCTTTGAAAATATGGATAGGTGAACAGATGCGCCAAATCATTTGCTGCATGAGTTTATGCGCCGTGGGTTTTATGTTCACGGGCTGCGGTCAGTCTGGCGCTTTACAGCTGCCGAATGATCCAAATTACGACAAACGTGCAAAATATTTGCTCTATTCAGATGCTGAAGCGCCGCAAAAAGCTGCAGAACAATCTGAAGAGAAACAATCTGAAGAAAAGAGCAGCGCCGCGCCAGTTCAGCACGCTGAAGCGCCTGCTGACGGCCAGCCCGCTACTCAACCTTAAGCCTTAACTTTTTTAAGCCAGTCATTTCACGCAAGGATACATTCATGAGTTTTACCCGCATTAATGGGGTTTTGCACGCAGAGCAATGTTCATTACAGCAGCTCGCGGAGCAATATGGCACACCGCTTTATGTCTATTCTAAAAATACTTTCGCCAAGCATTATTTGGATATGGACCGTGCATTTGGCTTTATTGAGCATCAAATTTGCTTTGCGGTAAAGTCGAACTCTAACCTTGCAGTATTGAATGTATTGGCCAAGCTGGGCGCAGGCTTTGATATTGTGACGGGCGGTGAGCTGGCGCGGGTATTGAAAGCCGGCGGCGATGCATCAAAAATTGTATTTTCAGGCCTAGGCAAAACCGAAGCGGATATTCAAAAAGCGCTGGAAGTCGGCATCGCCTGCTTTAATGTGGAATCGCATGCAGAGCTGGACCGGATTCAAAAAGTGGCCGCGCAAATGGGCAAGCAAGCGCCTATTTCATTGCGTGTGAATCCAGATGTTGATGCCAAAACGCATCCGTATATTTCTACAGGCTTAAAAGAAAACAAGTTCGGCATTCCATCGGACAGCGTGTATGAAACCTATCAATATGCGGCGTCATTGCCGAATCTGGATGTGGTCGGCATTGACTGCCATATTGGCTCACAGCTGACTGAAACACAGCCTTTTGTCGATGCTTTGGACCGTGTGATGGTGATGATTGCGAAGCTGAAAGAGCTGGGCATCCATCTTAAGCACATCGACATCGGCGGCGGCCTAGGCGTGACCTATAAAGATGAAACACCGCCAACGGTTGAAGAATACGCCAATGCCATGAAACCGGCTTTAGAAAAATTAGGCATGAAAGTCTATATGGAACCGGGCCGCAGCATTTCTGCTAATGCCGGTGTCCTGCTGACCAAAGTGGATTTATTGAAACCGACCAATCACCGCAACTTTGCCATTATTGATGCAGCGATGAATGACTTGATCCGCCCAGCTTTATATGAAGCGTGGATGGACATTCAGGAAGTGACGCCGCGGACTGATGCCGAAGTGAAAGAGTGGGATGTAGTCGGTGCGATCTGCGAAACGGGTGATTTCTTGGGCAAAGAACGTCAGCTTGCCATTCAGGAAAATGATGTGCTGGCTGTGATGGGCGCCGGCGCATACGGTTTTGTGATGAGCTCAAACTACAATAGCCGGGGCCGCGCAGCAGAAGTGATGGTGGACGGCGATCAGTCTCATTTGATTCGTGAACGTGAAACGATCGAATCATTGTGGGAACGTGAACGCCTATTGCCTTAAGGAGAAATTCGAGATGTTGTTAGAATTTACCAAAATGCATGGCCTGGGCAATGACTTTTTAGTGCTGGATCTGATCAGCCAGCGCGCTTATTTGGATACTTTGACCATTCAGCGTTTGGCAGACCGCCACTTCGGTATCGGCTTTGATCAGCTGCTGGTGGTTGAGCCGCCAGATATGCCGAATGTGGATTTTAAATACCGCATTTTTAATGCTGATGGTTCTGAAGTGGAGCAGTGCGGCAACGGCGTGCGCTGTTTTGCGCGTTTTGTGCATGAGCGCCAGCTGACCACAAAAACCAAAATCAAAGTGCAAACCAAAGCCGGTATTGTTGAGCCTGAACTGGGCCTCAATGGCTGGGTGCGCGTCAATATGGGCTATCCAAAATTCTTGCCGCATGAAATTCCATTTTTAGCGGAAGAAGCGGAAAGCCTGTATGACATCAGCTTGAAAAATGGTGAGCAGCTGACCATTGATGTGGTGAATATGGGCAATCCGCATGCCGTGACCATTGTGCCGGATGTGATTCAGGCCGATGTTGCGCGTATTGGCCCGCAGGTAGAATCGCATGAGCGGTTTCCTGCACGTGTCAATGCTGGGTTTATGCAGATTATTGATGAAAAGCATGCGCGCCTGCGCGTGTTTGAACGCGGTGTCGGTGAAACTTTAGCTTGCGGCACAGGCGCTTGCGCTGCAGCTGTATCGGGCATGCGCCGCGGCTTATTGTCCAATTCTGTGGAAATTGAATTGGCAGGCGGCAAGCTGCAAATCGAATGGAAAGAAGGCGATGTAGTCTGGATGACAGGCCCGACCGCAAATGTTTATGAAGGCCGTTTGGATTTAAGCTATTTCCAAGGCTGACCGCACCAGCCTGCACAGGAGGAAATGACCAAAAAGCACTGTTCTGGAACGGTGCTTTTTTTATACCCCAAATGCGTTATGCTGTAGCCATTATTCAATATTAACTGATCAGTATGAAACATCTGATTTTTTTGCCAGGGGCATCCGGCAATACAGCATTTTGGCAGCCGTTGATCGCATTGCTGCCGTCAGAATATTCTACTCAAATCATCGCATATCCAGAATTTGATCATGAGCCGGCGCGGGCAGAGGTCTATGATTTTAACAGCCTGAGCCGATATGTATTGGATCAGATTCAGCAGGAATCAGTGCTGATCGCACAGTCCATGGGCGGCATATTTGCCGTGCAGGCGGCTTTAGCCAAGCCGGATTTGGTTCAAGGCTTGGTGCTGATTGCGACATCGGGCGGGCTGGATTTAGGCGCTTTTGAGGTGGAAGACTGGCGGGATGCGTATCAGCAGCAATTTTTAAATTATCCAGACTGGTTCACCAACACGCAGCTGGATTATTCGGCTGAGCTGGGGCATATTCAGCAAAAGACCTTGCTGTTATGGGGCGATGCGGATCCCATCAGTCCCGTCGCGGTTGGAGCGTTTCTGCATCAGCAGCTGAATGATTCCGCGCTGCAGATCATTCATGGCGGAGATCATTTATTTGCTGAGCGGCAGGCTGAAGAAACTGCGCCATGGATTCAGCATTATCTGCAGCAATTGAATGTGAATGCAGCGGAGGCGCGGTTGAGCGAATGAGTGACGATACGGTAGTGATGCAGAATAAAAATGATCAAGCCGAGCTGCTGGCAATGTGGCTCAAAGAACGGAAAGTGCAGAATCAGTCTGAACACACGCTGCATGCCTATGAGCGCGATGTTTCAGACTTTATTGATTTTTGCGCTGAACGCAACTTGCCGCTGGCTGATGTTGAAACCTCGGATTTGCGTGAATATCTGGCTGATAAAGTTGAGCGCCAGCAATTAAGTTCCAGCAGTTTGCAGCGCATGCTGTCTGCCATCCGCCAGTTTATGAAATGGGCGGAGCAGGGCGAATACATGAGTTTTAATCCTGCGGATGATTTTCAGCTCAAGCGCCAGTCGCGCCCGCTGCCGGGCTTGGTGGATATTGAAACGGTCAATCAAATTTTGGATCAGCCAGAGCCTCAAAGCGAAGTGCAGCAGCAAATGTGGCTGCGCGATAAAGCTATTTTGGAGCTGCTGTATTCCAGCGGCCTGCGCTTAGCCGAAGTGCAGTCCTTAAGAATTAAAGATGTCGATTTTAACCGTCAGCTGCTGCGCATTACCGGCAAGGGCAACAAAACCCGCATTGTGCCTTTTGGCCGTAAAGCTAAAGATGCTGTGATGAATTGGCTGCAGATTTATCCGTTGTGGCATGGCGATTTTGTGCCGGAAGCCCATGTGTTTATCACGCAAAAGGGTAATCCGCTGGGTGCGCGCCAAATTGAAAACCGGGTGAAATTTCAGGCGCAGCGCGCAGGGGTAAACGTCGATCTGCATCCGCATTTGCTGCGCCACTGTTTTGCCAGCCATATGCTGTCCAATAGCGGCGATTTACGCGCCGTGCAGGAAATGCTGGGCCACAGCAATCTCAGCACTACGCAAATTTATACTCATGTGGATTTTGATCATCTCGCGCAAGTGTATGATCAGGCGCATCCAAGAGCGGCAAAAAAAATAAAGTGAAGCTTCGATTTTTGATGGCTGAGCATAGGCGGGATTGAATGGAGGCCAATGCGGCGGATTCAGTCAGTGGTTTCGTGCTGGATGCAGCAGGTTTATAGGCTGAAATACAGAGCGAGATGGGCAAAATGGCTACAGCGTGTGAATGATTCAACGAATGATTCATTTATCTTCGTTCATTGCTATTATTTAAAAATAAGAAGATGAAGGCAGCTTCTACGCTTTGCTGGCTACACAGCTGCAGTGCAATGCCGCGCAGGCTTTGTACTAATGTAGAATAAAAAAAAGGCAATTTTTCACGTATAAATAAGCGCGGCAAAGCAAAGATAATGCGAAGAAAGCCAGACCTGCTGGGATAAAATTTTATCCTGCTGAATGTATTTAAAGAATTTAATTGAAACTAGGCAATAGAAATGATTTTGGATATTCAAGAAAAGTATGATCAGCTCAGTTCTGAACAAAAGGAAATTTTTGCAGGCTACGGTCTTCGTCAAATCAAGCATTTTGTAGAAATCAGTTTGCCGAAAATTGAACCAGTGCTTCCAGCACATGCTGCCGTGCAGGGTGTCAATGCGAATGGCAAAGTTCAGGCTTGGGATTCGGATGCAAAGCAAGCTTATCTGTGGATTTCAGATTTGCAGTGGCAGGCCACGCGATCCCCAACGGCTGCTTTTGATTCTAAGCAGGATTTTATTCAGGTTTGGAAAACATTCCAATTGGCGGATTTTGCGCTGATTGATCTCAGCCACATCCACCGCGATTTTTTGGAAAATCAGCCTGTTTAAGTGTTGTATGGTGCTAATCAAAAGGTGGTTTGAACATTCAAATCACCTTTTTAGTTGTTATTCACCAATTAAAATGTCTATGCGATAAACCATTTAAAATGTCCTGTTTTTAACCACAAGAGTCAAGCACAGGATTTAAGTTTCTTTGTTCAACAACAGCTTTCTGAGCTTTACGACTT